>JANNTZ010000281.1:0-8442 GCA_031394595.1 Acidobacteriota bacterium
GGAGATGGTGATGCCGGGAGACAACGTCGCTCTCCAGGTCGAATTGATCACGCCGATCGCCATGGACAAGGGGTTGCGCTTCGCCATCCGTGAGGGTGGCCGCACCGTGGGCGCCGGCACCGTCACGGAGATCGTCCAGTAGAAGGTGACGCCGGCGTCCCGCCTTTGCGGCGGGCCGCGGCCGAGGGGTCGAGAGAATGCTCAACGAGAAGATTCGAATCAGCCTGAAGGCGTACGACCACCGGATTCTGGACCAGTCGACCACGGAAATCGTGGCGACGGCCCGCAGGACCGGGGCGCGCATCTCCGGGCCGATCCCGTTGCCGACGAAGATCAACAAACTCACCGTGAACCGCTCGCCGCACGTCGACAAGAAGTCGCGGGAGCAGTTCGAGATCAGGACGCACAAGCGGCTCCTGGACATCCTCGAGCCGACGTCACAGACCGTGGATGCGCTGATGAAACTCGACCTGCCCGCCGGGGTCGAAGTCGAGATTAAGGCGTTCGAGAAGGAACGCCGCTGAGGACGACGTGGTTGAAGGATTGATCGGACGCAAGGTTGCGATGACCCAGCTGTTCGGCGCGGATGGCAGTGTGATCCCATGCACCGTCCTGCGGGCGGGGCCGTGCGTGGTGGTCCAGCGCCGTGACGCGGCGCGCGACGGGTACGAAGCGGTGCAGCTGGGGTTCGTGGATCCCTCGCGCGCCAAGCGGACGAACCGCGCGCTCAAGGGACATTTCGACAAGGCGGGGCTGCCGCCGACGGCCCGGCTCCGGGAGTTCCGCTTGATCGGCGGCGGGGACGATCCCAAGGTCGGTGACACGGTCGCGGCGTCATTGTTCAAGGCGCAGGACCGCGTCGATATCATCGGCGTGTCCAAGGGGAAGGGGTTCCAGGGGGTCATGAAGCGCCACCATTTCCGGGGCGGCGCCGCCAGCCACGGGTCGATGTTCCATCGCGCCCCGGGGTCGATCGGGTCCTCCGCCTTCCCGTCGCGCGTCTTCCCCGGCATGCGGATGGCCGGGCGGATGGGCGGCGACCAGGTGACCGTCAAGAACCTCGAGGTGGTGCGGGTGGACACCGAGAACAGTCTCGTGCTGGTGCGCGGCGCGGTCCCCGGAGCCACCGGCGCATGGATCACGATCCGAAGGAGCCGCGCGCCGATCCGGGTCAAGGTGGTCCAGAAACAGGCGGTTCCGCGTGCCGGTGCCAAGACTGCGGCGAAGGCCGCCGTGAAGAAGAAGGCGTAAGACCATGGCAAAAGTGAAGGTCATCGGGAAAGACGGCCGGGCCATCAGGGACCTCGATCTCCCGGACACCGTGTTCGCGGCGCCGCTGAAGGGATCGTTGATCCACGAAGCGGTGCTGGCTTACCGGGCGGCCGCGCGGGCGGGGACGCACGCGACCAAGAACCGTTCGGATGTCCGCGGCGGCGGTAAGAAGCCATGGAAGCAGAAGAAAACCGGCCGGTCGCGCCACGGGTCGATCCGTTCGCCGCTCTGGAGGGGAGGCGGCACGGTTTTCGGCCCGCAGCCGCGCGACTACACGTGGGGCTTCCCGCGCCGCATGCGGCAGGGGGCGCTGCGGTCGGCGCTGTCGATGAAACTGCGGAACGGCAAGCTGGTCGTCGTGCCGGTCCTGGAGCTCGAGACGCCGAAGACGAAGGCCCTGCGGGCCATGGTGAGCGGGCTCGGAATCGCGGGAAGCGCGTTGCTGGTGGACGAACCCGTTAACCAGAACCTGGAGCTGGCGGCGCGTAACCTGCCGGGCGTCACGACGATCCGTAGCACGGCGATCAGCATCGTGGATCTTCTCGGGCACGACACGGTCGTGCTGACCGAGGCGGCCGCGGGCCGGGTTGCGGAGTTGCTGGCGCCATGAAACATGTCCACGAGATCATCCTGTCGCCGCTGATCACGGAGAAGACGACGATCCTCAAGGAGACCCAGGGGATTCTGGCGTTTCGCGTTCACCGGCGGGCCAACAAGGTCGAGATCCGGCAGGCCGTCGAGACCCTCTTCAAGGTGAAGGTGGACGCCGTGCGAACGCAGCAGGTCGGCGGCAAGGAAAAGCGCGTTGGCCGGTTCACCGGACGGCGCCCGGACTGGAAGAAGGCGTACGTGCGGCTGGCCCCCGGCCAGAAGACGATCGAGTACTTCGAAGTGGTGTGAGGGAGACGGCGATGCCGATGCGTTCGTTCAGGCCCACGACCCCCAGCCGGCGGTTCATGTCGGTCACCACCTTTGACGAGGTGACCGCGACCCGCCCGCTGAAGAGTCTGACCTCCGGCAAGCGGCGCACGGGCGGGCGGAACAACCTCGGCCGGCTCGCCGTGCGGCACCACGGCGGCGGGCACAAAAGGTCGTACCGTGTGATCGATTTCCGCCGTGACAAGCGCGAGGTCCCCGGCAAGGTGGCGACCATCGAGTACGACCCGAACCGGTCGGCCCGTATCGCCCTGGTGCACTACCGTGACGGCGAGAAGCGGTACATCGTGGCGCCCCTCGGACTCAAGGTAGGGCAGACAATCGTGACCAGCGCCGGGGCCGACATCCTGATCGGGAACACGCTGCCGCTCAAGCAGATCCCCCTCGGCACGGCGATTCACAACATCGAAATCAAGCCGGGCCGCGGCGGGCAGTTGGCCCGCAGCGCCGGGTCCCAGGCGCAGCTCCTCGCCAGGGATCAGGGCTGGGTGCAGATCAAGTTGCCGTCCGGCGAGATCCGCCGCGTCAACGAACTCTGCCAGGCAACCATCGGACAGGTCGGGAACACCGACCACGAGAACATCTCGTTCGGCAAGGCCGGCAGAAGCCGCTGGCTGGGGATCAGGCCAACGGTCCGGGGCGTGGCCATGAACCCGGTCGACCACCCGCTGGGCGGTGGCGAGGGGAAAACCTCGGGCGGCCGCCACCCGTGCACGCCCTGGGGTGTGCGCGAGAAGAAGACACGCAACAACAAGCGGACCCAGAAGTACATCGTCCGCCGCAGAAAGTAGGGTCGTCATGGCACGCAGCATCAAGAAGGGACCGTTCGTAGACGCCCCGCTCCGGAAGCGGATCGATGAGATGAATCGGCGCTTCGAGAAGAAGGTCCTGAAGACCTGGTCGCGCCGGTCCACGATCACCCCGGACATGGTCGGGCACACGCTGGCGGTGCACAACGGGAAGAAGTTCATCCCGGTGTACATCTCGGAGAACATGGTCGGACACAAACTCGGCGAATTCGCCGCGACCCGGACGTTCCGCGGACATTCCCGCGCGGACTCCGCCGCTGCGGCGACCTCGGCAAGGTCCCCGGCGGGTCCGGGAATGGGCGGTTCCCCGGCAGCGGGCGTGGTCAAGACGTCCTAGAGGACGGGAGGGCACGTTGGACCAGACCAGGAACGATGTGGCGACGGCGACCCTGAGGTATCTGGGGACGTCTGCCCAGAAGGCGCGACTGGTCGTGGACCTGATCCGCGGGCTCGATGTCGGCCAGGCGGTCTCGGTGCTGCGCTACACCCAGAAAGTGGTGGCCACGGATGTCCGCCGTCTGCTGGAGTCGGCGGTCGCCAACGCGCGCCAGAAGCAGATGGACATCGACGTGGATCGGTTGTACATCCGGACCGCCTACGTCAACGGCGGGCCCTCGCTGAAACGGATCCGGCCGGCCCCGATGGGCCGGGCGTTCCAGGTCCTGAAGCGGATGTGCCACATCACCCTCGGGCTGGCCGAGCGGCCGGTCGGAGGGCGTGCGCCCGTCGTGACAGCACGTCCGGGTGCGACAGCGGCGGGGGCGGCGGCCGGTGAGGCCACCGCGAAGGCACCGTCCGCGCGGCGGCCGGCGGAGAGACCGAAGAGCAGGGCGAAGTCGGAGAAGCGGACGGCCGGGAAAACGGCGAAGCAGAAGAGCCGCTAGGACGATCGGGAGGACGCGTGGGCCAGAAAGTTCATCCGTACGGGTTCCGGATTGGGTTCAACCGCACCTGGCAGTCGCGCTGGTACGCGGAGAAGAACTACGCGAACCTCTTGCACGAGGATCTCGATCTGCGTCGCGACCTGAAGAAACGGCTGTCGCACGCCGGCGTGGCCCGGGTGGACATCGAGCGCGCCGCCAACAAGCTGAAGATCAACATCCACACCTCGCGCCCGGGGATCATCATCGGACGCAAGGGAGCGGAGGTCGATAAGCTGCGCGACGATCTGCAGAAGAAGACCGCCCGGGAAATCTTCATCAACATCATGGAGATCCATAAGCCCGAGCTGGAGTCCCAGCTGGTCGCCGAATCGGTGGCCCTGCAGATGGAGCGCCGGGTGGCGTTCCGCCGGGCGATGAAGAAGGCGATCGAGTCGGCGATGCGGTTCGGGGCCAAGGGCGTCAAGCTGCGCGTCTCGGGCCGGTTGGGCGGTTCGGAGATCGCGCGGTCCGAGTGGTATCTCGACGGCCAACTGCCGCTGCACACGCTGCGCTCCGATATCGACTACGGGTTCGCCGAGGCCCGGACGACCTTCGGGCAGATTGGCGTGAAGTGCTGGATCTATAAGGGTGAGATGAAGGGACTGACGCGCCCGCAGGACCGTCTGGGGTTGGCGCAGATTTGACACGCGGCGCCGGGCCGGGCCGAGGGCCCGCCGGAGCCGGGGGACGACAGCCATGTTGATGCCGAAGAAGGTCAAGTACCGGAAGCAGCAGAGGGGGCGCCGCTGCGGCAAGGCGTGGCGCGGATCCTCGGTTGCCTTTGGCGACTACGGGCTGAAGGTGCTGGAGGCCGGCTGGATCACCGACAAGCAGATCGAGGCCGGCCGCGTGGCGATTGCCAGGTTCGTGAAGCGGGGCGGGAAGATCTGGGTCCGCATCTTCCCGGACAAGCCGGTGACCAAGAAGCCGGCCGAAACCCGCATGGGCAAGGGCAAGGGCGCGCCCGAGGGCTGGGTGGCGGTCGTCAAGCCGGGCCGCATCCTCTTCGAGATGGAGGGGGTGACCAACGACGTGGCGCGCGAGGCATTCCGGCTGGCGTCCCATAAGATTGGCCTCAGGACGACATTCGTGCACCGGGGGATCTGAGCATGGCGCAGGTGAAGGCCCGGGAACTCCGGGACAAGACGGTCGACGAACTGCGGCAGCAGGAAGGCACTCTGCGCGAGCAGATCTTCAAGCTGCGGTTCCAGAAGGCCACCGGCCAGATCGAGAACCCGGCCCGGATGCGGATGGCCCGCAAGGAACTGGCGCGGGTCCTCACGATCCTGAACGAAAAAGCGGCCGCCGCGCCGCAGGAGAGCTAGGACATGCAGGCGGAGACCCGGGTGGATCAGGCGGTGCCGGAACGACGGCGCCGGCAGCAGAAGCTGGGGACCGTCGTCAGCGACAAAATGGACAAGACGGTCGTGGTCCAGGTCGATCGACGAGTCATGCACCCACTGTACGGCAAGTTCATGAAGCGCCGGTCGCGCTTCATGGCGCACGACGAGAAGAACGCCTGCAAGGTGGGGGACGCGGTGCGCATCGAGGAGACGCGCCCGATGTCGCGACACAAACGTTGGACGGTCAAGGAAATCCTCAAGAAGGCCGCCAAGTAGCGGCAAACGGCCGGAGCCGAACGGCCCGGCGCGGACGGGGACAGGGGAGCAGACGCCATGATTCAGATGCGGACGATCCTGGAGGTTGCCGACAACTCCGGCGCCAAGCGGATCTCCTGCATTCACACGCGCGGCCGATCGATCAACTTCTACGGGAGGATCGGCGACATCATCACGGCCAACGTCAAAGAGGCGATCCCGGACGGGAACGTCAAGAAGGGCCAGGTCGTCAAGGCTGTGATCGTGCGGATGACCAAGATGCAGAGGCGCAAGGATGGCACCTACATCCGCTTCGACCAGAACGCCGCGGTGCTCATCAACGACACCGGCGAGCCGATCGGCACGCGCATCTTCGGACCGGTGGCCCGCGAGCTGCGCGACCGGAACTTCATGAAGATCGTGTCGCTGGCCCCGGAGGTGATCTGAGATGGCGATGACGGCGCCACGGCGCATCCATCACCTGAAGAAGAACGACACCGTCGTGGTCCTGGCGGGCAAGAGCCGGGGTCGCACGGGACGGGTGCTGCGCATCCTCCAGGGCGAGGGGCGCGCAATTGTCGAGGGCGTGAACTTCATGAAGAAGCACACCAAGGCGAACCCGCAGCGCAACATCAAGGGAGGGATCCTTGAACGGGAGGCCCCGGTGGACGCCAGCAATCTGATGGTGGTCTGCAGCGAGTGCGGCAAGCCGACCCGGGTCGGGCGCCGACTGCTGGATGACGGTAAAAAGGTCCGCGTCTGCGGACGATGCAAGGGCATTCTGGACAGGTAGGAGCACCATGGCTCAGCGACAGGCACAGGAAGCGGCCGCGACACCGGCGGGATACGTCCCCCGGCTGAAGGCGGCGTACAAGAAGGACATCGTGCGCCAGATGATGGAGCGCCGCGGGTATCGCAACTCGATGGCGGTGCCCCGCCTCTACAAGATTGTCGTCAACATGGGTGTCGGCGAGGCCAGCCAGAACATCAAGATCCTCGACGCGGCGATGGAGCAGCTGGGTGCCATCACAGGCCAGAAGCCGGTCATGCGCCGCGCCCGCAAGTCGATCGCGAACTTCAAGATCCGCGAGGGCATGCCGATCGGCTGCACCGTCACGCTGCGCGGCGTCCGGATGTACGAGTTCTTTGACCGGTTGGTGACCGTCGCCCTGCCGCGCGTCCGCGATTTTCGCGGCTTGCCAAACCGGTCCTTCGACGGCCGGGGCAACTACACGCTCGGTCTCAAAGATCAGCTGGTGTTCCTGGAAGTCAACTACGCGAAAGTGGACAAGGTGCACGGGATGAACATCACCCTCGTGACCACGGCCCGGACTGACGAGGAGGCGAAGGATCTCCTCCAGCTCATGGGCCTGCCGATGCGGAAGGACTGAGGAGGACGAACGGGGATGGCGACCACGGCCTGGGTGGCGGCGACGCGCAGAAAGCCGAAGTTCGCCGTCCGGCAGCGAAACCGCTGCCGGCGGTGCGGACGGCCGCGCGCCTACCTGAGGAAGTTCCAGATGTGCCGTATTTGTTTCCGTAACCTGGCCCTGCAGGGACTCATCCCCGGGGTCACGAAATCGAGCTGGTAGTCCGCCACGGGAGAGGCTGGAGATGACTGATCCGATTGCCGACATGCTGACGCGCATCCGGAACGCAGTCCGCGCACGGCACACGCGCGTGGACATGCCGCATTCCGGGCTGAAGATGGAGATTGCCCGCATCCTCAAGGCGGAGGGGTTCGTCACCGACGTGGCGGTCGTCGCGCGCGGGGAATTCAAGGACCTCCGTGTGACCCTGCGCTACGACGGCGAGGGGAACAGCCTGATCGCCGGGCTGGCCCTGGTCAGCAAGCCCGGCCGGCGCGTGTACACGGGGTACCGGGAGATCCCGCCGGTCATGGGCGGGCTCGGCATTGCCATCGTCTCGACGCCCCGCGGTCTGATGAGCGCTCGGGATGCGAAGCGGTCCCGGGTCGGCGGCGAAGTCCTGTGCGGCGTCTGGTGAGGAGAGGACCATGTCTCGGGTAGGACGCAAGCCGATCCCCGTCCCCGCCGGGGTGGCGGTCAAGGTGCAGGGGTCGGCGGTGCTGGTCGAGAAGGGGAAGGTTTCCCTGACCCAGACCCTGCCGTCGGGGATTACCTGCGCGGTGGACAAGGGGACGGTCACCTTCGCCCGCCGCGACGACAGCCGGCAGCAGCGGGCCCTGCACGGGCTGACCCGGGCGCTGGTGGCCAACGCGGTGCGTGGTGTGAGCGAAGGGTTCACCCGTGACCTCGACATCGTGGGCATCGGCTACAAAGCCCAGTTGGCCGGCCGGACTCTGCAGATGGCCCTCGGCTACTCGCACCCGGTCGATTTCCCGATTCCTGAAGGGATCGAGATCAAGGTGGACAAACTGACACACCTCACCGTGAGCGGGGCCGATCGCCAGAAGGTGGGCCAGGTGGCGGCGGAGATCCGCAGCCTGCGGCCGCCGGAGCCGTACAAGGGCAAGGGGATCAAGTACTCGGACGAAGTCATCAAGAAGAAGGCGGGCAAGGCCGGCAAAACCGGCGCGGCCGCCGCGGGTGGATAGCGATGGTCCATGAAACCGATAAATGCCGGGCCCGGGAACGCCGGCACGCGCGAGTCCGGGCACGGGTCGAGGGGAGCGCCGATCGTCCACGACTGTGCGTGTACCGGAGCCTCAATCACCTGTACGCACAGGTGATCGACGATCGGGACGGGAAGACGATTGCCAGCGCCTCGACCCTCGAGTTGCGCGACGAGAAGAAGCCGACCGGGAACATCGAGGCGGCGAAGCGGATCGGGGCGCTCATCGCCGGCCGCCTGAAAGAGAAGGGCATGGAAAAGGTCGTCTTCGATCGCGGCGGGTACCTCTACCACGGCCGCGTCAAGGCG
>JANNTZ010000319.1:0-3450 GCA_031394595.1 Acidobacteriota bacterium
AAAACGCTGTGGTACGATCCCCTCCTCATGGAAACGAAACCATCCGACACCCCGACCGGGGTCGTGCAGGATCCGCCGGTCGCGGCGGGGAAATCCGCCCACTACCGCACCTTCTGGCGCAAGCTCGACGCCGCGCTCAGCATCGAGGGGCGCCGCGATCTGCTCGCCAATCTCGACGCGATGATGCAGACGATTCTGCGCGATTTCGGGAGCGAGCTCGGGTGCGCCGCCGGCCGGCTCTACGAGAAGGTGGACGATCGCTACGTGCTGCGGCGCTGGTATGGCGAGAACCAGCCGGACCGGGTCGGCTACACCGTGCCGATCACCTACACCGCGATCCAGATGCTGATCGATCGGGGCCTGCTGATCATGAAGGAGGACGATCCCGGCTTCGACCAGAGCATCGAGGAGCCGCTCGGGGTCACGGTCTTCGCCGCCATGACGATCGGCGACGATGACCGCTACATCCTGGCCTTCAGCCTCGGCGGCGAATTCGATCGCGAGAAGACCTTGTACCTGCTGAGCGCCATCCAGCACGTCATCGGGCAGAAAATCCGGATTCGGCGGTTCGACGATGTGATGGAGCAGGCCCGCCGTCTGCAGGCGTCGCTCCTGCCGAAGGGACCGCCCACTTTCCTGCACTACGACATCTTCGGCCGATCCGTGTCGGCCGACGTCGTCAGCGGCGACCTGTACGACTTCCTCCCCCTGTCGGACAGGATCCTCGGTGTCGCCGTGGCCGACGCCTCGGGGCACGGTCTGCCGGCCGCCCTGCAGGCGCGCGATGTCATCACCGGGCTGCGGATGGGGATGTCCGAGCACCTGAAGATCGTCGCCACCATCGAACGGCTCAACCGGGTCATCAACCGATCGAACCTGGCGGCGCGCTTCGTTTCCCTGCTGTACGGGGAGATCGAAGCCAACGGGAACTTCACTTATTGCAGCGCCGGGCACCCGCCGGCCCTGTTCCACCAGGGCGGGCAGTTCCGCGAGCTGTCGCTGGGAGGGATGGTCCTGGGACCGGACCCCGACGCACGCTACGAGCGTGGCCACGAATGGATCCGGCCAGGGGACACTCTGATCATTTACAGCGACGGCATCACCGAGGCGATGAACCCCGAGGGGGAGGACTTCGGTGTCGAACGTCTGAAAGCGATCGTGGCCGGGAACAGCCACGTGCAAGCCCGCGGCCTCGCTGATCTCATCTTCCAGCAGGTGGAGCAGTTCTCCCGCCGCAGTCGCCCACGCGACGACCAGACGGTCGTGGTGATCCGGAACCCGCCGCCCGCCCCCGCGGCGGCATGACGCTGCCCGCCGTGCCGTGACGACGACACCGGCCTCGCCCTCGTTCTGGCTCGAGACCTGTGGCGACGATCTGGCCCCGCGCACGGCGCTCGACGGCTCGATCGATGCCGATGTCGCCATCCTCGGCGCCGGCTATACCGGACTGTGGACGGCGTACTACCTGCTCAAGCGCCAGCCGTCGCTGCGGGTCGTCCTGCTGGAGAAGGAGATTGCCGGGTACGGCGCCTCCGGCCGCAACGGCGGCTGGTGCTCCGGCAAGCTGAATGTCGGCCTGGACGTCCTGGCGGAACGCTACGGGGTCGAGGCGGCCTGTCACGTGCAGCGGCTGCTGTTCGATGCCGTCGACGAAGTCGGCCGGGTCTGCGCCGCGGAGGGGATCGACGCCCACTACACCAAGGGCGGGGCGCTGTTCGTCGCCCGCTTCCCCTACCAAGTCGAGCCGATGCGCGAGTACGCCGCGCTGTTCGATCGAGTCGGACTCGGCGACCACACCCAGATCCTGGATGCCGCCGAAACCCGGCGCCGCCTCAACGTCCGTGGCGCCCTCGGCGCCTACTGGAGCCCGAACTATGCCTCGATCCACCCGGGCCGCCTGGTGCGCGGCTTGGCGCGCGTGGTCGAACGACTGGGGGCGCGGATTTACGAGCGCACACCGGTTGTGGATGTCCAACCGGGACGACCCGCGATATTGAAGACCCCGACCGGAAACCTGCGGGCGCGCTCTGTCGTTCTCGCTGGCGAGGCCTATCTCTGCCGGCTCCCCCGCATGCGCCGCCGGATCCTGCCGATATACTCCCTCATCGTCCTGACCGAGCCGCTGCCGGCCGCCGTCTGGGACTGGATCGGCTGGCGCCAGCGCGAGTGTGTCGCCTCATTCCGACTCACCGTGGACTACCTGACCCGAACCGCCGACGGCCGCATCCTGTTTGGCGGACGCGGCGCGCCGTACCATTACGCGTCCGGGATCGCGGACTCCTTCGATCAGGACGCACCGACGCATGCCATGCTGCGCCGGATGACCCGCGACTGGTTCCCCGACCTCGGCGAGGTCCGTTTCACGCACGCGTGGGGAGGACCACTCGGCGTGCCGCGCGACTGGACGCCGACGGTTTCCTGGGACCCGTCCACCGGCATCGCCCTCGCCGGCGGCTACACCGGCCACGGGGTCTCCGTCAGCAACCTGTTCGGCCGGACGATCGCCGACCTGGTCACCGGCACCGAAAGCGATCGGACACGGATGCCGTTCGTCAACCACCGCTCCCCTGCCTGGGAGCCCGAGCCGCTGCGCTGGCTGGCGGTGCGCTACATCCAGGAGGCCTACGCCCGCCTCGATGCGCGCGGCGAGAGCACCGGTCGAGCCCCGACCGGGCGGACGCTGGCGGAGCGGCTGAGCCGGCACTAGCCATGGTCTCTCGACTATGGCGCGAGGGATTAGACGAACGATTTGCGGCAGCTGGCTTCGGGCGTCCCGGGCCCCCGGGGGAGTCGAATGAACGCCGGTTCTCGTGGAGCATTCATTGCCGAAGACGTAGCCCGGGGTACCTTGTCCTCGGGATTCCCGTTGACGGCGCTGGATATCGGACGTACAAGTAGGTAACCACTCTGTCCGAATATGAGGCACGAGAGAGTGATCAAGTATCGAACTGGAGATGCGCGGATTGAGTGGTAGCCCGCAGGCCGACTCCGCTGGCGATTCGATGGCACGAGGGCACAAGATGGCTGTCAAGTCAGGTGCGTTCGGAACCGTCGCTCAGCTTCTACCCAAGCTGCCCCTACTGCTCTGGATCGCGGCTTCGTCCCACGTTCTGGTGCTCGCTGACACGCTGTTCCCAGGGTCGGTTTTTGACGTAGGAGAAAACCCACTCTCGGTCGCGGTCGGGGACTTCAACGGGGACGGAGTCCAGGATTCGGCGGTCGCGAACTACATCTCGGGGGACGTCTCCGTTCTTCTGGGGCTCGGCGATGGCACCTTTAACTCCCAAAAGATCTTCGAGGCGGGAACCGGACGTAGAGGTCTCGTCGGAATCGCCGTCGGGAATTTCAACGGCGACGGCCTTCAGGACCTAGCGGTGGTGAACTCGACGGGGGACGTTTCTGTCCTTCTGGGACTCGGTGATGGCGACTTCCGCTCCGAGGGGCGCTTCG
>JANNTZ010000346.1:0-5048 GCA_031394595.1 Acidobacteriota bacterium
GCCGAGCCTGACCGCGGCGTGGGCGTAGAACGGATCGGCGTCGAGGGCGCGCCGATAAAGAGGCAGAGCCTCGGCGGTCCGATTGGTCGCGCGCAGCACCTCCGCAAGATTGGTCAGGGCCCGCGGCTCGTCCGGATCGAATTCCAGGGCGGTCCGGAGATCCGTCTCGGCCCCGGCCAGATCGCCGGATCGGATCCGGGCGATGGCGAGATTGACCCGGGCGCGGACCAGCCCTGGGGAGGCGGCCAGCGCGGTCTCGAGATCCTCACGTGCCCCGTCGAGATCGCCCTGGTCGAGGCGCAGCCTTCCGCGGTTGTAAAGCGCTTCGGGATTGCCGGATCCGAGGGAGATGGCCCGGTCGAAGTCCCGGGTGGCCGCTTCGCGGTCCCCCCGCCCGGCGGCCAGCACGCCGAGATTGATCCAGGGGCGGACATTGCCGGGGGCCCGCCGGGCCGCCTCCCGCCAGAGCTGCTCCGAATCGGCCCACAAACGCGCGCGGACCAACAGGAGTGGTGCCAGGACGCCGGCCAGTACCAGGCCGGGGAGGAGGGCGAGGAGGAGGGGCGGCGTTGGCCGGAGCGTTCGGTGCGGCCGATTGCCGGGGCCGGCGGCCAGCGCCGCGACGATCACCGCGGCACCCGCCATCGGCAGGTAGAGCCGCCGCTCGGAGATCAGATCGGGGAGGGGCACGATCCAGTAGATGAGGCAGCCGGCGGCGGCGATCAGCAGCCCGGCGGCGCAGCGACGTAGCCGGGCGGGACGGGGGCGAAACGGAGTCGTGCCGGTGCCGGCCGCGATCGCGGCGGTGGCCAGGGCGACGCAGAGGGCGAGGGCCGCGATACCGAGGGAGGGGGTGGGGACGGCGGCGGCATGGTCGATGCTCTGGCCGAATGGCAGGATGACGAGACGCGCCAGCCGCAGCGTGACCAGCGCCTGGCCCAGGATGTTGTCTCCGAGGCTGCGGGCGAACACCTGGCGCCCGAACCCTCCCGGGGCGGCGGCCCGGGACACCAGCAGCACTATCGCGGGGGCCGCCAGCCACGCCGCGGTCCTGAATCCAGTTGTCGCCGGGCGTCCTTCCAACAGGGTCCACCAGAGAAAGAACAGCAAGGGGAGGGCAATCGCCTCCTCCTTGGTCGCGAGGGCGATCGCGGCGCAGGCCAATCCCCCGGCGCGCAGCCAGGCACGGGTCGGCCGTCCGGGCGGGTGCGAGCCGCGGCCGTCACCGGACTCCGCCCGCAGCGTCAGTTCCAGGGCCGCCAGGACGAAGATCGTCGCCATCACGCCCGACCGTCCCCAGATATAGAGGACCGACTCGGCCTGCAGCGGATGGAGGAGGAACAGGGCGGCGCCGGCCAGGGGGCCTGCCTCCTGCGCATCGGCCGGATCGACCCGCCGCAGGAGCCCGTAGATCAGCATGCCGCAGGCGAGATGCAGCAGGAGCGAGGTGACTCGGAACGGCCGCGGGATCATGCGGCCGGCGCGCTGCGCGTCCACCCACAGGCTCAGGAAGAAGATCGGCCGCGCCTGGTCGGGGGAGAAGCGGTAGGCGAGGACCGGCCCGATCGGTGCGCCGGGGCGGATCGTCCGGTTGCCGGCGATCCCCGCCTCTTCGTCGTGCGTGAACGGCGCATCGATCGCCGGCCAGCAGACCGCGGCGGTCAGGGCGAGGACCGCGGCGAAAACGAGGCGCGCCGGCAGGATCAACGCGGCAGCGGGAAGATCTGCGGGACGCGTTTCACGTAGTCGAGGTAGACCGCACCCAGGTTCTCGAGTGTCCGGCGGTCCTCCAGGTCGATACCGACGAAGGTGTAGAGGGTCATCACTGCCGCGAACAGGAGGTGTCCGCTGGTCATGGTCGGCGCCGCCCAGAACGTGATCAGGAAGGCCAGCTCGACCGGGTGGCGGACCCAGAGAAACGGTCCGGTGGGGTGAAATGGCGCCGGCGGCGCCACGGTCCCGTCCTGCTGTCTCAGAATCGATCGCAGTCCGGTCACTTCCAGGAGGTCGAGATGGACGAAGCAGTAGGCGAAGAGCGCCCACCCGGCACCGAACAGCAGGCGGACCAGGAGGGCGGACCCGGCGGCGAGTTCCCAGACCGGACGGCCCATCGGGCGGTAAAGGAGACAGACCGCGATGAGTCCCGCGCTCGCCACCAGCGAGTAGAGGGCGGAATCCAGGTGGGGTGGCGCGAACCGTCGGAGGCGTTCCTTGATGCGCGGCCGGGCCAAGAGCGAGTGCAGGAAGCCCCACGCCAGGACGATGAGTACGTTGAAGGTGGCGCGCGCGTCGCCGCGCCCTTCGGTGGCACGGCGGATGCCGCGGTCGAGAGCCTCGGGGAACGGTTCCGGACGATCGACGCCCCAGACCAGGAACCAGAATAGGACGCCAATCGAAATGACGAACAGGGCGACCGAGCCGTAGCCGATCGCCAGGTCAGCGGTCCTGCGAGTGTCGTCGCGCATCGGCCCGCCATGCTAGGGAGCCGGCCGGTGCCTGTCAAGCGCTGTCGTCGCCGAGGTCCCCCCAGTCTGCGACGCCGCGCCCTGCAGTTGCCGGGCACGGGTCCGGTGTCGCTTTGCGACACCTCCCCTCCCTTCGCCCCTCGCCCACCCACCGCGCTGTGGAGCGCGCGCCGGGACCCGTCGCGGGGTCTCAGACGGCCCGTCAACCGCAGGGCACGTCGCCGCAGTCCCCGGTGGCGTTCCGGGCGGTCGGGGCTGCTTCCCCGTCTTCCCGTGGCGTCGCGATCACGCCCCGCACGTCATGAGGGGTGGACGCGGGTTGTTGCGGGGATGAGTGGCGGGCCGCAGCGCGGCGCAGCGACCTCGAGCCGCGCCATGCGTGCCAGATGGGCGCCCCGTGGCCCTCGCGAGCGAGCGCGGAGCGGCGCCGCGCTGCGGCCCGCCACCCGGGTCCGGGGATGCCTCAGCGGCCCGTCGGGCTGCTGGTATGATGACCGGGTCATGAGCCCCAGCCTCGACGCCATCTTCCGGCCGCGGTCGATCGCCGTTGTCGGCGCCTCGCGCGAGAAAAAGACGATTGGCAGGGAAATCCTGCACAACCTGGTCGCCTACGGCTTCACCGGCGCCATCTACCCGGTGAACCCGGGCGCCACGTCGATCCATTCCATCCGCTGCTATCCCGGCCTGCGCGACATCCCCGATCCGGTGGACCTGGCGGTGGTGGTGGTCCCGCGCGCGCTGGTGCCGCGCATCCTGGACGACGCGATCGCCAAGCGGGTCAAGGGTCTGGTGATCATCACCGCCGGTTTCCGCGAGGTGGGCGAGGAAGGACGGCGACTCGAGGACGATCTGCTCGCCCGGGCGCGCGCCGCCGGGATCCGGATGGTCGGCCCGAACTGCATGGGCGTGATCAACACCGACCCCGCGGTGCGGATGAACGCCACCTTCGCGGCCACCGAACCGCAGCCGGGCACCGTCGGCTTCATGTCCCAGAGCGGTGCGCTGGGCGAGGTGATCCTGGCGCGGGCGCAGGAGATCGGCCTCGGGATCGCCTGTTTCGTCAGCATGGGGAACAAGGCCGACATCTCGGGCAACGACCTGCTGGAGGCCTGGGAGGATGATCCGCGGGTCAACGTCATCCTGATGTACCTCGAGTCGTTCGGCAACCCGAAGCGATTCACGACCATCGCCCGCCGCGTGACCCGCAGGAAGCCGGTCCTGGCGGTCAAGGCCGGCCGCACGGCGGCCGGGGCGCGCGCCGCCTTCTCGCACACCGGGGCGCTCGCCGGGACCGAGGTGGCGGTCGACACGCTGCTGGCGCAGTGCGGCGTCATCCGTGCCGGGACGATGAGCGAGATGTTCGCGCTGGCTTCCGCCCTGGCGACGCAGCCACTGCCCGCGGGCCGCCGTGTCGCCATCCTGACCAATGCCGGCGGGCCGGCGATCATGGCGACCGATGCCTGCGTGAACTTCGGTCTGGAGATCGCGGAGTTGACGCCCGCGACACAGGGAGCGCTGGGTCGCGTCCTGGTCCCGGAGGCCAGCCTCCGCAACCCGGTGGACATGGTGGCCGGGGCGACCGGGCGCGAGTATGCCGCGGCGCTGGAGATCCTCAAGCAGGATCCGAACGTGGACGGGCTGCTGGTCCTGTTCGTTTCGCCGGTCATGATCAACGCCGTCGAGGTGGCACAGGCGATCATCCGATCCGCCGCCGGGGCGCGCCAGCCGATCCTGACCTGCTTCATGGGAAAGGAGCAGGGGCGTCAGGGGGTCGAGGATCTCCGGCATGCCGGCATCCCCGTGTACCTGTTCCCGGAGGAGGCGGCCCGCGCCATGGCCGGTCTCGATCGCTACCGCGGGATCCGGGAACGACCGGAAGGGAATGCCCCGCGGTTCGCGATCGATGCCGGGGCGGTCGATGCCGTCCTGAAGGGTGCCCGGGCGGCGGGACGGGAGATCCTGACGCCCGGGGAGACCACCGGACTGCTGCAGGCCTACGGGTTCCCGATGGTGCCGTCGCGCCAGGCTCCCACGGCCGACGAGGCCGCGGCGGCCGCCGCCGATCTCGGGTTCCCCGTGGTCGTCAAGGCGGCCGGAGAAGGGATTGTCCACAAGAGCGACCTCGGCGGCGTGCGTCTCGACCTGCGCACCCGCGACGAGGTGGTGACCGCCTGCCGCGACATCGCGGAGTCGCTCCGCGGTCGGCCGTTCCATTACGAGATCCAGCCGATGGTGAGCGGCGGGCGTGAAACGATCCTCGGCCTGACCCACGACCCGCAGTTCGGACCCCTGCTCATGTTCGGGCTCGGTGGGATTTTCGTCGAGGTGATGAAGGATGTCGTCTTCAGGCTCCTGCCGATCACCGACGCGGAGGCCCGTGACATGATTCGCGGCATCCGGGGCTACCCGCTTCTCAAGGGGGCCCGCGGCGAAGCGCCGGCGGACGAGGCGCTTCTCGAGGAGATGCTCCTGCGCCTGGCGCAGTTGGCGATCGATCGGCCGGAGATCGACGAGGTGGACATCAACCCGCTGATCGTCGGCCCGGCGGGGGTGACCGCCGGCGCTTCGGCGCCAGGGGCCTCC
>JANNTZ010000348.1:0-2791 GCA_031394595.1 Acidobacteriota bacterium
CGTTCCGGCTGGTCGAGCTGGACCCGACGCCGCTGTACCGGGAGTTCGCCGTGGTGGACGTGCGCTGGCGGGTCGGACAGGCCGACGGTTCGATGGTGAGCGGCACGCCGGTGCGCGGCTTCGGGATGTACCGGATCGGCGGCGAGGTGGCGATCCTCCATCAGCTCGGTCTCGACCTGTTCGTCGGCGACGAGCCGCTGACCCATTACGACAGCGGTCTCGATCCACCCACGACCCGCTTCCCTCGGATCGACACCGACATGTCCATCGGCGATCTGAGCTGCTACGACACTCTGATCCGCCTGCACGCCGCGCCCCGGCAGCGCCGCTGGGGACGGGCGGAGCGGTAGAGGACGGATAGGGCGATTGGAGATAATCGTCGCGGGGATTAGACCGCCCGGCGGCGGGTGACAATCGGGACGACGCCGGCCCGGCCCCTCTCCGGCTGCCCATGGCCGGCGGGGATCGAGAGCAGCTTCATCCGGCGATAGAGCTTCTGCCGGTTCCAACCGATGTAGCGGGCCGCCTTGGCCTTGTCGCCATCGAAACGTTCGAGCGCCTGCTCGATCATCACCTGTTCGCCCGTCCTCCCGTCGGCACGCCTGCCGGCACCGCCCGCAAACCCCGGGCGTGGCCCTTCCCCAGATCCGGCGGATCCGACCCGGTACTCCTCCGGGAGATCGTCGACCATGATGACCGGACCCGGGGTCATGACCCCGAGCCGCTCGACCAGGTTCTCGAGTTCGCGGACATTTCCCGGCCAGCGGTGGCGGGCGAGGATGGCGTGGACCTCGGGTGCAACCGCCTTCGGCGCCAGACCCCTGGTCGCCCGGCGTGCGAGGAAATGTTCGAGAAGAACAGGGAGATCTTCGCACCGATCCCGCAGCGGCGGCACGGAAATCGTCATGACATTCAGCCGGTAATAGAGATCCTGTCTGAACATGCCCTCCGCGACCTGACGTTGCACGTCGGCGTTCGAGGCGGCGATGATCCGTACGTCCACCCGGCGGGGAGTGTTCTCGCCCACCCGCCGCACTTCCCGCTCCTGAAGCACACGCAGCAGGCGGGCTTGGAGCGCAAGGCTCGTGTTGGTAATCTCATCGAGGAAGATCGTTCCACCATCCGCATCCTGGATGAGCCCGATGCGGTCCTTGTCGGCGCCGGTGAACGCTCCCCGCACATGCCCGAAGAGTTCCGCCTCGAGCAGTGACTCTGGAAGCGCGCCACAATCCACGGCCACCAGCTTTCGCTGCTGGCGGGGTCCGTTGGAGTGGATGGCCCTCGCCACCAGCTCCTTGCCGGTGCCACTCTCGCCGATGATGAACACATTGCAGTCATTCTTGAGAACGCTCGCGATCGCGTCGCGCAGACCACGCATCGCGTGGCTACCCCCGATCAGGTTTTCGAACTGGTGACGACCCTCGACGTCCTTCCGGAGACGATCGTTCTCGGATCGCAGCGCCCCGAACAGGCGCGCATTCTCGATGGCCACCGCGGCCTGGCTCGCGAACGAGTCGACAAACGACCGTTCCCTCTCCGTGAACAACTGCGTCACCTTCCGCGTATCGAGGTAGAGGACCCCGACGACCGCGCCCCGTGCCTTCATCGGGACGCAGAGGATGGACTTGATCTCATGCAGGACGAGGCTCTGGAACGCCGACAGGGCGGCGTCTTTCCCGACATCCACGGTCAGCAGCGTCTCGCCATGGGCCGCCTTCCGGATGACCGAGTGACTGAAGGACGTGACATCTTCGAGATCCTCGCCCTCCATCCCGCGCGCCGAAGCCAGACGCATCTCGCCCGTGGTCGGCTCGCGCAGGAAGACCATGCCCCGCTCGGCCCGGACGTTCTCGATGGCGAGGTCGAGGATGGCAGGCAGGAGCTCATCGAGGTCCCGAATCGCGCTCAGACTCTGACCGATGGCACTCAGCGCGCTGAGCATCTTTCGGGAAGCCCGTTCGCTCCGGCTGAGCCGCGCCACGTCGTAGCGACGACGCCGTCCGGCTTCAGATTGCAACCGCGCGTACCGTTCACGGATCTCCTTCACCATCGGCTGCGATTCATACGACTTCCGGTAGCGGTCCTGGACGATGTTCATCGAGATCTCCTGGACGGTCAGCGCGGCGATCCGGTAGCAATGCAGCGCCCGCTCATACCGCAACTGCTTTTCATAGAACCGGCCGCGCCAGTAGTGCGCCTCCATGAACAACCGCTTGTCTCCGGTCCTGGACGCCGTGGCCGCCACTTCACGGAGGGATGGCTCGACGTCATCCATCTCTCCTCTCTGGATGGCCTCTGAGGATTTCAGGATCAGTGCCATCCCCAGGTGCCATCGAAGCATCTTCCGCCGCGCGACGGCGATCAGCTGTTCGAGTTCTCCGGCCAGGGGGGCCGACCAACCACTGAGCCTGATCTGATATTCGACCTTCCGCAACTGCGCAAGCTGCACCATGTCGAACGACGAGCGCTCACGATACCCGTCCAACGCTACCGAGATGGTGCTGAGTGCAGCCTGATAATCCCCCGACGCCGCCTCGCATTCTGAGATCAAGCAGGCAATCTCGAGCATGTACATATCCAGCTGAGCCGAGGCACACAACGTCTGAGCCTTGGTAGCCACGCGCCGTGCCGCGATCAACGAGTGGGTGCCAAGCAAGGTGACGGTCCACGACTGAAGCAGCATGTACCGAAGCTGGGCTGCAAGGGTCAATGTCGAATGCCGCAGGCAGTGCACGAGCGAGAGGCAGGCTTCTGAATGATGCCCCATCCGCGAGAGCAGAATGGCCTTGGT
>JANNTZ010000392.1:0-8702 GCA_031394595.1 Acidobacteriota bacterium
CCCCGGCCGGCGGGAGCAACCGCAGCGGCCACCACACGAAGCGCACTGGCCTCGGCGGCCATGCGCAGTGTGTGCGGGGTATACCAGGCCAGATGATCAGGATGGATCAGTTCACGTCTTATCATGGCCGGCACTGGGTTATAGAACCGCAGGGCATTGGGCGTCGTGATGATGATCTCTCCCCCCGGGGCCACTAGGCGCGAGATCGCATCAAGAAATCGCCCCGCGTTCCTCACATGCTCGATGATCTCCCCTGCGACCACGACATCGAAGTAGCGTTCAGGGATCTCTGTCGGAGGCTGCTCCACCGAGCCGAAGAAGACGCGAGTGAAACCAATCTCCCTGAGGCGTTCGACGCCCGCACGATCCAGATCGAGTCCCCAGATCTCTCCGGCTGCCTTCGCCAGACGGCCATGGAGCAGGGTTTGCGCCGATAGCCGCTGGTCAAGTAGTCCCGAATCCACACAACCAAGGTGGAGCACTCGACGTCCCTGCACTGCTGTCGCTAGGAACGACTCCCTGTTCACGCGAGCCGTCCTTGCGAGTCTCTGGAGATAGCGCACAATTCTCCTCACTTGTCACGCGACCACTGTCATTCATTAGGCCAACGCCTGCTTAATGCGGAGCGTCCCCCGGGTCACCGCCATGAGCACAGGCGCCGCGATCGGCGATGGTCCGCCTTCGCGCGCGGCTCGCACGAACGCGGCGATCTCTTCAGAATGCCCTTTGCCTCGGCCTTTGACTCGGCGCTCATGCTGCATACCGTAAAGTGTGCAACTCTGAAAATCCTCAAGTCGCGCTGAGATCCCTCCGGCGTGAACCTCGAGAAGCTCCTTGCTAGTCCTCGACGAGCCGCGAGTCGTATAGAACAGCTGCCCGACCGAACCGTCGGCAAACTCTAACGTTGCTGAGAATTCCTCCAGCGTCTCATGGCGAGTAGCCACTCCCCTCGTCTGCGCCGAGACGATTCCGACGTCTCCCGTCAGAAACGACATCAAATCGATGAAATGACATGCCTCGCCAACGATTCGCCCTCCGCCAATTAGCGGATCGTTCAGCCAGTGGCCAGTCGGCAGCGTCCCGGCGTTGACTCGGTAGCTCATCATCAACGCACCGGCATGCGCGAATGCCGCACGCAGTGCCTGCGCATGCGGAGAAAATCGGCGATTGAACCCAACCATTAGCATGCCTGGGGCCACCGCAGCAGCCGCCTCTACCAGGGCGAGCTCTGTCTCGTTCAGAGCCAGTGGTTTCTCCACGAAGACGTGCTTTCCTGCCTGGAGCGCGCGGGCAGCAAGCTCGGCGTGCTAATCATGGCGTGTCGAGATCACGACCAAGTGGATATCGGGGTCGTTCAGAATCAGATCAGCATCGGTCCCGATATGGTCAAAGCCGAATCGACGCTGCGCATCGTGGGCCGTGAGGCCGTGGGCGGTCACGACGGTCCGCAGCGAAACACGCCGCATCTTCTTGAGAATCGGCAGCAAGGTGGAGCGGGCGAATGCGCCGGCGCCGATCACGCCGACTTTGACCTCGCCATCAGGGTCGATGGCGGGCGTGGTTGCCGGCCGCCCACTGGCGGTGAAGCTGGAGGCGATTACCCCTTCTGCGGTGCCACGCTCGACCGACGCGTAGCCTGACGTGGGATAAGCAAGCAGCACCCCTAGCGGCCGCGGGGCGGTCTCCGCCAGGAGCAGGTCATAAGCGCGGGCCGCCTCGTCAATGCCGAAGCGATGCGTCACCAGGTCGAGCGGCGTGACCTTCCCTTCCGCCGTCAGCTGCAGAAAGGCCTCGAGATTGCGGGTCTCCGTCCAGCGGACGTAGCCGATCGGGTAGTCGTGGCCCTGCTCTTCGAAGCGGGCGTCGTAGCGCCCCGGTCCGTAGGAGCGGGCGATGCGAAGCTCGAGCTCCTTCTCGTAGGCGATTTCCCGGGGCAGTCCGAAGGGGACGAGGCCGAGCGCCGTCACCCGACCGCGATCACGGCACATCCCCGCCGCCGCGACCATCGGCGCGTCGTCCGGCGCGGTGGCGGTGACGATCACGCCGTCGACCCCCACCCCTTCGCTCCATGACAAAGCCATGGCGACCTGCTCGTCGGTGGATCCGGCTGCGGCCATCTCGGCCCCCAGCGATTTAGCTTTCTCCGCGAGCTCGGGCGACAGGTCAAAGGCAATAACCCGGGCGCCCGCCGCGCGCAGCAGCTGCACGGTGAGCAGCCCCATCAGGCCGCATCCGACAACCGCGAAGCGATCTCCAAGGCCCGGTTCGGCCTGGCGAACTCCATGCAGGGCAATGGCGCCCAGGGTGGCGAAGGCCGCCACCTCGAGCGCCACAGTTTCGGGCACCCGAGCCGCCAGGTTGGCTGGCACGCAGACGATCTCGGCATGGCTGGCATGTCCGGCGCCCGCGCAGGCGACCCGGTCCCCGACACGGAAGTGAGCCTCGGCGCCCGCTCCGATGGCGATGACCGTTCCTGCCGACGAATAGCCGAGCGGCCGAAGCTCGCCGCGCTTGGCTTCGATCTTTCGGTAGGCGGCAAGGATCCCTTCCCGGCGCACGGTGTCGAGGACGCGGCGTACCAGGTCGGGGCGGGCCCGCGCCGTCGTGAGCAAAGAATCGCGGACCGCCCGCACGGCATTGCGCTCCGTTCCCGGCGAGATCACCGAGAAGGCGTTGCGGACGAGAATCGCCCCGAGCTGCAAGGCCGGCTGCGGCAGGTCGGCGACCTGGATGCCTCGCGCCTTCGGGTCTTGAAAGAGCTGCTTCATGCTCGAACCATCCTCATCTCGTCGCAAAGACCATGAGATACCATCCGAGTCCCGAGGCCAGGAATCGTTCAAGCCAGATGGGCACAGCCCGGCCTAGATGCTTTCGCAACGGAAAATGTACGGTTTTGAACGCGAGAGCCGAGAATCCGGCCAACATCGAGCGGAGCTGATTCTCCGTGAACACATAGGCGAAGGGACATTGGGGCCCATCGGTGGCGTGGTGGACGAAGCGATCCGCGCGGAAGTAACTCCACCCCATCCCGAGAAAGTTGCGGTAATGAAGATCCCAGAGCCTGGAGTCTTCGTTGCCACGCACAGCCTCGGTGACGGAACCCGGGAGATCCTGCCGGTCCGTCTCCCAACGCATGCTGCGGGACACGCAGGTGAGAAACGCGCGCGCGCGCATCAAGAGCAGGATGCGTACGTAGTAGTTGAAGCTTCTCCGGTGATACAGCATGAGGATGGCCCGGCCTCCCGGAGCCAGGACCCGATGCACTTCCTTAAAC
This sequence comes from Acidobacteriota bacterium, assembly GCA_031394595.1. Taxonomy (GTDB): domain Bacteria; phylum Acidobacteriota; class Polarisedimenticolia; order Gp22-AA2; family Gp22-AA2; genus JANNTZ01. The sequence goes on from JANNTZ010000392.1 coordinate 3,275, forward strand.
GCTTCGGCAGGACTCGGGGTGTGATGCAGAACTCCGTAGGAGTAAACAACGTCGAAGCTTCGGTCGGGGAAGCTCAGACGTTCGGCGTTCTCGACCCGAAACTGTCCCTTGAGTCCGAGGAGGTCGAAATGCTCGCGCGTGGCCGCCACCGCTGCCTCCGTAAGATCGACGCCGGTATAGTTCGCGTCGTGGAGCGCGAACTGGACGCCGTCCGCGCCATTCCCACAGCCAATCTCGAGAACGCGCTTGCCAGCGCATTCGGAGAACGGTACGAGCTCCGGGATGTGCCATTCTGTCTCGTAGCGGAAGCGGCGATAGCGCTCAAAGAACTCTCGCCGGTCGAGCTCGCGGGGGACGAAGTGCGAACCACACGCTTCACTGCCCCAGAACCCTCGTACGCTATCGTACGAGGGGAGCGATTCCTGCATCGATGGCTCCACCTTTGCAGCTCCCACGTGCTGCTACTCCTGCCGTTCCTTCTTCACCGCTTTGAGATCATTCATGAGTATAGAGCGCGCCTCTTGCCGCCTCCCATTGCAGATGGAGTGCCTTGTCGTTTCGATTCACCTGCACCGCCCGCTCCAACATGGGCCGCGCATGTGCGCGCTGGATCTCGGTCATTACCGGCCACGAGGCCAGGAGGAACTCGGCGACCCGGGCTTGGGTGGACGCGCTGACCGGGCTCAGCTCCAGCGCCAGACGAAACTCCGGCATGGCCACTTCGATACAGTCGATGTGGTCGCCTGCGAGCAGCGCCTCGGCGGCGCAATGGGCTGCACGCAGGTGCCCGAGCGCCACATGTCCCGCTGGCGAAGTCGGGTTCCGCCGCAAGGCGAGGGTCTGCAGGACAATCGCATCACGCAGCCGGGACTGGACGTATTGCACGGAAGCGTCCGAGGGCCCTTGTCCTTCGGCCCTCGCATTGCTCAAGATCTGCATATCTTGCGCGGCGACGGTCCCGAGGTCTGCCGCCGCTTGAAAGAGCCGCTCCGCGTTTCCCCAGGCCAGAAGCGATGGAGCTTCACTCCGGCTCCTGGAGTGGAAAGACACACCGGATCCCAAAGGTAGGAGCGCCATGCAGGCGACCGAGGCAATTGCGCCGGCCGGGAGCAGGCTTTTGGCGATCCAGGGTCGGTGCGGCTCTCGTTCAATCGCCAGGACCGGAGACGGAGATCGGGCCCAGCAGATCACCATGCCGAGGAGCACCGACGCCGTGAGCGCGTTGCTGGGGATGGCGAGATTGAAGTCGGTGATCGAGTGCAGCGCGATCGCGAGCACCGATCCGCCGGCTGCGTAGCCGACCAGGCCGAAGTCCCGCGATCCGGAATTCCGGCGCGCCACCGCCCGCACCACCAGAAAGGCCGCGACGCCAAGGATGACGCAGCCGAGGGCACCCGCCTCGGCCGCGAATTCGAGAAAGTCGTTGTGGGCATGGTCGACATAGAAGCCTTCGCCCGTACTGCGAAATCCGGGGAAGACGGCCGGGAACACGCCAAGGCCAACGCCCGTAACAGGGAACGCCCGCATCATTGTGAACGTCTGGGTCCAGAGACTCCATCGGCCCAGCCCGGCCTTGATGTCCGCCGGCGTCCCGAGAAAGCGGCCCACCACGGAATCGCCGGCATCCCCCTGGCTGAACAGCAGGAGAGTGACGCTGGCGACCAGCAGGGCCGCCGGTATGAAACCCCTGCCGCCGCCACGCCACGCAAGGAGCATTCCCACAGTGACCAAAGCGAGCAGCGTACTCGTGATCCCCATGCGCGAACGCGAGCAGACGAGTGCGGTCGTCATCGTGAGCGCCAGCACCAGGAGCGATCCCGTCTTGAATATCGCCTTGCCCGGAGCGGCCGCCAGTCGTTGGCCGAGGCTGCGCCCGGCGACCGCCAGGCTTGAGAACGACGTCGCCGCGAGGGCAATCGCCAGTGGGATGGTCATCCCCAGATAGCCCGCGAAGTGATTCCGGTTGATGAACGTGCCGGTGGCGACGTCGGCGTAATACTCCTTGCTGTAGCCGAAGATGTGCTGGTGTCCGCTGAAGTATTCGGCGAGGCCGTAGATCGCCTGGAAACCGCCGCCGGCGACAAGCGCCGTGGCCAGGGTGCGGTGCGTCGCGCCCACGGAGGCGAGATCGAGGGTCACCATGAGCGCCAGCCAGCAGGCTGCAAACTTGAGTGTCGAATGGCGCGTCGCCCACGGGTGCAGCGAGATCGGCCGCCGGCCGCTGTCGTCAGCCGGACTAGCCGACGCCGGCTCGTAGCGGTCGCGGAACTCGACGGTGCGGGGTGAGACCGCTCCCAGGATGGGGCGTGGAAGTGAAACGATCTGGAGCCCACCGAGAAGCACGATCAGGGCGCCGGCGGCGAGCACCGGATCCTTCCAGGGGAGACACGGGAGTCCGCGGCGGCTGCGCCATGCGACCCAGATGACCCCGACGGCGCAGCAGGCTGCGACCAGCAGGGCCGTCGCCATGGGCTGCACCGACCCGAATGGAAGGGGCGCGACGATGAGAATCGCGCCTAGTGCGTACGCGAGGGCTCGATGGATCGGCATCGCGACTCCGGTGGCCGGTCGACCTCAGAGTTGGAGATTCTGCCCCGGCGATCTCTCCTGTACCTCGGGATGTGACGCCGGGCCTCTTTCCGCTTCCTCGCCGTAGTACCGCTTGTAGCTGTAGCCGTAGTACCCCTGTTGCTCGAGATCGACCTGGTTGAGCACGCAGCCCAGCACCCGCGCCTTGACCTGCGCCAGCTTGCGGACCGAATGACGCAGAGCATCCTTCCCGGTGACCCCCGCCTGCACGACGACCATCACCCCGTTCATCCGGGAGGCCATGATTGCCGGGTCGGCCACGGCCAGAATCGGCGACGAGTCGTAAATGACGTGGTCGTAGCCGTGCGCCTCCAGCTCGGTCTGAAGCTGGCCGAAACGTTCGGTGTCGAGCAGGTCGGCCGGGTTCGGAGGAATCGGACCGCTGGAGATGAAGTCGAGACCGGTGACGTCAGTGCCATGCGGCTCGGGCCAGATCGTCCCGGTGCCGCTGAGGTAATTGGACAGTCCACGAGTGTTGTCAACTCCGAGGAGCTTGTGGAGCCGCGGCCGCCGCAGGTCGCCGTCCACGAGCAGCACCCGCTTGCCCATCTGGGCGAGCGTGATCGCCAAGTTCAGCGAGACGACCGTCTTCCCCTCGCCCGGTTGCGTGCTGGCGACCAGAATGATTCGCGGCGGCCCCCCCGGCTGCGACACCAGGAGCGCGGTCCGGATCTCCCGGAACGCCTCGGCGATCTTCGATTTCGGGTCATCGCGCGAGATCAGTTCGACACGCACGCTCGATGGAACGTCCCGCTCGTTCGCCCTGATGATGCGCAGCCGGCCCCCCTCCGGTCGCAGGCTGGGGACCAGGCCGATGGTCGGCAGGCCGGTCGCCTCGTGCATCTCCTCGGGGGTCTTGACGGACTTGTCGAGGTACTCGAAGAAGAATGTCAGACCGATGCCGAGACTCAGGCCCGTGACGAGGCTCAGGACGATGTTCAGCAGGATCTTCGGCGAGGCAGGCCGCGACGGCACTTCGGCCGGATCGACGATCCGCACATTGCCGGACACGAGATCGTTCAGTCCGACGGACGAACTGGTCTCGCTCTGCCTCCGGACCAGCGCTTCGAGGGTGCCGCGTTTGTTGGCCACCTGCGCCTTGAGGTTGTTGTACTGGATTTCCTTCAGGCCGAACTCCTGCGACTGGCGCTTGAGGTCCTCGATCGCCCGGGTCAGGTAGGTTTCCTTGTTCCGCGCCGCCTGGTAGGCGCTTTCCGCCGCGCCGAGCACCTGGTCGTAGATCGACTGGCGCTCCGCCTGCAGCCGCCCATCGGTCTCCTGGATCTGACTGTGCAAGCGTGTCATCTCCGGCCAATCCTGCTTGTACTTCTTGGACATCTCCGCGTCATGCCGTGACAGCTCGGCGGACTTGGCCGTGAGATCCTGGATCAGCTTGCTCTCCCTGACCTCGGGAAGATCGGCGGGGCCGGCCTGGCGCAGGGCGGCGAAACGGGCCTCCTTGTCGATCCGATCCGCCTGGGCGCGCGCGAACGTGTCGCTCAGATCGGTCAAGTTCTTCAGGATGATGTTCTGCTTCTCGTTCAACACGAAGATGCCGTGGTTGCGCGCGTAGGCCTGAAGATCCTTTTCCTTGGCGTCGATGTCCTCCTGCAGGTTGGCGATTTGATGCGTGAGCGAGGTGGTAGCGCGCTCGGAGGTGTTGTACTCGGCCTTGGTGTTGAAGGCGATGTAGGTGTCGGCGACCCGGTTGGCCACCCGGGCGGCGAGGACGCGGTCGTGCGAGGAGAACAACAGGTCCACCAGCCGGCTGTTGCGCACCGGCGCGACCTTGAGGTTCTCCAGGAACAGGTCGATTCTCTTGCCCGCCACCAGATCTGCTCCGGCTGCCCCGTCCTGCTTCGCCGGGGACCCCTTGACCTTGAAGTCGGGGTGCTTGTCCAGTCCCAGGGAGGCGATGACTTCCCGAGCCACACGCCGACTCTGGATGAGCCCGTACTGCGTCTGGTAGAAATCGTTGCGCTGGTCGGGAGCGGTCGCCATCACGTCCTGGAAGGGCAGGATGTTCGGGGCGCTCGGCTCGATCTGGAGCCGCGTCGTCGCCCGGTACACCGGCCGCATCAGGAGGGAGCCGAGCGTCACCGTGCTGGTCACCACCAGGAGGCTGGCGTACACGACCCACCGTCGCTTGAGAACGATCCTCCAGTAATCCAGAAGATGGACGTCCCGCTCCGGGGTCTCGGTCATCGGGTCTCCTAGAAGAAGGTCTCCGGCACCACCACGACGTCACCCTCCTGCAGGGTCGGGTCGTCCGTCTTGCCGTCGCGAATCTTGTGGACGTTCAACACCACCGCCTCCTGCTTGCCGTCGCCGCCCTTGCGGATGATCTGGACCTTCTTCAGGTTCGCCAGATCGGTGGCGCCGCCGGCCTTGGCGATCGCCTGCAGCAGGGTGATCGGCCGGCTCTCCAGTTGCTCGATGCGTCCCGGCGTCTTCACGGCGCCGTCCACGTAGATGTAGACCGGCAGGTCGATCGGCACGCTGACGATGTCGCCTGCCCCGATGGCGATGTTCAGCGCCGGATCGCGGTGGGTGATCAGCCGCTGGACGTCGATCGCCGTGCGGGTTTCCGTCGACCCGTTGCCCTCGGCCCGTCCATTGCCGTCCGTCCGCCGGATGACGTACAGCTCGGCGCCGACCTGCGGGGTAAGCCCCCCTGCCTGCGACAGCACCTGGAGAAGTGTCCGCGGCCCGAGCATCTCGTAGACTCCGGGCTTGCCGACCGCGCCGAGGACCGAGACCTTGCGGCTGGCGTGCTCCTTGACCAGGACCGTCACCTGCGGGTCGGCGACGTACTTCACGGCCAGGACTTCGCGCAGGC
>JANNTZ010000397.1:0-13948 GCA_031394595.1 Acidobacteriota bacterium
CTTCGAGATACTCCATGGCGATGAACACTTCGCCGTCGGCCTCGCCGACTTCGTAGATGGTGGCGATGTTCGGGTGGGTGACCGCCGCGGCGGCGCGCGCTTCGCGCAGGAACCGCAGCCGCCGTTCCTCGTCGCCGACCAGGTCGGGCGGCAGCACCTTCAGCGCCACCGGCCGGCGGAGTCTCTCGTCCTCCGCCTTCCAGACCACACCCATCCCCCCTTCGCCGATCTTCGACACGATGCGGAAGTGGGAGAGGGTCTTGCCGATCAACCGGGGTCCCTCCTGCCAAAAGTTGGCGGTATTCTAGCCCACGATCCGTGATTCCCGGTGGGTGACCGATGAACGGCTGCGGTGCGTGCGTGAAGAGGGTAGGGGCAGGCTTCATCCTGACGGCGATCCTGCACGTCGCTCACGCCCAGGTTCCTCCCTCCGCGGGCCCGGCGCCAGGCGCGGGCGCCCCGCAGTGCCTGGCCGGTGTCGCGCGGCTGTATCGCGACAGCGCCCTGAGCTTTTCCTGCCGGGAGGAGATCACGACGCGCAGCATCAGGAAGAAGGACTACGCGTTCCGGTACGTCTATGTGTTCGACGACCGGAGGGGGTTCATGGATCACCGGACCCGCCCTTGGGATCGGAAAGGACGCGAGGTCGATCCCGGCAAGTACCCGATCCCGCAGTTTCTCCGGCAGGCCTACTCCTGGGCATTTCTCTTCGATGCGGCGGCGGCTGGCCAGCACAGGTTCGAGCGGACCGGAGAAGCGGAGGTGCTGGGTCGGCCGGCGGTCCGGCTGCGGTTCGAGCCGGCCGACGAGGCCGCAATCGGTTCGCAGTCCTGGTTCGGCACCGCCTGGATCGACCGCGAGACCTGCCAGATCCTGAAGGTCGAGGCGCAGAAGCCGGAGCACCACGCCCGGCAGATGGAGTTCGAGGCCGAGGTCTCCCTCGCCGCGGCCTACCGTGAGTCGAACAGCCGCAGAATCTTCCTGATCGAGCGCGTGACGACCGAATTCACGGTCGTGAAAAACGGCATGCGCTTCCCCGGCCGGGTCGAGATCGATCTGACGCGTTACGTGATCCCGGGTGAGGGGAGGACGCAGGCGTTCCGCACGGAACACATCTACAACGTCGAACAGGTCTACTCCGATTACCAGTTCTTCAGCGTCCGCACGGCGGAGGAGATCCGGGCTTTCGGCAAACCTTTCGACTGACCCACCGCCCTACCGGTTGACCCCGGCGGCCCAGACGTAGGTGTTGCGCAGGAGGATGGCGCCGGCGGCCTTGGAGTGCCGGCCGGCGAACTCGTCGAACAGGGCGCGGACCGCATCCTCCCCCGCGTGCTGCAGGGCGGCGCGCACCGGTCCGGCCGACGCGAGACCGCGCCAGCAGGTCGCTCGATCGGGATACTGGAAATCGCACCGGGTCGTCCCCCGGGCGGTGACGCGCAGACCGACCGATTCGAGGAGCGCCACGATCTCGTCGGTGGTCGAGAGCCGCCCCGGCATCGGGGCGTTGACGTTTTCGGGCAGAAGCGGCCGCAGCGACGCGCCGAACGCCGCCATGTCACACGCCTCCGGGCTGCCGCGGCCGCTGACGACGATGCGGCCGCCGGGCCGGACCACCCGCGCCAACTCGCGCGCCGCCCGGTCCATGTCCTGTGCGAAGAACAGCGTGTTGATCGCGACCGCCGCGTCGAAGGCGCCGGATGGGAAGGGCAGATGCTCGAGGTCGGCCTCCTCAAACCGGGCGTTGGGGAGACGCCGGCGGCCGATCGCCAGCAGTTCCGCGCTGGCGTCCACGCCGGTGACATCGCACCCGAGGCGTGCCGCCTCAACGGCAGCGCCGCCGGCCCCGCAGCCGGCATCGAGCAGATGCAGACCCGGAGCGGCGCCTGCCGCATCCAGGACATCCAGCCAGAGCGGCCGGGTGAACCCTTCCTGAATGGCGGCCCAGTCCTCCGCCGCCCCGCCCCACAGCGGCCCCTGGATCCCGGCTGAACCCATCCTGACGCTCCGCCGGCAGCCTGGCGGCCGCGGCCCTTCGGGCGCGACCGCGGTCAGGCGCGGTCGAAAATCTCCTTGGCGATGATGACGCGCTGGATCTGCGACGTCCCTTCGTAGATCTGGAACACCTTGGCGTCGCGCATCAGTTTCTCGACCGGGTACTCGCGCGAGAAGCCGTAGCCGCCGAAGACCTGCACGGCGTCGAGCGCCACCTGCATGGCGGAATCGGCCGCGAAAGCCTTGGCCATGGCGGCCTCCTTGGTGTTGCGCTCGCCACGGTCGATCTTCCAGGCCGACTGCCAGACGAGCAGCCGCGACGCTTCGATCCGCATCGCCATGTCGGCGATCATGAAGGCGATGCTCTGGTGCTTGTAGATCGGCGTGCCGAACGTCGACCGCTCCTTGGCGTAACGGACGGCGTGCTCCATCGCCGATCGCGCCAGACCGACGGCGGCGGCCGACACAACCGGGCGGCTGTGATCGAACGCCGCCATCGCCAGGAACCATCCCTGGCCTTCCTTCCCCAGCAGGTTCGCCTTCGGGACCACGACGTCGTTGAAATCGATGGCTCGGGTGTCCGAGGCCCGCTGCCCCATATTTTGTTCTTTCTTGCCGACTTCGATCCCCGGCGTGTCGCGCGGGACGATGAAGGCGCTCATCCCCTTGTAGCGCTGCGCCGGGTCGGTGTAGGCGACGACGAAGTACCAGTCGGCAACGGCGCCGTTGGTGATCCACATCTTGGATCCCTTCAGCACGTAGTCGTCGCCGACCTTGCGGGCGGTGGTCTTGATCCCCTGGACGTCGGACCCCGCCTGCGGCTCGGTGACGCAGTAGGCGGCGAGCTGGAACTCCTTCGTCATCGGGGTGAGGAATTTCTTCTTCTGCTCCTCCGTCCCGCCGACGATGACCGGCCCCTCGGCCAGGGTGTTGGCCTCCATCGCCGTGCCGATGCCGGTGCAGCCCCAGGCGATCTCCTCGGCGATGAGGCAGCCGTCGAACACCCCCAGCCCGGCGCCGCCGTAGGCCTCGGGGATGTGGGTGTTCATCAGCCCCAGTTCCCACGCCTTCTGGCAGATCGCGCGCGGATACTCGCCGGTCTGATCGTGGTGCGCGGCCTTCGGGACGATTTCCTTCTCCGCGAACTCGTGCGCCAGCGCGCGGAGCTGCTGCTGTTCCTCGCTCAGGGCGAAATCAGCCATCAGCGGTGCGCGCCGCGTGACCGTTTGATACTCTTGAGCGGACGCTTGGCGCGCGTCCGCTGCGGCGCGTTGTCAGGCCGCGACCGACTCACGAGCGGGAACCGTTCGGGAAATTCGATGGACTCAACCGAGAGGTCGACGTCGAGGTCAGGCCAGTAAAGGTGTGCCGGGTGCGGCATCTCGACGTTCACCAGGTGCGCAACGGGCGCATCTTTGAACCAGGGGAACTCCTTGAACGGCAGGAAGAGCTCGCGGCCCTCGACCAGCACCCAGAAGCCGTGCTGGGACACGTTTGTTACTTCAACGTCCGAAATGCTTCTTCCACGCAGCGCGGATTTCACGTTCATGCCTCCGAACAAGGTCCAGAGCGCTCGTCAAACGTCGCGAGCTCATGCCGTAGTTTCGGGCGAGTTCGACCTTTGGTTCCAGCCAGAACTTCGCCACCGTCATGGGGTTGTCCCGAACAGCCTACTGGCCCATCGTCTTCATGAACTCCCGGGCGCGGATGGCGAGCTCTTCGGGGGTCAGATCTTCCGTGTGGGTCGCGATCCCCCACTGGATGCCGAATGGATCGACGACCTTGCCGTAGCGGTCGCCCCAGAAGGCGTCCATCATCTCCATCTTCACCGTCGCCCCGGCGGCGACGGCGCGCTTGAACAGCGCGTCGGCGTCCTGGACGTAGAGGTGCAGCGAGATCGGCGATCCACCGAGCGTCTTCGCCGACTTCGCGTCCCACTGCGGGTTCTCGCCGGTCAGGTAGATCATCGAGTCGCCGATCCTGATTTCGGCGTGCATGACCGATTTCCCGTCCGGTCCGGGCATCACCGAGACCTCCTCGGCGCCGAGCGCTTTCTTGTAGAAGGCGATCGCTTGCGCCGCGTCGGACACGACGACGTACGGCTGGACGGTGTGATGGCCTTCGGGAATCGGTCGGGTGCTCTTCTTCATGGATGCGGTCCTCCCCTTGAAAAGGTGGACACGGGCAGGTGTCGCGTTGATGGGGGGATTCTACACCCGGAACCGCGGCGGCGTACCGATCCGCTGCAGGCACGGCGCCGCACCCCGCGTGTGGGGCGCGGGCGGCCGCCGTCTCCGCCCCCTCAGAACGATCCGGACGCCTTGGTGTTGTCGTCGAAGACGTCGAACGCCAGACGGATGCAGGTCTGAACGTGGAGCGGGATCTTGCTGGTTGGTGGGATGACGATCTTCACCTCGGCCTTGTTGTCCAGCGCCCGCTTCTTGCAGGCCACCACCTCGCCGAGACCGGCGCTGTCCATCGCGGTCACACCCGCGAGGTCGAGGACGACCCGCTTGTGGCCCTCGGAGAGGACCGCCTTCATCGCCTTGGCGAGGTCCTCGTCGCCGTTCCCCAGGTAGAGTTTCCCTTCGCAGCCGACGACCTTCGCCTTGCCGGCGTCCTTCACGGATGTCTTCATGGGCTTCAGCCTCCCGATGTCGGATGATGTCCGGCCGGCGCAAAGACTACACCAGACGCGGGATTCGCGGAAGAGCGACCCGGCAGATTCGATGGCACGGGCCGCAAAGAGCCGCGACCCGTCAGGGCGCCGGGTTCTCCAGATCGATCTGCAGGACCCAGATGCCGCTTTCCTGCTGCGCCGCGGCGGACAAGTTGCGGGTCACCCCCGAGATCCGGCCGCCCCCGGGTCTTTCGCCCGGCCGGGGCCGGGCTTCGGCCATGCCCCCGATGCCGCGCAGCGTCCGCATCGTGTCGGGGGCCACCGGCGCGTAGACGATCTCGTGCCCTTCGTTGACCCGCGGGACCTGGGCGATCGTCTTTTCGAGCTCCTCCAACGGCTCGCGGGATGCAACGACCAGGAACGTTTCGCGGCCGCCGGCGCTGGTGACCTCCCAGTTCTGCAGGGTCCCTCCCTGTCGCCCCGGCAGGCGGTGTCGGCCCGCGGGCAGGGGGTTGCCGAGGTCCAGACCGGCGGGAAACAGGACGTAGGCGCTGCCGGCCTGATCTTCGTTGACGACGTACAGATGCACCGCCTCGCGGGCGATGACCTCCATGAACAGACCGTCGCCGGGGGCAACCTGACTGCCGGTGTGGAGGCGCTCCTCCACTCCGGCCGCGGTCTCGCGCAGGAGAGTCGCCTCGAGGACCAGAGGGCCGGTGGCAACCCAGCGACTCATCAGGACGGCCGCGACCGCGATCACCGCCACGGCGGCGGCCACCGCGGTCTGCGCCGCGCGGCGTTTCCACCACGGGATTGTCGCTTCGCTGTACGGGACGCCAACGGCGAGCGCCAGGTCGCGCGCCGTCGCTCCGGCGCTGCCATAGCGGCGCGCCGGATCGGGATCGATCGCCCGCTCGACCACCTGCACGAACGGCTGCGGCAGATTGGGTCGGGCATCGCTCAGCGGCACCGCCTCACCGCGGGCGTGGCGGTTCCGCAGCTCGTCCCAGGTCCCCGCCTCGACCGGGAACCGCCCCGTGACCAGGCGGTACAGGACCACCCCCAGCGCGTAGATGTCGGCCTGGACGCCGGCCATTTCGCCCCGGAGAATCTGCTCGGGCGGCAGGTAGAGCGGCGTGCCGGTCGCCGGTTCGGTTCCCGAACCCCGGTCGTCGCGCGGCTGGCGCGTCACGCTGCCGAAGTCCATCAGCACGATCCGCCCGCCGGCGTCGCGCATGATGTTGCTGGTCTTGACGTCCCGGTGCACCAGACTGCGCCCGTGCACCGCCGCCAGCGCCTTGCAGATCTCCAGCCCGACGAGCGCCGCCTCGCGGGCGCTGAGCGAGCCCTGCTCGTTCAGCAGTTCCTCGAGGGTCCGGCCATGCAGCAGTTCCGTCCACAGACCGACGCGGCCTTCGTGCAGCGCCGCGCCATACACCCGCAGGACGTTGTCGTGGCGCACGGAGGCCAGGGACCGCGCCTCCCTGAGAATCGCCTCACCCGCTGCCCGGCCGCCGCCGAAATCGGATCGCCACAGCTTGAGGGCAACCTCGCGCTCGAGGGCCGGGTCCCAGGCGCGGTACACCTCGCCGAAGCCGCCACGGGCGACGAGGCCCCGGATCTGCAGGGGGCCCCAGTGTTCGGTCCCCGCGTCTCCGGCTGCACGATCGGAGACGACCGAGGTCGTTGCCATCGCCATCGGTTGCGCCTTCATGTCGGACTCCCTTCGGCCCAGCGTCCCATGCGCCTCACCCACCGCCTGGATCAGCCGCAGGTGGCCGACCCGCCGCGCTTCCGGCCCGCCTGCGCCGGCCTGCTCCGCTTCCCAGTTCACGCCCTTGCCGTCCGAGACCGCCTCGGCGATCCGGATCAGGTCCGGGTCTTCATCGTGCGCCATCGAGCTCCCCGGCAAGTTGGACGAGGGCCCGTGACACCATCATCCGCGCTGCGTTCGCCGACGGGCTGCCGACCGCCACGGCGATCTCCTCGTAACTGAAGCCCATCTCGATCCGCAGGACGACTGCTTCCTGCTGTGCTTCCGGGAGCCGCGCCAGCGCCCCCTCGTACCTGGCCAGCACTTCCCGTCCAATCGCCTGCTCGACGGGGGACGGGCTCTCGTCGGCCTGCCGGTCATCCAGCGGGTCAAGTCCGGGGTGCCGCCGGGTGCGACGGATTTCGTCCCGGATCTCGTTGAGGACGATGCGCCGCAGGTACGCCAGGAACGCCCCCGGCCGCTGCACCTCGAACCCTTCCAATCGATCTAACGCACGGATGAGGGCGATCTGCACAAGATCATCGGTATCTTGCAGGTCGCGGGCGTAACGGGGCAGCCGCCCGTGGGTCCAGCGACGCAAGGCAGGCAGGTAGCGCTCCACGAGGCGGTCGCGGGCCGACGCGTCCCCGCCGCGGGCACGTTCAATGAGATGGGCCGTGGTGTGGAGCCCGAAACCCGGGTCACGCCCCGGGTCCTCCACGGAGCCGTCGTCGGGCACGCGTTCCCTCCCGGGTTGGTGCCGAACTGGTCGTCGGATCCTGAAGAACCCAAGCTAGTTGTGTCCGCGATCTAGTCACCAGGCGGCCGGGGCTGTCAAGTCCATTCGGGACTGAGGTATCCCCAGTTGCGGGTGGCGTGCCGCAGCGCGTCGCCGCTCCGCACTCGCACGCGCGGGCCACGGGACGCCCAACCAACGTGCCAGGCGCGGCTCAAGGTCGCTGCGCCGCGCAGCGACGCCGGAGCCGTGCCCGGCAATTGCAGGGCGCGTCGTGATTTGACACTCCCCTCCGCCCGCCGCTAGATTGCAGGCCTTCACCGGACGCGGGAGGAGACCGATCGTGGCCGACGTGCAGATCTTGAAGAACCTCATCGACGGCGCCTGTGTGGACGCGGCTTCGGGGAAGACCTTCGAGGTCCTGAATCCCGCCACCCGCGAGGTGATCGCCCGGGCGCCGGATTCGGGGCCCGAGGACGTGGACCGGGCGGTCCGGGCGGCGCGGCGGGCGTTCGACCAGGACGGCTGGCCGCGGTCTTCGCCGCGCGATCGGGGCCGGATCCTGTTCCGCCTCGGGCAGCACCTGCGCGATCACGCCCGGCGGTACGCGGAGCTCGACAGTCTCAACAACGGCAAGCCGCTGGCCGAGGCGATCGGCGACCTCGACGACGCCGCCGCCTGTTTCGAGTACTACGCCGGCTGGGCGACCAAGATCCATGGCGAGGTGCTGCCGGTGCCGGGAGAGGTGATGAACCTGGCCCTGAAGGAACCGGTCGGGGTGGCGGGCCAGATCATCCCGTGGAACTACCCGATGATGATGGCGGTGCAGAAGATCGCGCCGGCGCTGGCCGCCGGCTGCACCGTCGTCCTGAAGCCGGCCGAGCAGACCCCTCTGTCGATCTGCGAGCTGGCGAAGGAGTTCGAGGTGGCCGGTCTCCCTCGAGGGGTCGTCAACATCGTCAACGGCATGGGCGAGACGGCCGGCGCGCCGATCGTCGCCCACCCGGGCGTGGACAAGATCGCTTTCACCGGTTCGTCGGCGGTCGGGAAAATCATCATGCGCGAGGCGGCGAACACGCTGAAGCGGGTGTCGCTCGAACTCGGCGGCAAGTCGCCCAACATCTTCTTCGCCGACGCCGAGTTCGAGTCGGCGGTCGAGGGGGCGCTGTTCGGGGTGTTCCTCAACCAGGGGGAGATCTGCTCCGCCGGGAGCCGCGTGCTGGTGGAGCGCACGATCTACAAGAAGCTTCTCGACGCCATGGTCGAGAAGGCGAAGAAGATCAAAGTCGGCCCGGGACTTCAGCCCGGCACCAAGATGGGCCCGCTGGTCAGCCAGGAGCAATACGACCGGGTGCTGTCGTACATCGAGGTTGGCAGGAAAGAGGCGAAGCTGGCGCTGGGCGGGGGGCGGCCGAAAGGGCTGCCGCGCGAGGCCGACAAGGGGTTCTTCGTCGAGCCGACGATCTTCTACGACGTCGACAACTCCGCCCGCATCGCGCGCGAGGAGATCTTCGGCCCGGTGATGTCGGTCATCCCGTTCGACACGGTGGAGGACGCCATCCGGATCGCCAACGACACCGACTTCGGTCTGGCGGCGGCGCTGTGGACGCGCGATCTGTTCAGGGCGCTGCGCACGGTGCGGCGGCTGCGCGCCGGCATCGTCTGGGTGAACCACATGCAGCCGGCGCCGGTCGAGGCCCCCTGGGGTGGCTTCAAGCAGTCGGGGTTCGGGCGGGAGCTCGGCCCCTTCGGACTGGACGAGTATCTCGAGGTCAAACAGGTCTACATCAATCTCGACGATCGCCCGATCGGATGGTACGAATAGACCCCCCGGGAGAGACCTCCCGGCTGCTCGACCTGCGCGATGGCGCACGCCCCGCGTTCGCCGCCATCCATCGCGAGATGCTGCGGATCGATCTCGATCAGCAGCCACGCTGGTTCCGCCCGATCCTGGTCCGCAGCCGACGGCTCAAGGCGATGACCGGCTTCGACCACTGGTCGCGGGCCTGGGAATACCCTTGGGCGGTGATCGCGGCCGGGCTGGGAGAAGCCCACGGGACCGCGTCCCGCCCGCCACATTCGACAGGGGGTGCCGGCGGGCGACCGCTGCGCACGCTCGACGTCGGCGGCGGCGGCAGCCCGTTCTCGGCCTACGTCGCCACCCGCGGTCACGAGGCCTGGGTCGCCGATCCGTCGCTCGATCGCGGCACGTCGTTCGTCTTCGATCGGAATCGCAACCTGTACCGCAACCTTCGAGCGATGGCCAAGCGCGCGCTGTTCGCGGCCGGCGGCATTCACTCGCTCTGGGGGCTGCCAGAACGGGGCGAGCGCGGCGGGGTCCACTACACGCCGGACCGGGCCGATGCCCTCCAGTTCCCCGACGCGCATTTCGATCGGGTCCTCTGCCTGAGTGTCATGGAGCACATCCCGGTGGAGAACTGGCCCGCCTGCATGCGCGAGTTCACGCGCGTGCTGGGGCCGGGCGGGCGCCTGGTGATCACCCTCGACATGACGCAGGAGGAAGCGGACGAACGCCGCTACCTTAGGCTGGTGGACACCTGCCCCCTGCGTCTCATCGGTGACCCGCACTACGTGGTCCCGATCGACCCGGCCGACGGCCAGTGCCGGCACCCCGGGCATGGGTACGAGACAATCGGCCTGATCTGGACCTCCTGAAGCGGTACATCTGAGGTGATCCCTGCCGGATCCCGGTGACCGGACTCCAGCCCCGACGTTTCGCGAGGCTTTGCGCTACTGGCTGCGCCTCGGGTGCATCAACTTCGGAGGGCCGGCCGGTCAGATCGCCCTGATGCATCGCGACCTCGTGGATCGCCGACGATGGATCGACGAGGCGGCCTTCCTGAGGGCCCTGAACTTCTGCATGATCCTCCCCGGCCCGGAGGCGCAGCAACTCGCCACCTACATCGGCTGGCGGCTGCACGGGGTGGCGGGCGGGATCGTCGCCGGGTCGCTGTTCGTCCTCCCCTCGATCGGCGTCCTGCTGTTCCTGAGCTGGCTGGTCGCGACCCAGTCGCGCTGGCCCGTCGTCGCCGGCCTCCTGTACGGCGTGCAGCCGGTGGTGGTGGCGATCGTCGCGGACGCCCTGCTGAAGATCGGCCGGCGGGTCCTGCACCGCCCTTACCAGATCGGGCTTGCCGCCGCCGCCTTCATCGCACTGTTCTTCTTCTCCGTGCCATTCCCGGCGGTCATCGGTGCCGCGGCCCTGGTCGGGATCGCCGCGGGGCGTTTCGCCTCGCGCTCCGTGCCGCCGACAGCCGCCGAGGGGTCGACGGTCAAGGCCGGGTCGGGTCGCTCCGTCCTGGCGGGGAGCGCCGGGGGAACCCGCAGCCGGTGGACCGCCGTCGGCCGCGTCGCAAGGGTCGTGGGCGTGTGCGCCATCCTCTGGGCCATTCCGGTCGGGATCCTGTGGATCACGCGCGGACCCGACGACGTCGTCGTGCGGCAGGCGATCTTCTTCACACAGGCGGCCTTCGTCACTTTCGGCGGGGCCTACTCGGTGCTCACCTACGTCGCCGAAGCGGCGGTCAACCGCTTCGGGTGGCTGAGCGCCGCGGAGATGGTGCAGGGACTGGGGCTGGCGGAGTCGACCCCCGGTCCGCTCATCATGGTCCTGCAGTTCGTCGGCTTCATGGGGGCCTGGAACCTCGCTCCCGGGGAAGCCCGCCTTCCGGTGGCGATCCTCGGCGCGCTGGTGACGACCTTCGTGACCTTCCTCCCGTCGTTCATGTTCATCTTCGCCGGCGCGCCGTTCATCGAGACCCTGGCCTCGCGGCGACGGATCCAGGACGCGCTCGCCGGTGTGATGGCCGCCGTGGTCGGCGTCATCCTGAACCTGACGGTCTTCTTCGGGGCGCGCGTGCTGGCTCCGGCGTCGGGCGGGGTCGATCGATTCGCGATCGTGTCGGCGCTGCTGGCGTTCGCCATTTTGCGGTGGCGCCCGCTTCCCCTGCCGGTTCTCCTGGGGGCCGGCGGCCTGGCCGGCGTGGCCCTGGCCCTGGCCTCCTGAGGCCCCCGGGGGACGCTTCCATCTTGCAGGCGCGGGAAACGCGCACCCGTGGTAGAGTTCCGGCGGTTTTCGCCCTGGTGGGCCAGTGTCAACCCGGGAATTCCATGGACCCCATTTGGTGGAGGAACCGATGGCAGCAAAGAAAGGTCGCAAGCCCAGCGCCGCGTTCATGAAGCCGATGACGCCGGACTCCGTGCTCGCGGAAGTCGTCGGGTCGAAGCCGATTCCGCGCACGCAGGTCACCAAGAAGCTCTGGGACTACATCAAGAAGCACAAGCTGCAGGACTCCAAGAACCGCCGCAACATCAACGCCGACGCCAACCTGATGAAGGTCTTCGGCGGCAAGAAGACCGTCAACATGTTCGAGATGACCAAGCTGGTCAGCAAGCACATGAAGTGATCGACGAGCTGGCCGGCGCGGCTTGACCGCCGCGCCGGCCGGCGCCCGTCGTGCCCGCTCGACCCGGCGGAACGCCCGATGGAAGCGCCCGACACGGCCCCGCCCGACCTTTCACCGATTCCCGCACTTCCACCGCCCGGTTCCGCCGAACCCCTCAGCCCCTGGTTCTCCATCTGGACCAGACCGCGCGCCACCCTGCGCCAGATCCTCGATTCCAGCCCGCGCCGGCACGTGAAGACTCTCGCCATGGTGGGCGGTGTGGCCAGCGGGTTGGCGGCGGCGCGCACCGAGATCGCGTCCGAGCTGCCACCGATGGCCGTGCTTGGTGGGGCGGTACTGGGCGGCGCGCTCGGCGGCCTGATCGGGGTCTACCTGATGGGTGCCCTGATTCGGATCACGGGGCGCTGGATCGGCGGTCGAGGGGACTGGACGGGTGTCCGGGCCGCCGTGGCGTGGTCCCAGGTACCGGCGATCTGGGCGATCCTGCTGTGGCTGCCCCGGATGGCGCTGCTCGGGGGCGAGGTCTTCCACCCGGATCCGGCCGCGGTGCAGGACCACCCCGCCAGCGCCGTCGCCCTGATGCTGATCGAACTGACCCAGGCTGTCGCCGCCATCTGGCAGTTCGTCGTCAGCCTGAAGTGTCTCGGCGAGGCCCACTCGTTCTCGGCCTGGCGATCCCTGCTGGCGATCGTCCTCGCCGTGATCGTCGTCGTGGTCCCGATCGTGATCCTGGCGCTCCTGCTGGGTGTGACCGGGTTGATGCTGTCGGCGTAATCGGCCGGCAGCCCCAGGAGCCGGTCCGGGCGGAGCGCTTCAGACCGACCGGAGCTGTGGGGCGATTTTCGCGAACGCCTTCAGATGCGTGTCGATGTCGGCGTCGGTGTGCTGCACCGAGATCGTCCACTGCTCGTCGGGGCCCGGAGGTTGCGGCAGGATGCCCTCGTTCATCATCGCGAGGTACCAGGCGTGCTGCGTCCTCTTGTCCTGGTCGTACCAGTCGCGATAGTTCCTGATGACGTCCTTGCGGAAGTTGATCGTCCCCATGCAGCCGACGCCGTTCGCGTAGGCCGGCAGCTTGTGCTCGCGGATGATCTGCGAGTAGCCGTCCACCAGCTTCCGGTTCAGGGCGAACACTCTCGTGTAGGTCTCGTCGGTGAGGATCTCCTTGAGGGTCACTTCCGACGCCGCCAGCGTGATCGGGTTGCTGGCGTACGTGCCGACGTGGATGACACGCAGGGAGTTGAGTTCTTCCATGATCGCGGCCGAGGCTCCGAACGCCGCCAGCGGCAGCCCGCCGCCAATTGCCTTGGCGAGGCAGACGATGTCGGGGTGGACCTTGAAGTACTCGGTGGCGCCGCCACGGGCGATTTTCACGCCGGTCTTCACCTCGTCGAAGATCAGCAGGGCGTTGTACTCGTCGCACAGGGCGCGCAGGCTGGCCAGGAAGCCGGGTTGTGGCTCGGTGACGCCGGCGTTGAGCATGATCGGCTCGAGGATCAGGCAGGCGACCTGGTTGAGGTTCGCCTCGAAAGCGTGGCGAACCGAGTCGAGATCGTTGAAAGCGGCGACCACCGTGTGGGCGTAGGACTCGGCCGGGATCCCCTCGCTGCCGACATACCGCCGCGGCCGCCCGGCGTGGCCGGTCTTGTGGATCGGCGGCTTGACGCTGACCAGGACGGTGTCGTGGGCGCCGTGGTAGGCCCCCTCGAATTTGATCACCTTGCTGCGGCCGGTGTACCCGCGCGCCACGCGGATGGCGTGCATCGTCGCCTCGGTCCCTGAGTTGGCGAAGCGCCACTGTTGCTGGCCGAAGCGATCGCCCAGTTCCTTCGCGACCGACATCTCCAGGCGATGCGGCATGGCGTGCAGCGTCCCCTTCCGCGCCTGCGCCTCGATCGCCGCGACGATCTTCGGGTGGGCGTGCCCGACCATCATGGCGCCGAACGCCATGGCGAAATCCACGTACTTGTTGCCGTCGGCGTCGGTGAGGGTCGTGCCGACGGCCGAATCGATCATGATCGGGTTCGGATCGACGACGCGGAAGTTCGACGACACCCCGCGCGGCAGGAACTTCCGGGCCTGGTCGTGGAGCTCCCGCGATTTGCGGGTCCGTTCGATGTAGCGTGTGACGATGGCGTCAAAACCCGACATTGATGTAGCCTCCCCGCCGCGCACCCGTGCCTTTGATGGCGCCGGGACGGTCCGCGGCGCTCCGGGCGGAGGGGGGTGCCCTGGAGCGGCTTCGGCCTCGTGTGTGGCGGCTGAACCCCGAAATTCTAGCAGATGGACGTCAGGCGGGGGAAGGGGCAGCCCGGCCGGGCAGCCATTTCGGAAGTAGGCATGTCTGGACCCTTCGGAAGGGGCGCAGAGCTTGAGCCCCGCGTCGAAGACAGAGTGCGACAGGCGCCCGGGCATTT
>JANNTZ010000402.1:0-15385 GCA_031394595.1 Acidobacteriota bacterium
GGTACCGGATGGACGCGACCAACCGCGACCTGTCCTTGACGCGCAACCGCGTCCGGCACTCGCTGATTCCGATCCTGGAAAGGCGGTTCAACCCGCGGGTGGTGGACCTGCTGGCCCGGACCTCCGGTCTGCTCCGGGACGACGAGGCGGTCCTGGAACCGCTCGCCGGCGAGGTCCTGGAGAAGGCCACCGGGCGGCGCGCCCCCGGCCGGATCGACCTGCGCACCGAGGCGCTCCGTGCCCTGCCACCGGCCCTGCAGCGGCGGGTCCTGCGCCGGGGTCTGGCCGAGGTCCGCGGCCACCTGCGCCGGATCACCGCCCGCCACATCGAAGCGTGTCGCGACCTGTTCGAGAGCGGGACCGGGGGGGCCCTTTCGCTGCCCGACGGGGTGGTCGTCCGACTCGCTCCCGGCACCCTGCGGATCGAGCTGGCCCGGAAGGCGGGGACCCGGGGGGTCGCAGCGCCGGCCGTGGAGACGATCTGCCCGGTCCCCGGCCAGGTCAATCTGCCGGCCTTCGGGTTGCGGCTGAAGACGAAGGTCATTCCGCGTCCCGCCGGCTTCGACCCCCACGCGGGCGCTCCCGGCCGCGTCTTCCTCGATGCGGACCTGGTGCGGACGCCCCTCCGTGTGCGGGGACGCCGGTCGGGCGACCGGTTCACGCCGCTCGGCGCGCCGGGGACGCGCAAGTTGAAGTCGTTCCTGATCGACCGCAAGGTGCCGGCGGACGATCGCGGCCGCATCCCGATCGTCCTCTCAGGCGGCCGCATCGCCTGGGTCGTGGCCCAGGCGATCGACGACCGGTTCAAGGTGACCTCGCGCACGCGCCGCATCCTCGTCCTCGAGAAGGAGACCGCATGAAGCTGTCGACGCAGATCCTGAAGACCGAGACCGAGATCGCCGACCGGGTCCGCGCCATGGGCAAGGAGATCACCACAGCCTACGGCGGCCGGGAGATCTCCGTGCTCGGAGTGCTGAAAGGGTCGTTCATCTTCCTCGCCGACCTGGTGCGGCAGACGAAGTGCCCGATGGAAATCGGTTTCCTGGAGAGCGTCACGTCGCGCAAGTCCGATTCGATGACCGAGATCGTCTTCTCCTCGGCGTTCCGCTTCTCCGCCCCGTTCCGGGTGGAGGGGGCCGACCTGCTGATCGTCGAGGACATCCTCGACACCGGTGTGACGCTGGCCTACTTGATCGAGCAGATCCAGCTCTACGCCCCGAAATCCCTGAAGGTGTGCACGTTCCTGGACAAGCCGCACCGCCGCCGGGTCGACTTCCAGCCGGATTTCGTCGGCTTCCAGGTCCCCGACCGCCACGTCGTCGGCTACGGGCTGGACTACCAGGGGAAATACCGCAACCTGCCCCATCTGACCTACGTGGAAGAATGACCGCGGCCGCGGATTCATTGAAAGGGTCGCGGTTTCGGTCTATATTAGCGGGTCGTCAGGGGGATCCCCGAATTGAACATGCTGCTGCGTAACATCGTCCTCTGGGTCGTCATCCTGTTGGCGGTGCTGTTCCTCTTCAAGTTCCTGAGCGACGGCCGAACCGACCGGGTCGAGATGAACTTCACCGACCTGATGGCCGCCGTGGAGAACGGCGAGATCACCCGGATCATCATCACCGGCAACGAGTTGTCGGGCGAATTCGTCCAGAAGGCGCCGGACGGCCGCGCGCGGCAGTTCCTCACCTACTCCCCGGACTACCCCGACCTGGTCAAGGACCTGCGGGCGCGGCACATCACCATCGAGGCGCGCAAGCCGAAGGACTCCTCCTACTTCGTCACCCTGCTCGGCTGGCTGCCGATCCTCCTGGTCATCGGCGTCTGGATCTTCTTCATGCGTCAGATGCAGAGCGGCGGGAACAAGGCGCTGTCGTTCGGCAAATCGAAGGCGCGGCTCAGCAGCAACCAGGCCAAGAAGGTCACCTTCAAGGACGTCGCCGGCGTGGACGAGGCCAAGGAAGAACTCGGCGAGATCATCGAGTTCCTGAAGGACCCGCAGAAGTTCCAGAAGCTGGGCGGCAAAATCCCCAAGGGCGTCCTGCTGATGGGCCCCCCGGGGACCGGCAAAACGCTCATGGCCCGGGCGATCTCGGGCGAGGCCAACGTGCCGTTCTTCGCCATCTCCGGGTCCGATTTCGTCGAGATGTTCGTCGGCGTCGGCGCGTCGCGTGTCCGCGACCTGTTCGAGCAGGGGAAGAAGAACGCCCCGTGCATCATCTTCATCGACGAGATCGACGCGGTCGGCCGGCACCGTGGCGCCGGCCTGGGCGGCGGTCACGATGAGCGCGAGCAGACGCTGAATCAACTCCTGGTCGAGATGGACGGCTTCGAGTCGAACGATGGCGTCATCCTGATCGCCGCCACCAACCGGCCGGACGTCCTCGACCCGGCGCTGCTGCGCCCCGGCCGCTTCGATCGGCGGGTGGTCGTGCCGCGGCCCGATGTGCGGGGACGCGAGGAGATCTTCAAGGTCCACACCCGCAAGATCCCGCTGTCGGACGACGTGGACCTGTCGGTGCTGGCGCGCGGCACCCCCGGCTTCTCGGGCGCCGATCTCGCCAACCTGGTCAACGAGGCGGCCCTCAACGCGGCGCGCTACAACAAGAAATTGGTCTTCATGGAGGACTTCGAGTCCTCGAAGGACAAGGTCCTGATGGGGACCGAGCGCCGGTCGCTGATCATCTCCGAGAAGGAGAAGCGGCTGACCGCCTACCACGAGGCGGGGCACGCGCTGGTCGCCACGATGATGCCGCACGCCGATCCGCTGCACAAAGTCACCATCATCCCGCGCGGCATGGCGCTCGGCGTCACCCAGCAGCTGCCGATCGACGACCGCCACAACTACACGAGCGATCACCTCGAGAGCACGCTGTCGGTGATGATGGGCGGCCGGGCCTCGGAGGAGATTTTCATGAGCGTCCTCACCACCGGCGCCGGGGACGATCTGGAGAAGGCGACCGATCTCGCCCGCCGGATGGTCTGCGAGTGGGGGATGAGCGACCAGCTCGGCCCGCTGACTTTCGGCAAGAAGGAGGAGCAGATCTTCCTCGGTCGCGAGATCGCCCAGCACCAGGACTACAGCGAGGCGACGGCGGTCGTCATCGACCGCGAGGTCAAGCGGCTGGTGATCGAGTCCTACGATCGGTCGCGCAAGGTGCTCGAGTCGAACCGCGAGGCGCTGGTGCGCATTGCCGAGGCGCTCCTCGAGTACGAGGTCCTGGATGGCGACGAGGTCGCCGCCTTGGTGAAGGGTGATGCGACCGCCTCCCTGCAGGCGCGCCGGCGACGGCGGACCCAGGCCGTGGCCGACTCCGCTGCCGCGAAGGTCCGGCCGGCCGAGCCGGGCGTGGGCGAGCGGCCCGGGCCGGCGATCGTCGCGGATCCCCTTAACCAGCCTTCCTGATCGTCCCCCCGGACGACGATGGACCACAACCCGCTGGTGATCGCGGCCGTCCCGCCCGACATCGGGCGCCGGCCACCCCGACGCGGCGCCGCGCCCGCCCGACCCGGCGCCGCGCCCGCCTGGACCGTCTGGCCCTTCTTCCTGGTGCGTCTCGAAGCCGTGCCGGCCAGCGCGGCGGGGCGGCTGGGCCGGATGATCCGCGCGGCCGGCGGGTCGGTCGATCGTCTCCGGCGCGCCGGCGCCTCACACGGCCCCCAGACCTTGGTCCTGGGCGGTTCCGGGGCGACGTTCGCCGTCACCCTCCGGTCGGCCCGCCGGGTCCCGGCGTTGCAGGGCGCGGCCGATGCCGTCGAGGGGGTCCTGGATCGTCACGTCGCCCCGCCCCGCCGGCTGGCGCTTCGCACCGGATTCCTCGACCTCGCGCCGGAACCGATCGTGATGGGGATACTGAACCTCACGCCCGACTCGTTCTCGGATGGGGGGCGGTTCATCGGCCGGCGGGCGGCGGTGACCCACGCCCTGCGGATGGCGGGCGAGGGGGCCCGAATCCTGGACGTCGGCGCCGAATCGACCCGCCCGGGGTCCACACCGGTACCGTTGGCCGAGGAGCTGCGCCGGCTGCTGCCGGTGTTGGAAACCATGGTGCCGGCGGTCCGGAAACTCGGACCCGGCCGACCGTTGATCTCGGTCGACACCTACAAGGCCGAAGTCGCCCGCCGCGCCGCCGAGGCCGGGGTCGACCTGATCAACGACATCTCCGGATTCTCCCTCGACCCCGCGATGCCGGCGATCGTCGCCGAGACCGGCCTGCCGGTCGTGATCCAGCACCTGCGTGGCCGTCCCGCGACGATGCGACACCCCGGACGCTACCGGGCCCTCCTGCCGGAGATCGCCGCCTTCCTCAGGCGGCAGATCGCCCTGGCGCGGCGCGCCGGCGTCCGCGAGGACCGGATCGTCGTGGACCCGGGGATCGGCTTCGGAAAAGGACGGCGCGACAGTCTGGCGATCCTGAGGAACCTCGCCGTCCTGCGCGGTCTCGGCCACCCGATCCTGGTCGGCACGTCGCGCAAATCGTTCATCGGGGGGGCGCTTGAACTGCCGGTGCACGATCGGCTGGAAGGAAGTCTCGCCGCCGAAACATTGGCCATCGTGGGCGGCGCTGATATCATTCGGGCTCACGACGTCCGGGAGGCGGTGCGGGTCGCGCGGCTGTGTGCCGCCGTCCTGCGCGACGGATCGGGACACGGCCGCTGAGCCCCCGCGGCCCACCGGGTGGCCGCATGGACTTGGTGTTCCCCCAGGCTTCGGCGTTCGTCTTCGGCTGGCGCGATGTACTCGACATCCTGCTGCTGGCAGTCCTGATCTACCAGATCGGGCTGCTGCTGCGCGGCACACGCGCCCTGCAGACGCTGGTCGGAGTGATCGTGGTCCTGGTCGCCTACGGCGTCACGGCCCCCGATCGTCTGCTGGAGCTGCCCACTTTCCACCGCGTCCTCGGTCAGGTCCTGTTCTACGGCCCGTTTGCCCTGATCGTCCTGTTCCAGACGGCGATCCGGCGCGGCCTGGCGCGGCTGGGTCGCACTCCCCTGCTGCGGCTCGGCTACCAGGAGCTGACCGAACGGATGCTCGATGACATCGTCCATGCGGCCACCGCGCTGGCCGCCCGCCCCACGGGGGCGCTCATCGTCATCGAGCGCGACCAGGCGCTCCCCGACCAGGTCGATTCGGGGATCCAGCTCGACGCCGCCATCTCCTACGATCTCCTGATGAACGTCTTCACGCCGGGATCTCCGATGCACGACGGCGCGGTGATCGTCGGCGATGGCCGGGTCAAGGCCGCCTCCTGCTTCCTGCCGGTCACCACCGACCCGGCGCTGGCGCGTCAGTACGGGTCCCGCCACCGCGCCGCCATCGGCCTCACCGAGGAGTACGACAGCGTGGTGGCGGTGATCTCCGAGGAGCGCGGCGAGATCCGCGGTGCCGTCGAGGGAAACCTGACGGCGCCGCTCGACGGCCCGGGCCTCAAGGCGTTTTTCATCAGCCATCTCGGCGGGCGCGGGCGCGGCGACGCGGCTGCCACGCGGGCCCACACGCCATGATGACACTCACGAAAACCGGGACCGGCGGGAGGCTCGACCGGTGCGCGTGAATCTCCGCCGCAATCTGACGCTCAAGATCTTCTCGGTCCTGCTGGCGATCGTCTGCTGGTACGTGGTCGGCCACGAGGAGGTCCGTCTGGTCGATTTCACGGTCCCGGTGGATTACGCCAACCTGCCGGGCGATTTCGAGCTGTCCGGCGAGGTGGTGGACCGGGTGAGCGTCCGGCTGCGCGGGACCGAGGCGAACATGAAGACGGTCAGCGGCAGCGACCTGGTGGCGAAAATCGACCTGTCGCAGGTGCTGCTCGGCGAGCAGTACGTGCCGCTGACGCCGCAGATGGTCCGGGCCCCCCGCGGGGCCGACGTGGCGCGCATCGTCCCGGATCTACTGCCTCTGCGTATCGAAAAGAAGATGCGGCGCCTGGTTCCGATCGTCGCCGAGTTCCACGGCGTCCCGCCCCGCGGCTTCGAAAAGGTCCGGCACATCATCGAGCCGTCCGAGGTCGAAATCGAAGGGCCGGCCAGCGAGGTCAGCAAGGTCACCCGCGCCCTTGCCGGCACCATCCACCTCAACGGTGAGACCTCGGACTATGACATCACCGTGACCCCGGTCCCCGACGCGCCCGCCGGCAGCCGCGTGCGAATCGCCTCGCCCCATGGACCAGTGCGGGTGCGGGTGCTGATCCGCCCGGCGCCCGCCGTCGCCCCCGAGGCGACCGGGCGGCCGACGCGCCCGCGTCGGGGGTCGCGATGAAGCGGCTGTTCGGCACCGACGGGATCCGCGGCGCGGCGGGAGTTTTCCCCCTGGACGACGCAACGATCGAACGGATCGGGCGGGCCCTGGCCACGATCCTGCGCCCTTCCGACGGCCGGCCGCCCCGCGTCCTGATCGGCCGGGACACACGCGAATCCGGGCCGGCGATCGAGACGGCCCTCGGCCGCGGTCTGCGTGCCGAGGGAGCCCGGGTCGATTCCGGATCGATCCTGACCACGCCGGCGGTCGCCTGTCTGACGCGGATTCTTTCCTACGACGCCGGAATCGTCGTTTCGGCATCCCACAACCCGTACCGCGACAACGGTCTGAAGGTATTCGGCGGCGGCGGCGAGAAGATCCCCGACCCGGTGGAGGCGGCGATCGAACGGCTGGTCATGGACGGCGGCGCGGAGCGGGGCGGGACGATGGATCATGGCACGGACCCGGGCGGGACGTTGGATCGCGGCGCGGCCCGCGGCAGCGGACCGGTTCCGACCGGGAGCGGCGCTCCGGACCGGCCCTCCGACCCGGCGGCCCTGGCGGCGCGTTATCTCGAGTGGCTGCGCGCGGTCGTCCCGGGCGGAGCGTCGTTTCCGGATTGGACGGTCGTCCTCGACTGTGCCAACGGCGCCGCCTCGCAACTTGGCCCGGAGCTGTTCCGATCGATCGGCGCCCGCGTCGTGGCGATCCACTGCGCCCCCGACGGGCGCAACATCAATGATGGGTGCGGGGCGCTCCACCCCGAGACGCTGGCGGCGACGGTGGTGCGCGAACGGGCCCGGATCGGGTTCGCGTTCGACGGCGACGCCGATCGCTGCCTGGTGGTGGACGCGAGCGGCCGCGTGCTGACCGGCGACCACGTCCTGTACCTGGCGGCCCGCGACCTGCGCGCCGCCGGCCGCCTGCCGGGCGACGCCGTCGTCGGCACGGTGATGAGCAACCTCTGGCTCGACCAGGCACTCCAGGCCAAGGGGATGCGTCTGTTGCGGGCTCCGGTCGGCGACAAGTACGTCCTCGAAGCGATGCAGCGCGGCGGCCACACTCTCGGCGGCGAGCCCTCCGGCCACCTCCTCTTCCTCGATCGGGCCACGACCGGCGATGGGCTGCTCTCCGCCCTGCTGGTCCTCGACCTGCTGCGCCGCACCGGGATCGATCTCGCCGCCTGGGCGGCGACCGTCCGCCCCAGTCCCCAGGTGTTGGTCAACGTGCGGGTGCGCGAGCGGCCGCCGATCGACACGCACCCGACGATCGGCCCGACACTGCGCGCCGAACAGCAGCGTCTCGGCGATCGCGGCCGGATCCTCGTCCGCTACTCCGGGACCGAACCGCAGGCCCGGATCATGGTCGAAGGAGAAACGCAGACCGTGGTGGAGGAGTGCGCCGGCCGCCTGAGGGCGGTCATCCGCGAGGCGATCGGAGAAAAGGAGAGCCCATGCCCGACCCGGTGAGACTCGGAGTCAACATCGATCACATCGCCACCGTGCGCGAGGCGCGCAAGGGGCAGGAGCCGGACCCGGTGGTGGCGGCCGCCCTGGCCGAGATGGCCGGGGCCGACGGCATCACTGTCCACCTGCGCAGCGACCGGCGTCACATTCAGGATCGCGACCTCGAGCTGCTCCGCAAGACGGTGCAGACACGGCTCAACCTCGAGGCCGCCGCCACGCCGCAGATGACGACCATCGCCTCGACCCACAAGCCGGACCAGGTCACCCTGGTCCCGGAGCGGCGCGAGGAGATCACCACCGAGGGAGGGCTCGACGTCCTCCTGAATCAGAACCTGGTGAAGAAGACCGCCATCGATCTCAGGGAGGCGGGGATCAGGGTGTCGATCTTCGTCGATCCCGATTACGACCAGGTCAAGGCGATCGCCAAGCTCGGCATCGAGGCGATCGAGATCAACACCGCCAAGTACTCCGAGGCGGTCGATCCGCAGCACGCCGACCCGGAGGCCGACAAGATCGCCCAGATCGCCCGGACCGCCGTCAAGCTCGGACTCAAGGTCTACGCCGGCCACGGGCTGAACTACCGCAACGTCCGGCGCATTGTCCAGATCGCGGAGATCGAGGAGCTCAACATCGGCCACTCCATCGTCGCCCGGGCCACCTTGGTCGGCATCGATAGGGCGGTGCGAGAGATGAAGGCGCTGATGGCGCGCTGACGCCATCCCGAGGTTCGCCGCACCCAGCGATGAAGCGCTACCCGCTGTTCGACCCGCCCGAATACGTCCGGTTCAGGCCCAACCCGAAGGTGCAGGCGGCCTGGCGGGCGACCCTCGATGCCGACCCGGCGCGGCGGCGACTCCTCGCGACCCTGCAGCCAGCGGCGCTGATCCGGATGTACGAGGGGATGGTCCGCTTCCGCCTGCACGACATCGCCCTGAAGCGCTGGGTCCGGCAGGGGGTCATCTCCAAGGCGTGGCTCGGGACGGGAGAGGAAGCGGTGACCGTCGGCGCGGTGCACGCGCTCCGGAAGGGCGACCTGGTCGGCCCGATGATCCGCAACGCCGGTGCCGCGCACGAGATGGGGATGCCGGTCGCCGCCATGCTGAAGGCCTACCTCGGGACCGGCGACCAGATCACGCGCGGGCGCGACCTGCACACCGGCGACCCGGCGCGCGGCGTCATCCCGCCGAACAGCATGATGGCGAACCTGGTGCCGGTGTTCACCGGTATCGGCATCGCCCTCCGCCGGCGCGGCGAGACCCGTGTCGCCCTGACCTGGGTCGGTGACGGCGCGACACGGACCGCCGCCTTCCACCAGGGGATCACCCTGGCTTCGACGATGAAGGTACCGGTCGTGTTCGTGGTCCAGGACAACCGGGTGGCGCTCGGAACTCCGACCGAACGTCACACCGCCGGCGACCTTGCGGCCCTGCCACAGGCCTACGGGGTCACCGGTCTCGAGTGCAACGGCAACCATGTGCTCGACGTCTGGGCCGCCGCACGCCTCCTGGTGGATCGCTGCCGGAAAGGAAACGGCCCCGCCATCCTGACGGCCCGCACCTTCCGAATGGGCGGCCACGCCACCCATGATGAGGCCGAGGCGCGGCAGTTGTTCACGGCGGAACAATTTCGTGATTGGGGACGGCGCGATCCCATCGGAACGTTCGAGGCCTATCTTATCGAGGAGGGTCCGCCCCTCGACGGCAAGCGGAGGATCGGGGCCGCCCGGAAGGCGGCGAACCGGAAGATCCTCGAGTCGGTCGAGACCCGTGTCACCGCCGAAGTCGAGGCGGCAGCACAGGAGGCCCTCGAAAGCCGGCAGCACCGGATGCCGGATCCGGAGGACGCCGTGCGCGGGGTGTACGCCGTTCCTTCTGCCGGGGAAGCCCCGGGATCGGTCGCCGCCATGGCGGCCACGCCGCCGCGCCGTAAAACGGCCGCGGGAATTTCCCGGACCGGGCGGCGACTCCGGCGGGTATCATAGGGCGGCACGGACTGGCGGGGGGACTATGCGGACCAGGACGACCGACACCCGGACCATCGAGACCGGCACGGCCGAGAAAACCCACGACCGGCCCGACATCGACCTCACCCGGGCCCGGACCCTGGGGCTGGGCCCTCAGGAGCTGATCGGTCTCTACCGGACGATGTATCTGTCGCGCCGGATCGACGACAAGGAGATCCAGCTCAAGCGGCAGAACCGGATCTACTTCCAGATCAGCGGAGCCGGGCACGAGGCGGTGCTGACCGCGGCCGCCATGCTGCTGCGGCCGGGTCACGACTGGTTCTACCCCTACTACCGCGACCGCGCCCTCTGTCTGCAACTGGGCGTCACGCCGCGCGAAATGTTCCTGCAAGGCGTCGGCGCGGCCGACGATCCGGCCTCGGGCGGCCGCCAGATGCCGAGCCACTGGGGACACGCGAAGCACCACATCGTGTCGCAGTCGAGCCCCACCGGCACCCAGTTCGTGCAGGCGGTCGGCTGCGCGGAGGCGGGGCGGATGATCGACGCGGCGTCCGACTCCATCGTCTACGTTTCCGGCGGCGACGGGGCGACCAGCGAGGGGGAGTTCTGGGAGTCGATCAACGCCGCCTGCCTGCGACGGGCCCCGGTGCTGTTCCTGATCACCGACAACCAGTACGCCATCTCGGTGCCGGTCGAGGCGCAGACCCCCGGTGGCAGCATCTCGCGGATCGTCAGGGGGTTTCCCGGCCTGGTGGTCGAGGAGGTGGACGGCTGCGACCCGATCGCGTCCTACGAGACGCTGGCCCGGGTCATCCCGCAGGTCCGCGCCAAGGACGGCGGGCCGGCGCTCGTGCACGCCCACACCATCCGCCCCTACTCGCACTCGCTGTCGGACGACGAGCGGCTTTACCGTTCCGATGCGGAGCGGCAGGCCGACGCGGCGCGTGACCCGGTTCCGGCCTTCGCCGCGGCGCTGGTGAAGGCCAGGATGGCGACCGGGGAGTTCCTAGCGGCGGTGCGCGAGGAGGTCGATCGCGAGGTGGACGAGGCGGCGACCTTGGCGCTGCAGGCGGCGAAGCCGGACCCGGCCACCGTGACGCAGCACGTCTACTCGGCCGAGGTCGATCCGACGTCGGCCCGCTTCGAGTCGGCACCGAGGTTCCGCGGCGAGCCGCGCACCATGGTCGATCTGCTGAACGACTGTCTCAAGGACGAGATGGATCGCGACGCCCGGATGGTCGTCTTCGGCGAGGACGTCGCCGATTGCTCGCGGGAGGCGAGCCTCGCGACGGTCAAGGGGAAGGGCGGCGTCTTCAAAGTGACGTACGGGCTGCAGAAGAAGTTCGGCACCGCGCGCGTGTTCAACTCCAGCCTGGCGGAGGCGGCGATCGTCGGGCGCGCCATCGGCATGGCGACACGCGGGCTGAAGCCGGTCGTCGAGATCCAGTTCTTCGACTACATCTGGCCGGCGATGATGCAGATCCGCGACGAACTGGCCATCCTGCGCTGGCGGTCGAACGGGGCGTTTTCCTGCCCCATCGTCATCCGCGTGCCGTACGGCGGCTACCTGCAGGGGGGCGCCACCTACCACAGCCAGACGGGGGCATCGCTGTTCGCCGCCACGCCGGGGCTGCGGGTCGTGCTGCCGTCCACCGCCCTCGACGCCAACGGCCTGCTGCGCACCGCCATCCGCTGCGACGATCCGGTGCTGTTCCTGGAGCACAAGCACCTGTACCGGCAGACTTACAACAAGAGTGCCTACCCGGGGCCCGACCACTGCATCCCGTTCGGACGGGCCCGCATCGCCCGGCCCGGCGCCGACCTCACCGTCGTGACCTACGGCGCGCTGGTCGAGCGATCGGTGCGCGCCGCCAACACCCTGGCGCAGGAGACCGGCACGCAGGCCGAGGTCATCGATCTTCGTACCCTCAGCCCATTCGACTGGGAGTCGATCGCCGCCTCGGTCGGCAAGACCGGCCGCGCCCTGGTCGCCTACGAGGAGCCCTACTCCTTCGGCTACGGCGCCGAGATCGCCGCCCTGATCGGCGACCGCCTGTTCGAGTTCCTCGACGCCCCGGTCCGCCGCCTCGCCACGCTGGACACCTTCGTCGCCTACGAGCCGGGGCTCGAGAACGCCATCCTCCCCCAGGTCGAGGACATCAGACGGGCGATGGCGGAGCTGGCGGGGTACTGAACTACCAGGGGCTTCCTGACGACAGCACGATCAGGAAGCCGATGTCCTCGGAGGCATCGGTCAGGCCGGTGCTGACGCCGAGGCGAACGGTGCCGCCCTTGTTGGTGCGGTAGGCAAGTTCCAGGCGGACATGACGGTAGTCCTCGCTCGCGGCGGTGCCGATCGGGGCGCCGAACCCGTCGTAGACCGGGACGACGTCCAGGATCGGGTCGACATTCTCGGCGTACAGTCGCCAGACGGCGCCCCGTCGCACGATGGCGATCCCGAGGCCGAAACGCAGCCGATCGTTGAATTCGATGCCGTCCGGATCGCCGGTACTCCGGTAGGCAGCGTCGCCGAGGAACTGCACGGACTTCCCCGCCGGCTGGATGTAGGTCAACCCGCCACCCCAGTCGTCCTCGCCGGTGCCGAGTCCTTGCCTCTGGTCCGCCGTGGCGAACTTGTAGTCGAGGAAGAACGACAGCGCCGGCCGGTTGCCCCGGCCGGCCTTGGTCAGGAACGTATCCTGCCGGACCAGGATGTCCCCGACCCCCGAGGCCGACGATCCGGCGGCGTCCTGCTGGAAGGACGGCTTGCCCGGCCCGCCGATACCGACGACCGCGGGCCCTTCGGGCGTCATCAGGACATTGCCGGCGTTGTCGATGCTCGACCACGGGACGCTCACCGTGAAGCGATTCGCGGCTCCGTTGAACGCCATCTCGGCGACGATGCTCTGCAGCGCGTTGTCCTCGGTGCTCCCGAAATCCCCTTCCCAGCGCCAGAAGCCGAGTCGCAGGTCGGAGGAGGAGGCGGCGCGGACCGGGGCCGACATCGCGAGAAGGGCCCCGAGGACGGCGATCGCCGGAACCACGCTGCGTCGCGCCGCCCGTCGGACCGTCCCCCGGCCTGCTTGAAGTCGGCGAATCCCGTTCGACATGTTGCGCAGTGTACTCCGGGTCGGTCCCGAGGGACACCACCGGTCGAGGCGGTTGCCGCTCGTCCGGAAAGGGATTACGCTTTGCCGGCGATGCCCGCGCTGCGAATCACCCGTCCTTCCGCGAGGACCGCCACCCTCGGATTCATCGCCCTTCTCACATGGATCGGAGTCATCTCTTTCCCCGGGCCGGCCCACGCCATCCCGGCGCCGGAGGCGCGCACCCTCGCCTTCCGGCTGCAGTCGGAGGGGCTGCGTCTCTACAAGGAAGGCAAGTACAAGGAGGCGATCGAGGCGTTCCGCCAGGTCGTCAATCTCAATCTCAACTCGCACATGGCGAACTACTACTACGGTCTCTGCCTGGTCGCCGACCGGCAGTACGCCCTCGCGGTCGAGCCGCTGAAAATCTCCCTCGACCTGCAGCCCGATTTCGTGCAGGGGCATATGGCGCTCGGCGACGCCTACCTCAAGCTCGGCGACACCGCCGAGGCGCGGGCCGAGTTCCTGCGCGCCCTCGACCTGCAGGCCTCGTACGCCGCCGCCCTCGACGGGCTCGGCCGGGTGTTCGAGAGCATGGGACAGGACCCGCCGGCGGAGGAGCAGTACCGCAAGGCGATCCAGACGAACGTTGCCTTCGTCGAGGCCTACTCGCACCTTGGCGATCTCTTCTTGAGGTTGCGCCGGCAGGACGAGGCGATCGACCTGTTCCTCAAGGCCATCTCCGTCAAGCCGGACTTCAGCGGCGGCTACAGCCGGCTGGGGGTCGCCTACGCGCAACTCCGTCTGTACGACGACGCTTTGGCTGCGATCGGCAAGTCGCGAACGCTGGCGCCGCGCAGCCCCGACCCCTGTGTCGCCCTCGCCCGGATCTACCTCGACCTCGACAGCCCCGGGCGCGCGGAATCGGCGCTGCAGGACGCCCTGGCGCTCGACCCGGCCCATCCCGAGGCGCACATGGTCCTCGCCGACCTGAAGCGATCGCGGCAGGAGTTCGAGGCTGCAGTGGAGATCCTTCAGGGGGTCGTCGAGCGGAACCTGCCCGACCCGGTCCTGAGACGCGAGGCGCGGGCCCGGCTCAAGAGCGCCCGGGAGGCCGTCGATCGGCACCGGTCGCTGCGCGCAGCGGTGGACCGGAATCCGGACGATCCCGTGGCGCTCGCCGCCCTCGGCCGATTCCTCTCGCAGCAGGGGGCCCACGACACGGCGGCCGAGCTCCTGCTGCGGGCCGCCGATCGCCATGCCGCGCCGGGCGTGGACCCGGCCGCCCCCCCGGACCCCGAAGTCCGGCGGGCCGCGGACACGGCGCGCTTCGATGCCGCCCTGGCCCTGATCGCGGCCCGGCGTCACGCCGAGGCGGCCTCGCTGTTCGCGACTCTGGCGGCACCGGACACGGATCAGGCCGTGCGTCTCTCCGCCCTGCTCAATCTCGGAGTGGCGCGCGCCGGACTTGGTCTGGATGAGAAGGCCCTCGAAGCATTCGCGTCCTACAGCGAACTGCGGCCGGACGACCCGCAGGGATGGCTGTACGCCGGGAACGCGCACCTCAAGTTGGGACACATCAGGCAGGCCCACACCGCCTACGAGGCGTTTCTCGAGCGCGACGATGCCTCGGCGGAGGCCAAGCAGGTCAAGCGGCTGCTCCGCAACATGCTGACGGCCGCCGGCGCCGCCCCGGCACCGGGCAGCCCGGCGCCGTTGCCGCCTGCCGGGCAGGCACCCGTCCCGCCCGCGGCGGCCGTCGACCAGGGTGGCGGGCTGTGAAGCGGACGCCGGCAATCGCCGCCCTGGTATTCCCGGCGACCCTGCTTGTCCTGGGCCTGGCATTGGCGCATGCCCAGAGCCCGGCCCCGCCGGAGACGGCCGAACCGGCTCCGGCGCCCCAGCCCGGCCGGACGCGCCGTGGATTCGGAATCCACATCACCAACCCGGCGCGCAACGACTTCCGGTTCGGCCGGTCCGATATCGAGGCGGAAGTCCAGGCAAGCGACCCGCGGATGGTCGAGAAGGTCGAGTTTTTCGTGGAGGACCGGCTGATCTACATCGACACCGAGCCGCCGTACCGCTGCATCTTCGATTTCGGCGCCGACCCGCGCTCCTGGGTCATCCGCGCCGTCGCCCACCACCGCGAAGGGGTCAAGGTCGAAGACACGGTGATCCTCAAGCGCGTCGTCCTCAACTACGCCGTGCAGGTGAACCGGGTCATCGTCTACGCCACGGCGATCGACAAGAAAAAAGAGCGCTTCTACCGGGACCTGGAGAAGTCCCAGGTGCTTCTGAAGGAGGACGGTGTCCGGCAGAACGTCGTGGACTTCTACATCGAGACCCGGCCGATCACCCTGGCGGTGATCCTCGACAGCAGCGGCAGCATGCAGGGGGCGATCGACAAGGTCCACAGCGCCGCCAGCAGGTTTGTCTCGACGCTCGGCACCGAGGATCGCGCCATGGTGATCGACTTCAACGACCAGGTGTTCCTGCTCCAGGACACGACGGCTGACAAGGACGCGCTGCGGTCGGCGATCACCAGCACGGCGGCGCTGGGGGACACCGCCCTCTACGACGCCCTGTACGCGTCGTTCCGGCGGCTGCGCGGCATCCAGGGACGCAAGGCGAT
>JANNTZ010000332.1:0-4215 GCA_031394595.1 Acidobacteriota bacterium
GGCGACCACCACCGACGATGGCTGCGTTCCCGGTCGGAATGCGGGGCGCGGCTCCAGACCGCCGGCCCGGGACATGAAAACGCGGATCTCCTGTGGGTATTCGCTGACGACGGCGAAATCATCCCTCCCGTCGGCATCCCAATCCTCGACCAGCATGAAACTCGGACCCGCACCGATTGGAAATGAGTGCCGCAGCGTGAAGGCCAGCGCGCCGAGGTTCCTGTAGATCTGAAAGTTCGCGGCGAGGCCGTCGGACATCTCGGTCGTGATGGCGAGGTCCGGCCGGCCGTCCACGTCGACATCCGCCGCCACGACCTCCCGGATGTATCCCGTTGCCGCGACCGTACCCGCCACGTCAAACAGGCCGTCGCCGCGCCCCTTCAGGATCGTGAGCCGGGAATCGGAGTACGTGCCTGCGACAATGTCCGGCCGGCTATCTCCATCGAAATCTGCGGTGGCGAGCGTGGTGGAAATAAATCCGACCAACGAGGTCGGCTGCGGCTGAAACGTCCCGTCGCCCGCGCCCAGATTGACCTCGAGCCGGTCGGCAAATGTCGACCACACGAGATCCTGGTGCCCGTCAACGTTGACATCTGCGGCGAGGAGGGGGACGGGGGTCGAGGTGGAGATCACCTGACCTGGCGCGAAATGGCCCGTGCCGTCGCCTGCGAAGAACGACAACCGGGAATCGAGAGCCCCCACGAAATCGACGTGGCCGTCTTCATTGAAATCGCCGAGGGCGGACACCCTCAGCGAGTCGTATTGGTTGAAGGGAAGGTCGGTCACCTCCTGGAAGCCGCCATCCGCCTTCCCCAGCATGACCAGGGATCCGTAGATGAAATCGGCGACCCCGTCGGCGTTGAAATCTCCCGCGACCACCGACCCCGATCCCCGGACCGGGACGCTCGGACCGGGGAACAGCGGCCTGGCTAGGCGCGGCGGTGCGAGTCGCGGCATGGGGGCCGGCACGACCACGGGCGAGCCGGCCGACGAAACCAGGAGCAGGACGGCGCCACCAAGCAGGACCCGGCACCACCCCGGTGGAAGCATCGCCGCTGGTTTCAGTCCGACTGACCCGTCGGTGGCTGGCCGCTGAAAGCGGAGGCCCACCCTCATCTGTCCTGTGCTCCGAACGAACGATGAATGACGCGTTTCGCGTTAATTGCCAGTAACAATACGTCGATTTGGCCCGTTTGGGGGGTTGAATGTTGGCCGGATCCCCGGCTGGCAACCATTCACGGCCGGGCGCCGGATCGGGCCGGGAGCCTCAACGCGCCGGTGTCGGCGCGGGGTGCGGGTTGGGAGCCGGCGCGCTGGAATCGGATCGCGCCGGTCTGCCCTCCCCGTTCCCGGTCCACTTGCGGACCCACGGGAGAAGCGCGTACGCGGGCAGCGCGGCGAGGAAGGTCAGGAAGAAGAATCCGGCGTAGCCGAGCAATTCGGTCAGACGGCCGCTCCAGGGGGCGACGATCGGGCGCGGCAGGGCGTAGAGGGCCGACAGCAGGGCGTACTGCGTTGCGGCCTGATCCTTGTCGCAGATGCGGGTGAGAAACGACAGGAAGGCGGCGGTGCCGAGACCCATGGTGAACGACTCGAACATCGAGGCGCCGTAGAGGGCGGGCCGGCCGAGATCGTAGTACGCCACCCCCGCGTAGCAGAGGTTCGACACCGCCTGCCCGAGCCCGAGGACCCACAGGCCGTGGAAGATCCCCGCGCGGGTGGTGAACCAGCCGCCGAGGATCGCCCCCAGGATGCCGAGCGCCATGCCGGCGTTCGTGGAAATGGTCCCGATCTCCGCCGCGCTCATGCCGCGGTCGACCCAGAACGGCTTGACCATCGGGCCCATGACAACGTCGCCGATCTTGTAGAGGATGATGAAACTGAAGACGGCGATCGAACCGGGGCGGGTCAGAAAGCGCAGGAGTTGATTGGCGTACTCGCGCGGGGCCTGGTGGACGACCGGCACCGGCGGCGAAGCCCAGGCGGCGATCGCCATTACGATGAACGCGAGTCCGAGCGCCAGGAAGACCCAGTGCCAGCCGAATGGACTCACCAGGTACATGGTCGTCCCACCGGAGGCCATCACCGCGACGCGGTACCAGGCGACGCGCACGCCGTTGGCTACCCCCTCCTCCCCCTTCGCGAGGATGCCGACGCAGAAAGCGTCGATGGCGATGTCCTGCGTCGCCGAGGCCAGAGTGAACGCCAGCAGGATCATCCAGAGCATCAGCGTCGGGTTGGCGGGATCGAACAGCGGCACCGCCAGCATGGTGAGCGCCATGGTGGCACAGCAGAAGGTCACCCAGGTGCGGCGCTCGAACCAGCGATCCACGAACGGCGACCAGAGCGGCTTGATCGTCCATGGCAGCGTCAGCACCGCCATCAAGCCGATGTCGCGCAGCGCCACGCCGTGATTGCGGAAGTAGACCGGCAGGACGTCGATAACGACGCCGAACGGCATCCCCTGCGCGAAGTAGAGGACCGAGATCCAGAACAGCTTCTTGCGGAGCGTCATGGTCGGGGTCGATCCTGACATCACGGTGTCCATCCCGTCGTGTTCCCCCGGGTCCGGCTCGTGCGTGACGATTTCAATATGGTTATCGGGAGCGGGAAGTCAAGAATCCGGGGCCGGTACTAAGATGATAGGGCCACCCGGGCGCCGGGGCGAACCGACCCGAGGGCCGGCCCCCTCCCCGGCCGAATCCGCCTTCCGGCCGGGGGGCTGCCGTGCCGGATCAGGTCAGGTAGCCCCAGGTCTGCAGCAGGTCTCCCTCGCGGTGCCAGCGGTCGCCGATGTCGGTGCGGTAGAACATGTTCGGGATGATGATGTTCTTGACCCGGTTGTAGGCTTCCCGTCGCGCGTCCTCCATCGTCGACCCCGACCCGGAGACGACCAGCGCGTAGCCGGAGTTCCCCGCCAGACGCCAGTCCCCTTCCACCAGCCGCACGTCGCCGGGATGGATCCCCTCGTTCATCGGCTTCTTGAACAGGACGACGGCGTCCTCGGAGAACTTCTTGAAGGCGTCCGGGTCGATGAACGGGAACGGCGGCACCGCGACCACGACGCAGACCTGGAAGCCGCGCTTGGTGCGCAGGTTGAACGGCTCGCCGCGCGCCATCGCCGGCAGGAACTCGCTCCACTTCGACAGCACCCCCTCGACCTGCAGGTTGATCGTGGGATAGCCGAAGCGGCAGGTGAATTCGAGCGGGTAGATACCGCGCGAGTTGACGATGCAGTTGATGTCCATGTAGCCGACATACTTGCTGGCGGCCAGCCGGTCCTTCATCCGGAGCAGCGTCTCGTTGAACAACCGGTTCGGTCCCATCCAGAACCCGGCGGTCCCCATCTCGCCGGTCTGCGGGCCGATCTCGTCGTTGAACATCCGCTTGTGCTCGAAGTTGATGAACACCGGGGTGATGAAGTCGTTGCCGTTGAAGAAGGCGCCGACCGCGATCTCGACCCCGGCGGCGTATTTCTGCAGTTGAAAGGACTTGATCTTCGCGGCCCAGCCTTTGCGGTAGCGCTCCAGCATCATCAAGAGGTCGAGGCCGTCCTCCTCCTGGCCGACGAACGACAGGATCTTCTCGTTCTGGGCCCGGCCGCTCGGCTTCACCACATAGCGGCCCGGGTTCTCCTTGATGAAGGTGATGGCGTCCTCGAAGGAGGTGAACTCCCAGCGCGGCAGGGTCGTCATGCCGACCTCCTTCATCTCCTCCTGGCCGAAGTCGCGGTCCATCTCAAGGCGATCGGTGTAGAGGTTCCCGCCGATGACCGCCTTCCCCTCCTTGCGGAGCTTCTCGGGGAGGGAGCCGAACTCGCAGTCGTCGAAGACGATGACGTCGGCCCAGTCCTTGCGATCCTCCCAGCGATCAACCTTGTCGACGAGGCCGTCCGCCACCTCGCGGTCGGACTTCGACATGATGTGATAGACGACCTCGTTCCCTTCCTTCTTCACCTCCCACGCCAGGTCCTGGATCAGGCCCCACTTCGAGATGAACAGGAACCGCAGCGGCGCGCCGGGCTCGCGGGCGGGAGGGGCTTCCTTCGCCGCCGGCGCCTCCTTGCCCGGCTCGCCCTCCCCGGAGATCGTTTCCTTGGGGGCGGGTTCACCGGGCGACGGCGAGTCCCCCGCGGCGGACGTGTCCTTCACCGTCTCTTTCGAGACATCGCCGGCGCCCTTGGGCTCGCCGTTTTTTCGCGTGTTGTTCTTCTCG
>JANNTZ010000035.1:0-3322 GCA_031394595.1 Acidobacteriota bacterium
GATGTTCTTCCCATCGTTCGGCTACCGCAGCACCTACGACAAGTACTTCGCAGAAGGACACGACGAGCTGGGGCGCGCCCGCGCCGAGGTGGAGCGCATCCTCGCCCTCCCGGATCCCGACCCGCTCCCCCCCGAGGTCGATCGCGAGCTGCGCCGCATCGTCGTCGCCGCCGACAAGGCGTGCGAGGACGCGGCGTGACATTTCCGCCCGTCTGAATCGTGTAAAGTAGCCGCCGTGCAGGAACCTCCCGGGTCAGGCGACGCCGGCGCCCGCGGGCCCGGCCAGCGCATGATCGGCGCCACGCCCTCGGTCCACATCCGCAAACCGCTGAAGCTGATCCCGCTCATCGGGCTGGTCTTCGTCCTGTCGGCGGGCGGCTCGTTCGGGCCCGAGGAAATCGTCGCCGCCTCCGGCCCCGGCGTCGCGCTCATCCTCCTCCTGGTCATCCCGATCTTCTACGGCCTGCCGCTCGGCCTGGTGTCCGGCGAGATGGCGAGCCGCTTCCCCGTCGAAGGCGGCTATTACCGCTGGACGCGGTTCATCTTCGGGGATTTCTGGGGATGGATGGTCGGCTGGTCAGCCTGGCTGGCGGCGTTCTGCGACGGCGCCGCCTACATCGTCTTCGCCGCCGAGTACGCCGAGGCGCTGATGCGGCAGTTGGACACCATCCCTCCCGACGTCGTCGCGCTGTTGCGGCAAGTGTTCGTGATCGGCGCCATCGCCGCCTGCACCTGGGCCAACTTCCGCGGCATCCAACTGGTCGGCTGGTCCACGACCATCTTCACGTTCTTCATCATCAGCCCCTTCCTGCTGCTGGGTTTCCTCGGCTTCATGCAGTGGAATCACAATCCGTTCGTGCCGATGAAGATCCCGGGGATGGGCTGGCCCGAGTCGCTCGGCGCGGGGGCGCTCATCGCCATGTGGTGCTACTCGGGGTACGAGTCGCTGTCCACCGCGGCCGAGGAACTGGAAGACCCGCGCCGGAACTACCTCCGGGCGATCCTGATCAGCATCGTCGTCACCGTGCCGGTCTACTTCATCCCGCTCCTCGCCAGTCTGGCGTTCACCTCCGACTGGACCACGATCAACGCCGG
Source organism: Acidobacteriota bacterium (assembly GCA_031394595.1). GTDB lineage: Bacteria > Acidobacteriota > Polarisedimenticolia > Gp22-AA2 > Gp22-AA2 > JANNTZ01. Next base: position 1,096 of record JANNTZ010000035.1, read on the forward strand.
CACCTACACCCAGACCGCGTGGGCGCTCGGCGGGGCGGGGCTGGGAGCCTGGATCGCCGGATCGGGCATGCTGGCGAACGTCAACCTGTTCAACGCCTACACACTAGCCTACTCGCGCATCCCGTTCACCATGGCGCAGGACGGCTTCATGCCGAAGGTCCTGGCGCGGGCGCACCGTAAGCACGGCACCCCCTGGGTGGCGATCCTGGTCGGCGCCGTCATCTACCTCGCCCTGACGCGCTTCTCGATTGTCACGCTGCTGGTGGTCGAGATGTGGCTCTTCTCGCTCATCTACATCGTCGTGTACCTGGCGGTCTGGACGATCCGGCGCCGGCCCGGCCTCGACGTGCCGCCCGAGAACGGCGCCTTCCGCTACGCCATCCCCGCCGGCAAGTGGGGGATCTGGTTGTACATCGGCCCACCGATCGCGCTGATCCTGTTTGCCGCCCTGGGGTCGTGGAGGGAATACATTGTCTACAGCGGACCGGCGCTTCTCAGCGGTGTCGTTCTCTACCCGCTGGCCGCGTGGCTGAAGCGCCGCCGCGCGATCACAGCGCCGCGTGTTCCTTCATGATGCAGCGGCTCATGACCACGCGCAGCCCGGCGGCGCGCGCCTTCTCCTCCGCCGCGTTGTGCGCCAGCCCTTCTTGCATCCAGATCGCCTTTGCGCCGGCGCGAATCGCCTCGTCCACGATCGCCGGGATCGCCTCGACCTTCCGGAAGATGTCGACGATGTCGATCGGTCCCGGCACCGCCGCGAGGTCCGGGTAGAACCGCAGCGCCGGTGTCGAAGGAGCGTTCGGGTTGACCGCGAGGACCTCGTAGCCGTGGGCGGCGAGATAGCGGCCGATGCGGTACGAGTCGCGTGACGGGTCGTCCGAGTGGCCGACGACCGCGATCCGGCGTGCGGTTGTCAGGATGTCCCGGATCTCCGCGGGAGTGGCGTTCTTCGCAGGCAGATCGCAGCGTTCGCTCACTCGACAGCCTCCTTCGCTTCGGTGCCCGCCCCCCGGCGTTTCGCCAGGACGGCATTCAGCTCGCCGCCGAGCAGGAGCGTGAGGCTGAGCAGGTAGATGAAGCTCAGGATGACGAGTCCGCCGCCGAGGACCCCAAAGATCTTGTTGACATGCCCCATGAGCTGCAGGAAGGCGCCGAAGCCGAAGGCCAGCGCCAGCCACGCGACGCCGGCGGTCAAGGCGCCGGGCAGCCCCTCGCGCCATACGGAGTCGTGGTTCGGACCGAAGCGATAGATCGTCGTCATCCAGAGAACCACCATGGCGAAGGTTGCCGGGCCGCGCACCCAGTCCCAGGCGAAAACAAACGCCGGGCCCAGGGCGAGACCCTCCGCCAGATGACGGCCGTGGCCGAACAGCGGGCCGACGGTGAACATGGCGAGGACGACCGCGACCATCACCGCGCTGCCGCCGGCGAGCAGGAAAGCCCGAATCCGCACGTCGAGCCAGGTGCGCCGCTCTTTAAGCCCATAGGCGAGGTCGAGCGCCCGGACTGCCGCCGCGAAGCCGCGCGACATCGCCCAGACGCTGACGATCAGCGCCGAGGTGACCACGCCGCCCCGCTCGCGCGCGAACAGGTCGCGGACAATCATCGTCACACCGGAGGCCTGGTCGCGCAGGATCTGGCCAAGGAATCGCACCACGGCGCTCTCCGCCATCGCCGCGACGTGACCGCCCGTCAGCCTGTCGATCCAGCCGATCAGCCCGGCGACGACCATGAGCCCGGGGAAAAAGCCGAGCGCACCGAAGAAGGCCATCTCCGCCGCCAGACCACTGACCCGGTCGCTTACCGAGTCGCGGCCCACCTCGCGCAGGATCTGAGTGACGGATCGCATGGATCTCCCGGAACGCCGGAATCGTCGTGACGGGACAGGGTACTCCGCTCTCAGTTCCAGGAGACTCGTTGGTCCGTCCGGATGAGACGCACGCTCCGGATGCGGGTGGTCACGACCCGGTTGCCGAACTCGAGGAAGAGCCCGGGCCCGGCAACGAAGTCGGTCTTGATGGCGCTGCCGCCGAAGGTGCAGCCGCTGATGCCGACCGTGGCGGGAGACATCCCCTCACGGTCGAACCAGCCGCCGGTGACACAGAACCGGCCGTCACCCAGTGCAAGGATGGAATATCGGGAGTTGCGGGTTTCGACGACCAGCCAGTCGCCGCTCCGGAGGTCGGAGCGCCGGATCCCTTCGAGGCGGGCGGCCCCTTCGGTCAGC
>JANNTZ010000053.1:0-6314 GCA_031394595.1 Acidobacteriota bacterium
CCCTGCAGCCGGCCGCCGGCGCCCAGGGCGAGATGGTGGGCATCCTGATGGCGCGCGCCTGCCACATCGATCGCGGCGACCGGCGACAGGTGGTCCTGATCCCGGACTCGGCACACGGCACCAATCCGGCCAGCGCCCACGTTGCCGGCTATCGCGTGGAGCAGATTCCTTCGAACGCCGCCGGTCGGGTCGACCTGGAGGCGCTCCGGAAGCGGATGTCGGAAGACGTCGCGGTCCTGATGCTGACCAACCCCAACACCCTCGGGGTGTTCGAGACCGACATCGAGGAGATCGCCCGCATCGTCCACTCCCGGGGTGGGCTGCTCTACATGGACGGCGCCAATCTCAACGCCTTCGTCGGCATCGCGCGCCCGGGGGACATGGGCGTGGACGTCCACCACCTGAATCTGCACAAGACCTTTTCCACGCCGCATGGCGGCGGCGGACCGGGGTCCGGCCCGGTCGGGGTCCGGAAAGATCTCATCCCTTACCTCCCGGTGCCGACGGTCGAGAGGGAAGGGGATCGGTACGTCCTGCGTCACGATGCGCCGAAGAGCATCGGCCGGGTCCGATCGTTCAACGGAAACTTCGGCATGATGGTGCGCGCCTGGACCTACATCCTGGCGCTCGGCCAGGAAGGACTGCGCCACAACGCCGAGACCGCCGTCCTCAACGCCAACTACATCCGCCATCACCTCGCGGGGACCTACCATCTCCCGTACAACGAGCCGTCGCTGCACGAAGTCGTGTTCTCCGACCGCCAGCAGCAGGAGGCCGGGGTCCACACGCTCGATATCGCCAAGCGCCTGATGGACTATGGCTTCCACCCTCCGACCATCTACTTCCCGTTGATCGTCAAGGGAGCGCTGATGATCGAGCCGACGGAGAGCGAGCCGCGCGAGGAACTGGACGCCTTCATCGCCGCGATGCGCGCCATTGACGACGAGGCGCGACGCGATCCGACACTGGTGCGCACCGCCCCGCACACCACGCCGGTGCGGCGGCTCGACGAGGTGGCGGCCGCCCGTCAGCCGGTCCTGCGCTGGACGCCCGAAGGGGGGGACCGGCGCGCCGCGCCGTCCGACCGGACCCGGCGGGCACCCGAACCCATCAGTTGAGCTCGACGCCCTCGGGCAGTTTCCGGATCACCATGTCCGGGAAACAGCGCATCTGGCAGCCGAGCGCTTCGACTTCCTTGCCGCTCTTGCGCGAGACGTAGCGGAAGGCGCAGTTGCGGCAGTCGCCATTCCAGCAGTACTTGCTGAACGCCAGCTCCAGGTTCATGAACTGCAGGATGCGAAGGAGGGAGTTGTTCTCGGGGACCTGGTAGATCCGCCCGTTGATGGTGATGGTGATCAGCTTCTCGTAAGGCTCAAGGACTGCGGATTCCATGCGTGGCCCGCGGCAGAGGCCGCCCCCCGGAGGAATCTAGGGTGGCCGACGGGGGTGGGGCAACCCGGGACAGGCGGGAACGGGGAGCCGGGCGGAATCGCCCTCTGCGAAACTTACGCGGGGCCGAGACCGTGGCGCCGCAGGATCCGGTAGAGGGTTTCCATCGGCAGCCCGATCACGTTGGTGTAACTCCCGTCGATCGATTCCACGAACAGGCTGCCCTTCCCCTGCAGAGCATAGGCGCCGGCCTTGTCGAGCCCCTCGCCGGTCTCCGCGTACCACTCGATCTCCCGTTCGGACAGCGTGGCGAAGCGCACCCGGGAGACGGCCTGGGCGCATTCGGTGGTCTCCTCGGGCAGGACACGGACGGCGATCGCGGTGATCACCTCGTGGGTGCGGCCGGAAAGCCGCCGGAGCATGTCCCGCGCCTCGGCGGCGTCGCGTGGCTTGCCGAGGACGACCTCGTCGATGGCGACCACGGTGTCGGCCCCGAGCGTCAGCGAAGGGGAGGGGAGACCACTCAGCGCGGCGGCCTTCGCACGTGCCAGACGTGCGGCGAGTGCTTGCGGCGACTCTCCCGGGAGGGGAGTCTCGTCCAGGTCCGTGGGGCGCACGGTGAACTCCAGGCCGATCATCCGGAGAAGATCGAACCGGCGCGGCGAGGCCGAGGCCAGGATGATCGGTCGGTGGATCACGGCGGGTCGGTCACACGCGGCGGAAGAACAGGACCACCGCCCCGGCCGCGCCGGCGGCCCCCAGGATCGTCAGCCGCAGGGAAAACCCGAGCGTGAGGTTCATCACCCGCAGGTCGAGGTCCCAGGGGGCCGAAGTCCCGACCGCCACGCCGGCCGCAACGAACCGGCCGACGGCGCTCTCCGGGATGGCGCGGCCGATGATGTCGCCGAGCGCCGTCCCGAGCATCGCCGCCAGGAGGATGATCGCCGCCAGGTGCCAGAACTGCAGGCTGGATCGGGCCACGCTTCAGAACCCCACCTTGCGGGACGCATCGTCCACGCCCGCGATCTCGCCGAAGCTCTTCTCGTATTGCTCCAGGTTGAGGGCGAGGGCGCGGCAGAGTTGCTTGGCATGAAGCGGCGAGGTGAGGACCCGGGTGAGGATCTTCACGTCGGACCGGCCGGGCACCAGCCGGCCGAGATCGATGATGAACTCGGAACGGTTATGCACGATGCTCCCGAAGTTCACGTAGACACCTTCGGCGATGCTGTCGTCGAGGCGCATGCGGAGCTGCATCTCTTTCGGTGGTGGTTGTTCCATCGGCGCTCCTTCGGATGGCTCCCGCGACCTGCAGGGCGGAAAGCCGGCGCCACTCTAACGGATCGGCCGGCAGCGCGCAACGCACGGTGTTTGATAATGCGGCGGGGCGACTCTATAATGCCCGCGCGCTGCCACGATTCCAGGCGGCCGGGGAGGACTGTGAAACTCCTGAACCTGTGCGGCGGCCTTGTCATCGCGGCGACCGCGATCCTCTTCGCGATGGGACCGGCGGTCACCGGGGCCCGACCGATCGGGGAAAGCGCGGGAACTTCGCTGCCGCTCGAGATGACCTTGCCGCCGATCGCTCCGGGCCCGGCCCCCGATCTGGCCCTGGTGTTCTCCTCCCAGGTGGCCGGCTGGGTCGAACCCTGCGGCTGACCGCGCAATCCGCGCGGCGGGCTGGCCCGGCGGGCCGGCTACAAGGAGGCGTTCCGCAAGACCTACCCCGCGACCCCGATGCTGTTCGCCGACGCCGGTGACTTTACCGGTGATGACACCTGGCCCGGACGCCGGCAGACCGACACGCTGATCGAGGGGATGGGGGCGCTCGACTACCGGGTCGTGAACCTGGCGCAGCGCGAACTGGCGCACGGCCTGGCGGCGTTTCTCGAGAGAAAGCCAAAGGCGAAGTTCGAGTTCGTGTCGGCCAACATCGTCTGGCAGGACAGCGGCGAGCCGGTCGTCGCGCCCGGCACGGTGGTGACCGTGCCGCTCCGCGACGGGGCGAAAGTCAAGTCGGTGCGGGTCGGCTTTCTTGGCCTGACACGCAACAACCCCGCCTTCCTGAAGGAGGGTCCGGACGGCCGCCGGATCGTCACCGTGGACCACCTGCAGGCGGCGGCGAAATACGCACCGGCGATCCGCCAGAAAGCCGACATGCTGGTGGCGCTGGTGGCGATGGACCTCGAGAGCGCCCGGCAACTGGCCCGCACCGTGAAGGAGTTCGATCTCGTCCTCGGCGGGCAGGGCGCGATCCAGACCCGCATCGACGATTTCCCGGAGGACACCAAGTTCGGACGCACGCGGCTCATGGCGATCGGAGATCAGGGAAAGTTGATCGGCGAAGTGCGCCTGGTTTTCGATGCTTCCCGGGCGATCGTCTCCGCGCCGCGGAACATCATCAGCCTGGGGCGCGAGTGGCCGGACGATCCGACCCTTGCCGCCCTGATGGAGAAAACCCGGATCGCCATCAACGATTTCAACAAGGACCAGGCCGGGGCCGCCAGTCCGTTCGAGCCGGCCTCGCCGGCTGCGGCACAGGCGGCAGCGGCGACGCCTCCCTCCACTCCCGCGCCGCCGCAGGGGCCGGCCTTCACCGGTTCGGCGCGCTGCGAGGACTGCCACGAGGCGGCGTACAAGGTTTGGACGGGTTCGGCCCACGCCCGGGCGTTCGACATCCTGGTGAAGCGAAGCCAGGACTACAACCCTCTCTGTGTCGGCTGCCACACCGTCGGTTACAAGCAGTCGCACGGGTTCGTCGACGCGACCACGACACCGGGCCTGGTGCACGTCGGCTGCGAGTCGTGCCACGGTCCGTCCAGCCTGCATCCCGAGACGTTGGAGGCGGGCTACGGAAAGACCGCTGTGGAGGGTTGCGTGACCTGCCACACGCACGAGAACAGCCCCGACTACCAGCCGGCCGAGTACATTCCGAAGATCCGGCACTGGGCCGAGCCGACGGCCAGCAAACACTGATCCCGCGCCACTCCCCCTGGATTCTTGACCCGCCGCGTGTCCCCATATACTTTGGGGTGGTGATGCAGACCACTTCGGCGGATCGGACCGGGACCGGCCGGGTGCTGGGGGTTGACTACGGCGACCGGCGGGTCGGGCTGGCGCTGAGCGACCCGCTGGCGATTGCGGCGCGGCCGCTGATGACCCTTGAGAGGGGTTCGCGACAGCACGACATGGACCGCTTCCGCGCCATCGTCCGAGAGCACGAAGTCGTGCGGATCGTCGTCGGCCTGCCGCTCGACATGGACGGCACCGCCGGACCGCGTGCCTCCCTCACCCGGACCTTCATCGACCGGCTCCGGGAGGCGACGGCCATCCCGGTCGAAGCTTGGGACGAACGGCTGACGACCGTGCAGGCGGAGCGGGTGCTGATCTCCGGCGATGTCAGCCGCGCCCGGCGCCGACGAGTCATCGACCAGGTGGCGGCGGTGATCCTGCTGCAGTCGTGGCTCGATGCCCGCCAGACGGCTCACGGCGCATGAGCCCGGCAGCCGTCCGCCGCCCGCCCTGGGGCGCGCTCCTGGCCGCCGTGATCGTCCTGTTCCTGGCGACCATCACCCTGGTGGTCCGGACCGTGATGTGGGCGTCGATCCCCTACCGCGGCTACGGCGCCTCGTTCGTGATCCTCGAGATCCAGGAAGGGGCCAGTGCGGCGCGCGCCCTCGAAACCCTGGAAAGCCACGGCATCGTCCAGAAATCGAGGCTGTCGCTTCTCTATCTGCGCCTGACCGGCCGGTCGCGCAACATCAAGGCGGGGGAGTACGCGTTCACGCGCCCGATGACACCCGGCGAGGTGTTCGACAAGATCATCTCCGGCGACGTCCACTACCACCGGGTCACCGTGCTGGAGGGATCGCGCGTGGACGAAACCATCGTGCAGTTCGTGCGCGGCGGTTTCGGGTCCGAGGCCGAGTACCTCGAGGCGGTGCGTGATGTGTCGCTGATTGCCGACCTGGACGACGAGGCGGTCGATCTCGAAGGGTACCTGTTCCCGGACACCTACGGCCTGAAGAAGGGGACGACGCCGCGGGCCGTGGTGGCGATCATGGTGGCCCGCTTCCGGGAGGTTTTCCAGCCCGCCTGGATCGAGGCGGCCCGCCGGCGCGGTCTGACCGTGCGCCAGGCGGTGACTCTGGCCTCGCTGGTCGAGCGCGAGACGGCCCTGGCCGAGGAGAACCCGATCGTCGCCTCGGTGTTCCACAACCGTCTGCGGCGGGGGATGCGGTTGCAGTGCGATCCGACCGTGATCTACGCCCTCGCCATGCGTGACGCCTACGACGGCAACATCCGCAAGGCGGACTTGAGGATCGATTCGCGCTACAACACCTACCGCTACTCCGGGCTGCCGCCGGGCCCGATCGGCAGCGCCGGTGGATCGGCGCTGCAGGGGTCGGTGGAGCCGGCCGACACCGACTACCTCTATTTTGTCTCGATGAACACCGGGAGGCACGCCTTCTCGCGCACGCTGGCGGAGCACAACCGGGCCGTGTGGGAATACCAGAAGAAACCGTTCCGGGTCAGGCGACCGGCACGTCCTCCGACCGGACGCCGTGGAAATTGATCGCCCGGCGGCGATCCTGGTCGGTCAGACGCTCCGAGATCACCCCGCGGTTGTCCAGCTCGCCCCTCAGGTAGCAGTCGTGATGGAAGTGGCAGAATCCAAGCTGGTCCGCCGGATCCAGGCAACGACGCACCCCGCCCCAGCTGCTCACGAACCTGCAGGTCGTCACTGAATCCTCCGCCGGCCGCCGCACTCCGGATCGTCAGTATCGATGGAACCGGCACGACGGTCAAGCGTCCCCGAGCCCGAGGTATCCCCAGGTTCGGGTGGCGGGCCGCAGCGCGGCGCCGCTCCGCACTCGCACGCGCGGGCCACGGTGCTCCCATCCAGCGCGCATGGCGCGGCTCGAGGT
>JANNTZ010000056.1:0-12472 GCA_031394595.1 Acidobacteriota bacterium
GGGCTACCACTGGCCCGGCAACGTGCGCGAGTTGGAGAGTGTCATCGAGCGGGCGGTGATCACCAGCCAGGGGACCGCGCTGCAGGTACTGGACCGGTTCGAGACTTCCCGGAAGGCTGGGGAACAGGAGGTGCGGGGCGACGGCAAAGCCCTTGGCGAGCGGGAACACGATTATATCCTCCAGGTGCTCCAGAAAACCGGTTGGCGAATCGAGGGGGAAACCGGGGCAGCGGTAATCCTTGGTCTCAACCCCAGCACACTTCGCGGCCGGATGCGGAAATACGGCATCCGCCGTTAATACATGAAAGACAGGTAAGGGTTGCAACTTGTTGTCTCACCGAGGGGTCGTCATATTTGACGGTTCTGTTAAATACGATGACTGCCTCTGACGGTTTACCCTTTACCTTCGTTGCACTCTCTCCATTTTATCCTGCACAATCAAGCACTTACTCTCGCAGTATCCGCAGTTCTCCTCTGGCACGTGAGTTGCACTGTACTCCTGCGGTTAGTTGAAATTCTTCAGCTAAGCCTGTCTTAGCCCTCTAGCCCGTCCAAACAAAGTGAGGTTACAATGAAAACATTAGTGGCTCGAAAGAGAATTCTCCTCCGACGTACGGCCCGACTCGCCGTCATGGTCCCGTTCGTCGCGTTCCTTTCCGCGGCCCCGTTCCATGCCGCATTGGCTCAAACCGCGCCATCACTAGGTACGGCGCAGAGCTTCGCGGTCCTGGGTGGCCCGGCGGTGACCTTGACCAGCTCCGTTGTCACCGGAGACGTGGGCGTCGCCCTCAGCACAGCGTTCACTAACACCGGGTCCACGGTTGCGGGGAACATTCACGCGGGGGACGTGGTCGCCTCTCAGGCCTACAACGACTTTCTCATCGCGTACAATGCGCTCGCCGTCACGCAGTGCGACGTGGTTTTGACGGGCACCCTGTCGGGCGAAACGCTCGCACCCGGTGTCTACTGCTTTGACGCGGCAGCGACGTTGACGGGCCAGTTGACGCTCGACGGGCCCTCGAACGGGATCTGGATTTTCAAAATCGGGACCAGCGGGACCGGCGCCCTCACGGGCACCAGCTTCTCGGTGGTCATGGCCAACGGCGGGCAGGCGTGCAACGTGTATTGGCAGGTCGCCGGGGCCGCGACGATGACGGATTCGGTGTTCCAAGGAAATGTTCTCGCGGGTGCGGCCATCACCATTACCCGTGGAAGCTTGGTCGGGCGAGCCTTGGCGAACGCCGCAGTGACGATGACTGGCACCAACGTCGACGGCAGCTGCGCACCACTCAAGCTCTGCGCGTCCTCGCTGCTGTGAGGAAAGGCCGATAAGAGAAGTACGGGAAGACCGCTTCCCGCAAGAAATGAAAAAGGACCCGACTCGGGTCCTTTTTTTTGGGGTCTTCGCGGATCGCAGTGGGTCTTTTCCCGCACTCCGAGTCAATGGATGAAGAAACGCGGCCACGATCTTGAGTTTGAGGTAGTCCTCGTCCCGGTGTCCGTAGGCCCGGCGCCGGGTCACCCGCCCGGTTCCTATGGTCCGGGCGTGACGACGCAGATTTCCCCGCTCGCCCAACCGTAAGTTTGGAAGCCCCCGAATATAGTCTGATAGACCCCCACGACCAGGATCTGATAACAGTACCGCGTGCCCGGCGCGACACCGGAGTCGGTGAACGCGAATTGGTGGATCGACACGAGAGTCGCCCCGTCGCGGAGGACCTCGGAATACAGGTCCTGCGGACGCTGCGCGTACTGGGTCGAGGGATCGGTCCACGAGAGCGCGACCTCGGTCGGGGACACGACGACCACCGTGAGCGTGACGTCGTCGGGCGGCGGGCCCGGACTCGCGGACTCGTCGTCGCCGGAATTGCATCCGGCCAGCACCAGGAGGAGAAGTGTGAATCCAGCTGCCCGCGTGGGCCGCGCCGTCCTCCACGGGGGCTGCAGGGGTCGACCCACGGTCACGTCTTCGCGGACGGCGGTGCGGTGCGCCGGAGTCGCCTTGATCAGCTTGCGCATGTCGACGCGGGAGGACCCTTCGACGAAGTCGAACGGCCTGGGCATCACCTTGGCAACCTCCTGGATGAGGTTCGACGCGCCGACGCTGATGTGCCAAAAATTGTACCTCACCTCCGGCCCAGCGGAGCGGGGGCTGCGGGGCATACATGCGAAGCCTTGGGGACCGTCTGGATCGGAATCCTGACGATCGCCCAGCCCGCGGAAGGCGAGGGGGCCGCCTCAGGGACCTGGCACCTCAGTGGTGAGGGTGATTCGGGGCGCCGCCGGTCGCGAAGCGGAAAGACTTGAGGGCCAGCGGCTCCGCGGTCTTGGCGTCCTCGCGGATCGTCCAGGCGCGGTCCATCTCCAGACCGGTCAGGGTCTGGCGGATCCCGGAGGCCGGCCACCACACCTCGACCCGCTTCACGGCGCGGGCCGGACCGAGCCCGACCTCCATCCGGAACGGATTGCCACCGAAGCTGCCACCGGTGCCGACCACCCGATGGATCGACCGCTCGCCGGCCGGATCGTCCACGACCACGACGACACGCGTGCCGAAACCGGGGCGATTGCTCTTCACCCCCTCGAACTTCAGTGTCAGCCAGTGGTGGCCGTGCCCGGGGTTTTCGTACAGGACATTGCGATAGGTGTCCCCCTCGAACGCGCCGCCCATGACCTCGTAGATGTCCTGGTCGCCGTCGTTGTCGAAGTCGGCGAACGACACGCCGTGTCCCTTCTGCAGATGACCGACGCCGGCGGAGGTGGTCACATCCTGGAACCGCCGGCCGGCGTCATTGCGGAACAGTCGGTTCGGGATGAGCGTCCCGAGGAACGGATCGCCGGTGCCGAGGTAGAAGTCGAGCCAGCCGTCGTTGTCGAGGTCGCCATAGTTCGACCCCATCGTGTGCAGGACCCTCCACATGCCGGTCGCTTTCGTGACATCGGCGAAGGTGCCGTCGCCGCGGTTGCGGTAAAGGCGGGGCCGTTCGGCTGTGTGGGGCAGACCGAGATAATCGGCCGCCACGTCCTTCGGACCATTGAACTCGTAACCGCTCACGAAAAGGTCCAGCCAGCCGTCATTGTCATAGTCGAAGAACCAGGTCGGAAAGCTGTACACCGGTTCGCCCACACCGGCTGCGTCGGTGACGTCGGTGAACACCCAGCCACAGCGGCCGCCCCCCCGCCCCGCCCCGTCGTTGCGCAGCAGCACGTTGGGCCGGCCGCGGCGCGACACGTAGAGATCGGGCCGGCCATCGTTGTTATAGTCGCCGGCGGTCACTGCCTTCACGACACCGAACACCGCTACCCCGGCCGCCGAGGCGCAGTCGGTGAACGTCCCGTCGCCGTTGTTGTGGAACAGCTCGCAGGCGTGAGCGGCCACCTCGTTCGATTCGTTGCCGACATAGATGTCGAGCCGGCCATCGCCGTCGTAGTCGAACCAGGCAGCCGTCTGGCTGGGGTGCTCGGTCGCCACGCCGGCCTCGAAGGCCACGTCATCGAAGGTGCCGTCGCCGTTGTTGCGCAGGAGCGACTTCGGGAACCGGCCTCCCTCCATCATCCACCCGCCGCGCAGCACCTGGATGTCGGTGAAGCCGTCGTTGTTGTAGTCGGTGGCGAGGATGTTCAGACCGCCCACCTCCCCGGTCAAACCGGCCTCGCGGCTGCGCTCGCTGAAGGTGCCGTCGCCGTGGTTGAGAAAAAGGCGCAGCGGGCCGCGGAACGCCTGCTCCGAGGCCATCAGGTCGAGGTCGCCGTCGTTGTCGAAGTCCTCGGCGACGCTGCCCCCCGCGAGGCCGTCCACGTCGAGGCCGATCGCCGGGGCGATGTCGGGGAACCGCCCGACGTCGTGTTCGGGCTCGAAGACCCGCGGCGGGATCAGAAACTGCGGCGGGACCTTGTCCGGGTACTCACCGACGGTCATGTACGCCAGGTTCAGAAGCCAGCGCGCCTCCAGGTCGTCGGGGAGCCTCTCGAGGATGCCCAGGAGCACCCGGATCGCCTCCCTCGAACCGCGCTGCAGCTGGTGGACGCCGGATCCGCGGATCGGCATCAAGCAGGATTCCGCGGAGTGGTTGAGCAGGCAATTCTCCTGCTCGCCCAGCCGCAGCCAGGCGACCGCCCGGTAGCGTTCGATGTAATGACGCGATTTGAAGCCGGTCTCGATCCCTTTGCGCGACATGAATTCGACCAGCCGGTCCAGCTCGCGGATCGCCTCTTCGGTGCGGCCGGCGTTCAGAAGCTCGATGGCGAGCTTCGGCTGCCAGTCGAGGTAGTCACCCGGATGGACGACCCCTTCGAGCTGGGCCCGCACCGCCTCGGCGCGCGCTCCGTTCAGGAATGGATTGTCGAACGGTTTCATCCCCGCCACGATCGCCTCCAGGCGTTCCTGCATCTTCTTCGTTCCCGGCCCCTGATAGAAGCCGTCGGCCCGCCGGCTGTCCCCGCCGCGGGAGCAGGCGGGCAGCAGGACAAGGGCCAGGATGACGGGAGCCGCCTGGAAGCGCCGGACGGCCGCGCGGATCTGCATCATGGGGCTGGATTATACGTTTCGCGAGCCGGAAGTCCGCCTGGGTGCCCCGTTGGGTTGCCCGCGACGGGGGCGGTCATGCCGGGAGGTCAATGCTAGAATCCGGCCAATCATGGCGAAGAAGCCAAAGAAGATAAAAACGACGAAGACAGCGGGGGTCGCGAAGGCCGGTCCCCGCGCCGGAGGCGGCAAGCCGGCCGGGCGGCTGAAGAGCAAGCCGGCGCAACTGGATCTGTTCGATGGCACGCCCCCGCCGGCGCCCCGCGGGCGATCCACGCCTGTGGTCGCGCCCGAGTCCGAGACCCCTGCTGCCTTGCCCGGCGCCGGGGCGCAGACCCCCGGCCTCCCTCCCGCCGCGGCGGCCACGCCTGCCGCCGCCGCCCCGCCCCCCTCGGCCGCCCCACCCCGCAAGCGCGAGACCGCCGAGTCGATCGGCAAGCGGCAACGGGAGATCTCGGTCGCCGAGTTCTTCCAGAAAAACCGGCACCTGCTCGGATTCGACAACCCGGCGAAGGCGCTGCTCACCGCCACCAAGGAGGCGGTGGACAACTCGCTCGACGCCTGCGAGGAGGGCGGCATCCTGCCGGAGATCCAAATTGAGATCCAGGAACTGGCGGAGGACCGCTTCCGGCTGATTGTCACCGACAACGGGCCCGGCATCGTCCGCACCCAGATCCCGCGCGTGTTCGGGAAATTGCTCTATGGATCGAAGTTCCACGTCATGCGGCAGAGTCGCGGGCAGCAGGGGATCGGGATCTCGGCCGCCGGGATGTACGCGCAGCTGACGACCGGCCAGCCGGTGAAGATCACATCGCGCACGGGTGGGAAGAAGCCGGCCCACTACTTCGAGATCCAGATCGACGCCGCCCGCAACGAGCCGAAGGTCCTGACCGACCGCGAGGTCGAGTGGGACCGGGGCCACGGAACGCGCGTCGAGATGGACCTGGCCGGGACCTACAAGAAAGGGCGCCGGTCAGTGGACGACTACATCACCCAGACGGCGCTCGCTAACCCGCACGCCTCGGTCCACTACCGCGCCCCCAAGGGAGACGAGTTCCACCGCGACCGGGTGACCCAGGACCTGCCGCGCGAGCCGATCGCCATCAAACCGCACCCGCACGGTGTCGAACTGGGGGCGTTGATCTCGATGCTCCACGAAACCAAGGGGCGCAGCCTGAAGAGCGCCCTGCAGATCGATTTCTCGCGGGTCAGCGCCAAGGTCGCCGAGGAGATCTGCCGGACCGCCGGTCTCAAGCCCGAGACCCGCCCGCGCAACCTCCAGGTCGCCCAGGTGGAGGCGCTCCACCGGGCGATCCCGAAGGTGAGGATCATGGCCCCGCCGTCGAACGTCATCGTGCCGATCGGCGAGGCGCTGGTCCTCGAGGGTCTGAAGCAGACGGTGAAAGCCGACTTCTACACGGCGGTGACCCGGTCCCCGTCCGTGTACCGCGGCAACCCGTTCCTGGTCGAGCTGGGACTCGCCTACGGCGGCGACATGCCGGCGGAGGAACTGATCGATCTCTGGCGGTTCGCCAACCGGGTGCCGCTGCAGTACCAGCAGTCGGCCTGCGCCATCAACCGCGCCGTGATCAGCACCGACTGGCGCAATTACGGCATGCAGCAGGGGAAGGGGGCGCTGCCGGCGGCGCCCATGGTGTTGTTTGTGCACGTCGCCAGCGTCTGGGTGCCGTTCACCTCCGAGAGCAAGGAGGCGGTCGCCGCCTACCCCGAGATCGTCCGCGACCTGCGGCTCGGGCTGCAGGAAGTCGGCCGCCGGCTGGGCGTTTTCATCCGTCACCGCCAGCGGTTGGCCGAGGCCGACAAGAAGCGTTCTTATATCGAGTCGTACATCCCGCACATCGGCATCGCGCTGCGCGAGATCCTCGGGCTCTCCAAGGCGGAGGAGCAGAAGGTCGTGGAGACCCTGACCGACACGCTCGAGCGGACGCGGCTGCCGTAGCCCGGAGGGGGAGAAGACGATGGCGTCCGACGTCCTGAAAAAGATCCAGAGCACCGCCTCCGCCGTCCACCGCACCATTCTGAAAAAGCAGAGGCCGAACCTGCGCTTCCCGCTCCGCAGCCTGAGCAACGTCAAGTACGACCCGAAGACCGGCCACTTCCAGATGCGCGGGCGCACGAAGGAACGGACGCTGACCGTCTCCACGGTCAAGACCTTCGCCCAGACCCTGCGGATGATGGCGCTGTCCAAGGAGCTGATTGCCTCCGACGATATCGCCACCAAGAGAGAGGCGTATTACGTCTCCAAGAACTGGGATGACGCCCGCTTCCTCGAGCAGCCGGAATCCGACGCCGTCATGGACGACGTCGAGGCGCTGTTCGAGGTCAACCGCGAGCAGATCGGCTTCGTCCCGGAGGAAAAGGGGGGCGAGATCTCGGGACGGCTGGTCATCGTCGACAAGGACTCCGAGACCGGCAAACCGCTGCGCATCGACTGCACCAAGTTCGGGTCCGGCGCCTACTCGATCCCGATCTCGGTCGAACACCTGAAGTTCGAGACCGACGCCGAGTTCATCCTGGTGATCGAGACGGCCGGCATGTTCCAGCGTCTGGTCAAGCACAAGTACTGGAAGACCGCGGGCTGTGTCCTGGTGTCGATGGGAGGCGTGCCGACGCGCGCCTGCCGGCGGTTCGTGCGGCGGCTGGCCGACTTCAAGAAGATCCCGGTCTATGTCTTCGTGGACGGCGACCCGTACGGCATCTCCAATATCTATCGGACGCTGAAGGTCGGGTCGGGCAACGCCGCCCACCTCAACGAATACTTCTGCGTGCCCCAGGCGCGCTATCTCGGGATCACGCCGCAGGACATCGTTGACTACAAGCTGCCGACCCACCCGCTGAAGGACGTCGACATCAAGCGGGCCCGCGACGCCATCAAGAACGACCCGTTCTTCCAGCACCACAAGACCTGGGTCGCCGCCGTGGAGCATCTTCTGAAGATGGGGGTGCGCGCCGAACAGCAGGCGCTCGCCAAGTGGGGGCTGAACTACGTCATCGACACGTACCTGCCGGAGAAGCTGAAGCACCCGGATCGCTTTCTGCCGTAGGGCATGGCGCCCGCGGCCGATGGCCGGTCGCGGAACCGGCGGGGACGTTGCCGGGCGCAGTGGCTCTGCGCTATAGTTGGGGCCGTCGGCGAACCGCGGCGCTGCCCAGCCCCGTTGTCGATGCGCCGGTGCGGCGGAGGTTTCGATGCGCACCATGGCGTGGTTCCTGGCGGTAGTTCTTCTGGCGGTGTTCCTTCCGGCCTGTGCTGATTCGGAGTTCGGGCTGTCGTGTCCCGATCCGGCGCCGCTCGGGGGGACCCCGGCGGCCGTATCGCCGGAATACCTCGTGCGCATCATTGAAGGAGCGGATGTCGTGGCCGAGACACACCGGATGGAAATGGAGCGATGAACGCCTCGCGCCGCCCATCGATCGGAGGCTCCGTCACGGACCGAGGCCCGCGCCGGTTCGCAACGGTCCTGCTGGCGGCGCTGATCGTGGTTGCCGTCGGACCGTCCCCGTCCGGCAAGGCAGCTGCGGCAGGCGCGCCGACCGCACAGGCGCCCGCGCCGCCGATCCCGCCGTCAGAGTCGGTCGTCAGTCGCTTCCTGCGCTACATCAAGATCGATACCCAGTCGCAGGAGGGGCAGAAGACGGTCCCCAGCACGGCGAAGCAGCTCGACCTGGCGCGCCTGCTCGCCGGCGAGTTGAAAGACCTGGGGGCGGCCGACGTTCGCATCGGAGACTCCGGGATTGTCTACGCGCGTGTCCCGGGAAACATTCCCGACACCTCGAAGGCGCCGGTCGTCGGGCTCATCTCGCACATGGACACCTCGCCGGACGTGTCGGGCGCGAACGTCAAGGCGATCGTCCACGAGAACTACCGTGGCGACGACATCGTCCTGCCGGCGGACCAGAGCCAGATCATCACCGTGGCGGCGAGCCCGGCACTCAAAGAGATGATCGGCGACGATATCATCACCGCCGACGGCACGACCCTCCTCGGATCGGACGACAAGGCGGGATGCGCCGCCATCATGACGCTGGTGGATACGCTGCGGCGCAATCCCGGAATCCGCCACGGGACGATCGCCATCGCCTTCACTCCCGACGAGGAGGTCGGCGGCGGGATCGACACCTTCGACATCCCGGGGTTCGGCGCGACGGTCGCCTACACCGTGGATGGTGGGGGACTCGGCGAGATCACCAACGAGACCTGGAACGCGCAGACGGCCACCGTGACCTTCCGGGGCAGGAACACTCATCCCGGATCGGCGAAGGGGATCATGGTGAACTCGATCGACGCGGTGGGCGGTTTCCTGGCGCGCCTGCCCGCCGACTTCCGGCCCGAGACGACCGAGGGCCGGGTCGGCTTCCTGCACCCCTACGTCGGCACTCTTGGCGTCGAACAGTCGTCGGTGCGCATCCTGCTGCGCGATTTCCAGGTCGAGGGGCTGCGGCAGAAGGCGGCAATCGTCCAGCAGGTGGCGCGCGAGGCGGAGAAGAAGTTTCCCGGCGTCACCATTGAAGTCGCCATCGAGGATGACTACCGCAACATGAACGAGGTGGTCAAGGATCACCCGGCCCTGGTCGAGAACGCCATGGAGGCGGCGCGCCGCGCCGGTCTGAAGCCGGCACTGGAGGCCTCGCGGGGAGGCACGGACGGGTCGAACTTGACATTCCGTGGTCTTCCGTGTCCGGACATCTTCACCGGCGGCCACAACTTTCACGGCAAACTCGAGTTCAACTCGCGCCGTGGCCTGGAAAAAACCGCCGAGACGCTTCTGCACCTGGTGAGGATCTACGCCGAACAGACCCCTGCCGGCCGGTGAGACGGGGCCGCACGGAGAAATGATCGAGGGGGGTATGCCGACCGCCGCGACGCGACGTACAGCGCCGGGACATCCAATCCGTCTGCCGGGGATCCTCGTGGCGGCCTTCGCCGCCATCATCGCGCCGGCGATCGCCACCGCCGGCTCCGCCTCCGCCTCCCGCGCCGCCTCCGCCTCCCGCGCCGCCACCGGTCCGCTGCCGGGCTGCGAATGGTGCGGGGCGGCGGAAGCCCCCGCCGGTCTCAGGTGGGAGACGATCCTCGCCCCGCCCGGGGAGCCGGGAGATCCCCTGGTCATCTCCGGCTCGATCTTCCTGGCCGACGGCAGGACACCGGCGCCAGGGGTCGTGCTGTACGTCTATCACACCAACCGCGGTGGAATTTATCCGCGGCGGGGTGACGAGACCGGAAACGGCCGCCGTCACGGCTACCTGAGGGGGTGGATGCGGACCGACGCCCGGGGGCGCTACAAGTTCACGACCATCCGCCCGGGGGCCTACCCGGGTGGTGACGACCCGGCCCACATCCACGCGACCGTACTGGAGCCCGGCCGGGAAGAGTCCTACATTGACGACTACAACTTCGAGGGGGATCCGCTCATCACGTCCGACTACCGGGCCCGACTCCGGAAACGGGGCGGCCCCGGGATCATCAGCCTGACGCGGCAGGCGGACGGCACCTGGTCCGGCACCAGGGACATCGTCCTCCGGGATTGAAAGGGGGCGACTCATGCCTTACACCTACGACATCGACCGCAAGGCCAACCTCGTCCGGGTCACGATCACCGGCCACAACACTGCGGCGGAGATGGAACGACGGATGCGGGAGGTCACCAACGATCTCCGCTGGTCACCCGGCATGGACGCCCTGGTCGATATGACAGGCATGACCGGGCTCGACATGTCGCCGGACCAGATCGGCGACCTCACGGCCCTGCACGGTATGCTCGACGCCTTGATCGGGGACGGGCGCCTGGCGATGGTCGCGGACAAGGAAGTGTCGATGGGCTTCAGCCGCCTCTACCAGACGTTCGGCGAGCAACGGACCTCCATGAAGATTCGCGTCTTCCAGAGCGTCCGCGAGGCGGAGCAATGGCTGGGAATCAAGCCCTGAATTCTCACGTAATGGTGCGCAATGCGAGGAGGATCGATGAGAAATAGAGCGATGACAATTCGGCCGTTGGCGATTCTGACCGTCCTCGTCCTGGCGGCTCCCGTCTTTGCGGGAGTGACCGTCGACTTCGACAAGGAGGCCGACTTCACGAAGCTCCAGACGTTCGCCTGGATGGCGGGGACCCCGGCGAAGAACGAACTGAACGAGAAGCGGATCGTGGCCGCCATCGAGAAAGAGCTGGGACTCAAGGGACTGAAACCGGCGGAGGGTGTGCCACACCTGTTCGTGGTCACGCATGTTTCCACCGACCAGAGGGTGGTGATGGACTCGACCTCGACCGGAATGTACGGCCACTCCTACTGGGGAGGAGGCTGGGGGACCACGAGCGTCAACGTGCGGACCATCCCGGTCGGCACGCTCGTTGTGGACCTGCTGGACGGCACATCGAAGAACCTGCTCTGGCGCGGCGTCGCCAGCGACACCGTCAACCCGGCCCCCGACAAAGTGGAAAAGAAGATCAACCAGGTCGTCGCGAAGATGTTCAGCAAGTTTCCGCCACAACAGAAAAAGAAGTAGCGGGCCGTCGTCAGGGGGCTGCTTCCAGGGATCGGAGCAGATCGGACGCCTGCGGGTCGTCGGGGTACAGTCCGGTCAGGCGGCGGGCCGCCCGGATCGCCTCGGTCCTTGCCCCGCGGTCGCGCTGGATCGTGATCAGGGCGACGAGCAGGTCGCGATCGTATGGGTACTTTATCAGGGGATGTCTGGCAGGAGCCGTTCGTGCCGCTGCGTGTCCCCAGATTGTTCAACATCCGCTCGGACCCGTTTGAAGCCGCCGAGCACAGCTGGGAATATTGGCGCTGGAGGCTGGACCACGCCTTCCTGCTCGTCCCGGCGCAGCAGTATGTCGGGCAGTTCCTCGCCACGTTCAGGGAGTTCCCGCCGAGCCAGAAAGTCGGCAGCTTCAGCCTCGACCAGGTGCTGCAGTCGCTCCAGAAGGGCGGCGGCGACAAGTAACCCCCATGTCCCGGCGGGCAAATCGCCGATGCTGATGATCCGGGCGCTGCGCGACCCGGACGGCGCGAATCTGGATCGCATCCAGGTCATCATGAGCTGGCTGGATGTGAGCGGCAAGCCGCACGAACGCATCGATGACGTGGCCGTGTCTGACGGCCGCAAGGTTGTCGCGAACGGACGCTGCAAGCCGCCCGTCGGCAACACGGTGGACCTCCCCAATGCCAGTTGACCGGCGATTCGGCGTTTGAGTACTCTATAGTTGCACTTTAGAAATCTCAATCGTGAAATACATCCATCGAGAACTGGAAAAGCAGGTGGCGCAGGCGAGCCGCCACTTTCCCGCCGTGGTGCTGAGCGGCCCCCGGCGGGCGGGCAAGACCATGCTGCTACGCCGGCTTTTTCCCAAGGCGACCTACTTCCTGCTCGAAGACCCCGACTTGGTGGCGCGGCTCCGGGCCGATCCGCACGGCTTCCTCGACGCGGTAAAGACGCCCGCGATACTCGACGAGGTGCAGCACGTGCCGGAGGTGTTCGCGTTCGTCCGCTCGCGGATCGATCGCCAGCCGCGTCGCACGGGCCAGTGGCTGCTCACGGGTTCGCAGGAAGCGTCGCTGATGCAGGGTGTCACCGAATCCATGGCCGGACGCGCCGCCGTCCTCCAACTCCTTCCGTTTTCCAGCCGCGAGACGCCGAAGGTGACGCTGCTGCGGGGCGGCTATCCCGAAGCGCTGGCGCGACCGGGTGGGGCGAGGCTCTGGTTCAGTTCTTACCTGCAGACCTACCTGGAGCGGGATGTTCGTGCGGTGACGGCGGTGAAGGATCTCGTGACGTTCCGCCGTTTCCTCGCGCTCGTGGCGAGTCGGCACGGGCAGGTGTTGAACAAGACCGACCTGGCCGCCCCGCTCGGAGTGAGCGTGCCCACCATCAAGCAGTGGCTTGGGGTGCTGGAGACGACTGCGCAGATCTTGATTGTCCCGCCGTTTTTC
>JANNTZ010000107.1:0-11839 GCA_031394595.1 Acidobacteriota bacterium
GGCGGTGTCCGAGGCGATGCGCATCGCCGCCCCGGACAGGACATAGGACGGCCGCACCAGCACCGGGTACCCGACCCGTTCGGCGAACCGTTCGGCGGCCCGCTGCGTCCGCACTTCCTCCCAGGCCGGTTGCGGGATCCCGAGCCCATCCAGGAGGGTGGAAAACTTGTGGCGGTCCTCGGCCCGATCGATGTCACGGGGCTGGGTCCCGAAGACCGGGATGCCGGCGCGGGCGCAGGCCAGGGCGTGGTTGTTCGGGATCTGCCCGCCGAACGCCAGCAGGATTCCGGCCGGCCGCTCCGCCTTCCAGATGTCGAGGATCCGTTCGAAGGTCAGTTCCTCGAAGTACAGCGTGTGCCCCATGTCGTAGTCGGTGGAAACCGTCTCCGGGTTGCAATTGACCACGATCGGCGCGAGACCGATTCGGCGCAGGGCCGCCGCCGCGCTGACGCAGCACCAGTCGAACTCCACCGAGGACCCGATCCGGTAGGCCCCCGAACCCAGGATCATCACCTTGCGCGATCCGTCCGTCGGCTCCAGGTCGTTCTCCGTGCCGTTGTAAGTCATGTAGAGGTAGTTGGTCCGGACCGGCCATTCGGCCGCGAGGGTGTCGATCTGCTTCACCACCGGCCGGATGGCGGCGCGATCGCGCTGCGCCGCAACGGCCGCGGCCGATCGCCCCGTGAACCGGGCGATCTGCTCGTCCGAAAAACCATGTTCCTTGGCCCGCCGGAGCAGCTCGGGCGGCAGGTTCCGGCGGTGCCCCCGCAGCTCGTCGCGCAGGTCCACGATGCGGCGCAGCTTCGCCAGGAACCACGGATCGATCCCGGTCTGGCGGGCCAGGCGATCCACCGAGGCGCCGCGGCCCATCGCCTCGGCCAGCGCGAAGACCCGGCGCGGTGTCGGCCGTGACAGGTCCTGCAGCGACTGCCGGATGTTGAAGTCGTTGCCGACCAGGCCGTGGATGTTGTCACCCAGCATCCGGCAACCCTTCTGGATCGCCTCTTCGAAGGACCGTCCGATCGCCATCACCTCGCCGACCGATTTCATCTCGCTGCCGATGAAATGCGACGCGCCCTTGAACTTCTCCAGGTCCCACTTGGGCATCTTGACGACCAGGTAGTCGAGCGCCGGCTCGAAGCAGGCGGTGGTCGTGTCATTCATGGAGTTCTTGAGATCCGGCAGGCGGTGGCCAAGCGCCAGTTTCGCGGCGATGCGGGCCAGCGGGTAGCCGGTCGCCTTGCTCGCCAGGGCCGACGACCGCGACAGGCGGGCGTTGACCTCGATGATCCGGTAATCATCGGTACGCGGATCGAGCGCGTACTGGATGTTGCATTCGCCGACGATCCCGAAGTGCCTGATGACCTGGAAGGCGATATCGCGCAGCAGAAAATACTCGCGGTCGGTCAGGGTCTGCGACGGCGCCACGACAATCGACTCGCCGGTGTGGACCCCGAGCGGGTCGACGTTCTCCATGTTGCAGACCGCGATGCAGTTGTCGGCCTGGTCGCGGACGACTTCGTACTCGATTTCCTTCCAACCGGTCAGGTCCTCCTCGATCAGGACCTGCGGCGAGGTGGCGAAGGCCTCGTCAGCCAGCCGGCGCAGGTCCGCCTCGGTCCGGGCCACGCCCGAACCCTTTCCGCCGAGGGAAAAAGCGGTCCGCATCATGACCGGGTAGCCGATCGACCGGGCCACCCGGAGGGCAGCGGCGGGATCGCCGGCCGCTTGGCTGCGCGGCACTTTCAGGCCGAGTTTCCGGATCGCCCGGGCGAACACCTGGCGATCCTCGGTCTGCTCGATGGCGGAAATCGGACTTCCGAGAACCCGCACGCCGTACCGGCGCAGGATCCCCTGCCGGTGCAGTGCCAGGCCGCAGTTGAGAGCCGTCTGGCCCCCGAACGACAGCAGGATGGCATCCGGTCGCCCTTCGGCGATCACCTGGGTCACGAACGACGGCTCCACCGGCAGGAAAAAGATCCGGTCGGCGAGTCCGGGCGAAGTCTGGATGGTCGCGATGTTCGGGTTGATCAACCAGACCACGACGCCCTCCTCCTTCAGCGCCTTGATCGCCTGCGACCCGGAGTAGTCGAACTCCCCCGCCTCGCCGATCTTCAGGGCACCGGACCCGAGCAGCAGAACCCGCTTCGGTCGTCCGGTCGCCGGATCGCGAACCCCGGTTCGCCGGCCCTTCATCGGATCTCCGCCATGAACTCGTCCAGGATCCACTCGCTGCCCCCCGGTCCCGGCGCCGCCTCCGGGTGGAACTGCACCGACCTCCAGGGTCCGCGGGCGTGACGGATCCCCTCGTTGGTCCCGTCGTTGGCGTTCCTGAACCATTCCGCCCAGCCGCGTGGCAGCGACGCGCCGTCCACCGCGTAGCCGTGGTTCTGGCTGGTCTGGTAGCAGCGCCCGGTGCGGGTCTCCACGGCCGGCTGGTTGTGCGCCCGGTGGCCGAATTTCATCTTGTAGGTGCGGGCTCCGGCAGCGAGCGCCAGGATCTGGTGTCCGAGGCAGATCCCGAGGACCGGCACGCGGCGGCGCATCAATGTCCGCACCGTCTCGATGGTCGCAGCCGCCAGGCGCGGGTCGCCCGGACCGTTGGTCAGCACCACGCCGGCGTAATCGCGCGGCCGGCCGGTCAAGTCGTAGTCCCACGGCACGACCCGGACTTCGGCGCCCCGATCGATCAGCATCCGGACCTGGTTCAGCTTGCCCCCGCAGTCGATCACCACCACCGGCGTCCCGCCGCGGCCGTAGCGGCGCACTCGGTCGGTGGAGACCTCCCGGACCAGGTTGCGGACGTTGGGATCGACGAAGTCGGGCGCCGGACATCCCTGGATCTCGATGCGTCCGAGGATGGCGCCGTGCAGCCGGATCTTCCGGGTCAGGGCGCGGGTATCGATGCCGGTGAGACCCGGGACTCCAGCGCGCCGCAGCCACGATCCCAGACTGCGGGTGGCGGAATGGTGCGAGAACTCCTCCGAGTAAGCGGCGCAGATCAGGCCGCTCACCTGGGGCCGGGGTGACTCGTAGGGACGCGGTATCGGCGCGGTGCCCGCCCCCATCCCATCCTCCGCCACCGGGCCCACCGACCGGGGTCCGGGTTCGTCCGGCATCCCGTAATTGCCGATCGAGGGATACGTGAAGACGAGGATCTGGCCGCGATACGAGGGGTCGGTCAGCGCCTCGGGGTACCCGACCATGCCGGTGGTGAACACCACCTCGCCCGCGGCCGGGGAGGCGGCGCCGCAGGAGACTCCGGGGTACTCCGTGCCGTCCTGCAGGACCAGACGACCCGGCAGGAGTCGCGGGCGCGCCGCTGTCTTGCTTCGCCGCGTCATGATGAGGATGTGTCCGTGCGGTGCCGGCTGACCGGGACCCCGGATGCGCGGGCCGGATCCGCGGGTCAACCCGGGACCACCGGTCGATCGCGGGCCGGCGCAGCATAGCACACCACTGCCAAAGCTCCCGGCTAGGATCCTGTCCGGCTCCTGGTGCTACAATGTCGGCATGTTCCGGCGCACGCGATGGACGATCCTGAAAGCCGCACTCCTCGTACTTGGCGCCACCCCGATCCTCTCGCAGGTCGCGATCGCGGCCGATCTCCCGTGCCCCGACGGCGAGGAGATCCTGTACGCCTCGGCCGATCTGCGGATCTTCTGCACCGCCGACCGCCAGGGCCGCCGCGCGCTCCTCCTGACCAATCTCGACGCCGACGGCGAGCGCCTGCTGCCCGGAACTCCAGAACTCCCGACGGCCACCGACCTCCCGGAAACGCGTCGCATCGAAACGGCGCTGCCCGCACCGCCGAAGCCCGAACCGGCACCGCGCCACGCTGACGCCGAGACGGTCGAGGTCGTTCTGCGCAGCGGCGACGGGATCGAGGAAGAACGGACCGTCGAGGTGCGCCGCAGGGACGGCGATGCCGCGACGATCGTCATCAACATCGACAACCGGCAGTCACCGCCCCCACCGGCGGCCGTCCCTGCCGCACCCGCCGCCCCGGTCGTGGCAGGCTGGTCGTGGCCGGTCGTCGGCTGGGCCGGTCTGCCGGTCGGCTACTCGTTCCCGGAGCACTACCATTTCCTTGGAGTGAGCCACGACAACAGCTACCCGCGGTGGTTCGGCGGTCTGGCGTTCGGGACGTCCCGTTACGCCTCGCTGTACACCACGCCCGAGAAGCCCTGCCCCCCGACCGGTTGCCCGCCCAAGGAGAGCGGCGCCGGCCGGCCGCCCCGCTGAACCAGCCCATCCCCGCTGAACCAGGCTGTCCCAGACCGCCGTCAGTGCACGTCACCCAGTTCCTGGTAGGACTCCGACTCGACCTGGATCGTCGTGTGGACGATGCCGAACCGGTCGCGCAGACTGCGCTTGATGAGGGTCAGGACCTCGTCCGGATCGCCGCGGTGGGAGTCGGCCACCCGGACGTGGCCGCTCAGCGCCGGCAAACCGGTGGTGATGCTCCAGACGTGAAGGTCGTGGACCTCCACCACGCCGGGGATCGCGCCGATCGCCCGACCGACCGCGTCGGGATCGATCCCGGCGGGCGTGGCCTCGAGCAGCACATCCACCGCCTCGCGCACCAGCCGAACCGCCCCCGCGATGATGACCACCCCGATGACCGCGGCGACCACCGGGTCAATCCGGTGCCAGCCGGTCAGCGCGATGACCGCGCCCGCGACCACCACGCCCAGCGACGAGAGCGCATCGCCGATCACGTGCATGCGGGCGGCCTTCAGGTTGAGGGTATTCCCGCTCCCCGAGAGAGCCGCGACCGACACCAGGTTCGCCAGCAGTCCCACCACCGCCACGCCGATCATCAGCGGCCCCTCCACCGGCACCGGGTCCAGCAGCCGCCGGAACGCCCGGTACAGCAGCCACGAGGACAGGCCGAGGAGCAGCGCGCCGTTGAGCAGGGCGGTGAGGATCTCCAGACGGTGATAGCCCCAGGTTTTCGCCGGGTTGGCCGGAAGCGCGGCGAAGCGCACCGCCATGAGGCTGAGGACCAGGGCCAGCAGGTCCGTGAACATGTGGCCGGCGTCGGAGATCAGCGCCAGGCTGCCCGACAGGACACCACCCACCGCCTCGACGATCAGCACCGTCCCGGTCAGGGCAATCACCCCGCGAAGGCGCCGCGCCTGCCGGCCGCGCTCGACACGCGCGCCCGCTTCGCTTCCCGGCCCGCGCGGAGGGCTCATGTCCGCGACGCGCCGCGGTCACGACGCCCCGGCAAACCTTCGAGGACGACGACGGCGACCGCGTAGTCGCCGTCGTGGGCGATCGTCAGGTGAGTCTGCCGGACACCCATCGCCTCGGCATGCCGGGCTGCGGCGCCGGCAATCTGCAGCCGCGGCGGACCGTCGCCGCGGCGCTCGACAACCACGTCGCGCCAGCCGACTCCCTTGCCCCAGCCGGTGCCGATGGCCTTGAAGAACGCTTCCTTCGCCGCGAAGCGGGCCGCGTAGTGGACATGCCGCCG
The DNA here is from genome assembly GCA_031394595.1 of Acidobacteriota bacterium. Taxonomy (GTDB): domain Bacteria; phylum Acidobacteriota; class Polarisedimenticolia; order Gp22-AA2; family Gp22-AA2; genus JANNTZ01. Next base: position 5,483 of record JANNTZ010000107.1, read on the forward strand.
GGCCCGCCGATCGCAGTCGCGGATCTCGCTGCCGGCGAACACACGCTCGCGGAAACCGGCCCGCGTGAGGGCACGCTGCAGGCGGCGGACATCGCAGAGATCGAGGCCGATTCCGAGGATCATGATGGAAATGCGAGCGCGTATGATAGCACCATGGGCGAACGGGTCAACGTCAACGGCACCATCACGCCACCGGGGAGCGCGTCGGTCTCGCCCCTGGATCGCGGCTTTCTCTTCGGCGACGGGGTTTACGAAACCGTCCGCACTTACCACGGGCGGCCGTTCCGGCTGGAGCCCCATCTCGACCGGCTGCGTCGTTCGGCTGACCGGCTCGGCATCCCCTGGCCCCCGGCTCCCGCGGACCTGCAGACCGAAGTGACCCGGACCCTCGAGGCGGCGGCCAACACGGAGTCGGCGATCCGGATCGTCCTGACGCGCGGTATCGGCCCGGTCGGGTACGACACCGAGGGGTGCGGCGATCCGACGCTCGTCGTTCATGTCCGGCCCTGTCCGGCGTTGCCGCGGAATGCCCGCGAAGAAGGGGTCGACGTGGCGGTGGTCGAGGTGCAGCGCAACGCCCGGGCGGCCCTCGACCCGGCGATCAAGTCCGGCAACCTGCTCAACAACTTCCTCGCCTGGAGCGAGGGGAAGCGACTTGGGGCTTTCGAGCCGATCCTGTTGAATGCCGATGGCCGCGTGACCGAGGGAGCCACCAGCAACGTCTTCATCGTCGTCGGCGGGCGGCTGGAGACTCCGCCCCTGGGGGAAGGGCTGCTGGAAGGGATCACGCGTGGCATCGTCATCGACCTGGCCCGACAGGAACGCCTGCCGGTCAGCGAGGAAGCATTTGGCCCCGACCGGCTGCGCGGCGCGGACGAGGCCTTCCTGACCAGCACACTCAAAGGAGTCCTGCCGGTGCGCCGCTGTGATGGGTGGCCGATCCGCCACGGGCGGCCGGGACCGATCACGCGTCGTCTGATGGATCTCTATGACGCCCTCGTGGAGGCAGAGACGAACACCGGGTCCGAACCGGGTTCGACGCGCAGGTAGCGGTGCCCCGTTCGCCAGGCCGGCAGGACGAAGACGCTCCCGCGCCGCCCTCCCGCTTCGTAGTCGAAGCGCCGCTCCTCGTGAAAATGTCCCAGGACGATCAGTTCGGCGCCGGCGGCGATACGGGACCGCGCATAGACGGAGCACTCTTCGATCGGGAAACCACGCCGGTATTCGAGATTGGTGCGGGCCAGCGACGTCTCGAGCCCCGCGACGATCCGGCGCCGCAGCCCGGCCGGGAGCAGGCTGTAGGCCCCGAAGAACGGCCGGCTCTTCGAGACCGCCCGCCACGCCAGGTATTGCCGGTCGTGGGGGTTCACCAGGTCGCCATGCGCCAGGTGCGCCCGGCGACCCGCCAACGGACCGTCGAGCCCGCTCTCGTCGAAAGCGTCGAACAACGATCCGTCATGAAGACGCCTCAGGTAGTAATCGTGGTTCCCTTCGACGTAGACCAGCCGACAGCCGCGCGCGCGCAACCGGCGCAGCGCCGCCACGACGCGGGCGTGGTGGGCCCTTTCGAGATCGACCGAACCGATCCAGACCGCGAACAGGTCTCCGAGGATCGCGAGCGTCCGCAGGTCGGAGGGGAGGGTCTCGAGGAACGCCACAAACGCCTCCACCTCGCGGTCGTCCTCGCGCAGGTGGGCATCACCCAGCAGGGCGACGGGACCGTCAGGAATCTTTAGATAGGCCATCGGCATCTCCGGGCGACCGGATCGACTGTTGCAGACGCATCATCCGGTCCTGGATGACACGCGCCCACCCGGCTGCCGCCTCGCTACCGTCCCGGGCCGCCGCCTCCACGACCGCGGCCCCCGCCTCGAGGGCCCCCCGGGCCCCCCCGGCTATCCGCGCGGGGGGCTCTTCTCCCTGCACCGCGGCCCCCTCCTCGAGGGCACGCCGGGCCTGAGCCTGCGCCGCCCCCGGGTCGAGGCCCCGATCGCGCGCGCCCCGGGCCAGCGCCGTCTCGGCGTCGGCACGGGCCGCCTCGAGACGATCGCGGGCCCGCGCCGCCCGGGAGTCCAGCGCCCGCCTCAGATCCGCCACCCGGCGGCCAACCTCCAGGTCCACGGCCCGGCGCGATTCGTGATCGACCGCCGGCTTGCAGGCGGATCCCGACGTCACCATGGCCACGATGAGAACGAGGATCGCAGGACGGATGAGGGGGCGGTGGCCGGAAGGGTGTGAAGGAGGGTTGCTCACCGGCCGGTCAGCGGCGGACCAGGTCGGCGACGCCGTTCTCCAGTGCCAGTGCCTGGATCCCGCCGTCCCGCAGCATCGCTTCGATCAGCAGGGCCACGAAGCGTCGCTGCCGGTCCCGCACCTCGGCCGGCAGCGGATCGCCGGTCCGTAAGGTGTATTTCTCGCGCGCTTTCCGGAGCATCGCGCCGGCCTCCCTAACCCGTTCGACCAGCGCCTCGCGTGGCAGGTCCTTGAGCAGCGTCCCGTCGGCGTCCCGCGCCTCGACCGGCGCCGCTTCGACCGCCTTGCGCGCCAGGTCGGCCCCGTACTGTGCCTCGGTCATCGTCTCCTCGTCGCTGTCCTGGAGGAATCGGGTCGCCGCATCCTCAAAACGGCCGACGCCGAGGAGCGCCAGGGCGTGGGGGTAGGGCGGCACATGGGGCGTGCCGGGCAGCGCCTTCAGCGCCTCGTCGTAGGCAAGGGCCGCCTCGTCGAAGCGCTGGTCCCGCAGCATCTGCTCCGCAACCCGCACCCGGGCCAGCGCCCGGTAGGTAAGGTTCTTCGCCGGGATGCGTTCGAAAACGGAGACCGACCGCCGGTAGGCCGCTTCGGCGTCCGATCCCTCGCCCAGGAAGTCATGCATCCGGCCGAGGCGGAACCAGTCCTCCCCGGTGAGGGCATTCGAATCGCCGCTCTTCTCCCCCACGTCGATCGCCTGGCGGGCGTACGACTGCACCGTAACGATGTCCTGCTCGGAGGCATTGATCGATGTCAGGTAATAGAGACGCTCGAGGGTCGCGCCACCGGGCTCCTTGATTTCCTTTGCGAGGAGCGGCTCGGCCTCGGCCCACGTCACGCGCCGGGCCTCGGGGTCATGGTCGATCTCGAACCGGCAGTAACCGAGCTGGTAGATCGAGGATCCGTCGCGCCGGCCGCCGTCGTGGAGGGCCTTGAGGATCGGGAGGGCCTCCGCGTACTTGCCCTGGCTGTAGAGCCCGGCCGCCTCCGCCGCTTTCCCGCCCTTCCCGGTACAGGCGGTCGCCAGGAGGGAGGCTGCCAGCACGGCGATGAAGACTCTGCTCATGGCGCGAAATCTTAGCACCCGCCCTCCCCAGCCGCAACGTCGACGCCGGTCGGCACGTCAGTCGGCGGCGATCCCGGGCGCGACTGGCGCCTGGCGGGCGCGGAACCCGGTGACGAACGCGGCGTAACGGCCCTGCGCGATGGCCTGGCGCGCCGCCGCCATGAGCGTGGCATAGTGGTGCAGGTTGTGCAGCGTGTTGAGCCGCATCGAGAGGATCTCGCCCGCCATGTAGAGGTGCCGCAGGTAGGCGCGCGAGCAGGTCCGGCAGACCGGGCAGCCGCACGATTCGTCCACCGGGCGCGGGTCCTCGATGTATTGATGCTGCTTGATGAGGATCCGCCCGGTGCCGGTGAACAGGCAGCCGTTCCGGGCGTTGCGTGTCGGCAGGACGCAGTCGAACAGATCGCATCCCAGCGCCACCATCTCCACCAGGTCGGCGGGTGTGCCCATTCCCATCAGATAACGGGGGCGATCGGCTGGGAGCAGCGGCGCGGTCGCGGCGACCGCGGCGCGGCTCCGGGCCGCGCTCTCCCCCACCGAGACCCCGCCGATTGCGTGCCCGTCGAAACCGAGGCCGACGATCTCCTGGACACTTCTCGCCCGGAGTTCGAGGTCGTCACCGCCTTGCACGATGCCGAACAGCGCCCGGCCATCGTCGGGCCGGAACGCCTCACGGCAGCGGCGTGCCCAGCGTGTCGTCCGATCCACGGCAGCCACGATTCTTTCGCGCTCGGCGGGAAGCGGCGGACAGTCGTCGAATGCCATGACGATGTCGCTCCCGAGGGCCTGCTGGATCGCCATGCTGCGCTCGGGGGTCATTTCCAGCCGGCTGCCGTCGAGGTGGGACCGGAAGATGACCCCGTCCTCGGTGATGCGCCGGCGCTCGCTCAGGCTGAGCACCTGGAACCCGCCGCTGTCGGTCAGGATGGCGCCCTGCCAGTTCATGAACCGGTGCAGCCCTCCGAGACGGGCGATCACTCCCTCGCCTGGACGGAGCGCCAGGTGGTAGGTGTTACTGAGGATCATCCCGAACCCGAGGGAGACAAGCTCTTCCGAGGTCATCGCCTTGACCGTGGCGGCGGTTCCGACCGGCATGAAGGCGGGGGTTTCGATGAGGCCGTGCGGCGTGGTCAGGCGTCCCCGGCGGGCGGCGGTGTCCGGGTCATGCGCCAGCACGTCGAACCCGAAGCGGGGGCTCACAGGATCAGCATCGCGTCGCCGTAGGAGTAGAAGCGGTAACCCCTGGCGATCGCTTCGGCGTAGGCCGCCAGGATCCGATCCCGGCCGGCGAAGGCAGCAGCCAGGATCACCAGGGACGACCGCGGCAGATGGAAATTGGTCAGCAGGGCGTCCACGGCGCGAAAACGGTGCCCCGGCCGGATGTAGAGATCGCACCACCCGGACCCCGCCCGGACCCGGCCGTCTTCGAGGGCGCAGGCTTCCAGGACGCGGGTCACCGTCGTCCCGACCGCAAGGATCCGTCCTCCCCTGCCACGGCAGGCATCGATCGCCTCCGCCGTGCCGGCGGGAAGTTCGTACGCCTCCGGTTCGATCCGGTGATCCTCGATGTTCTCCGTCCGGACCGGCTGAAATGTCCCCGCGCCGACGTGCAGGGTGATCCAGGCCATCGTGACACCATGTTCGCGCAGGCTCGCGATCAGGTCCTCGGTGAAATGCAGCCCGGCCGTCGGGGCGGCGATCGATCCATCGCGGCGGGCGAACACCGTCTGATAGCGCTCGCGATCGAGCCCGTCGCGTGGATCGTCGGGATCGCGGTGAATGTAGGGCGGCAGCGGCATGACACCGTGTCGCTGCAGCGCGTCGTCGGGTACCCCGCGTTCCGCCCGGAACCGGACCCGCATCCTGCCGTCAGTCCCTTCGCCGATCACCTCGACCTCGAATCCGGCGGCCACCTGGAGCCGCACACCGGGACGCATCCCCTTGCCGGTCGAAGCGAGACAGCGCCATGGGGCCTCCGCCCCTTCGCCTTCCCGATCGAGGAGGAGCAGGTCCACACGTCCGCCGGTCGCCTTCCGGGCCCGGATCCGGGCCGGGACGACCCGGCTGTCGTTGAGGACGATCAGGTCACCGGGCTTCAGGAACTTCCCGAGGGAGGCCACGATCGTGTGATCGGCCGCCGCCTCCGGATGCTTGCGTTCGATCACCATCAGACGCGCCTGGTCGCGCCGCGCGCATGGGGTCTGGGCGATGCGCTCCGCCGGGAGGACATAATCGAACTCGTTCAGGCGACCCGGGGCGGTCATGGAGCGTAGGGCAGGGGATCCTTCACCCCGGCCTCCGCGAAACCGCGCAGGCGCAACCGGCAGGACTCGCACTTCCCGCAGGCGACCTCGGTCTCCGTGTAGCAGGACCAGGTGAGGTGGAGGGGGGCCTGCAGTCGGACCCCGATCCGCACGATGTCGGCCTTGCTCATCCGGATGACGGGGGTGACCACCTGGAGACGGGTTTCCGGGCGCGTCCCCTCACGCACCAGGCGGTTGAAGGCTTCGTAGTAGGAGGCGCGGCAATCGGGATAGCCGCTGCTGTCCTCCTCCACCGCGCCGATCACTACATGGCGTGCGCCCAGCACCTCCGCCCAGGAGACCGCGGTCGCCAGGAGGTGGGTGTTCCGGAACGGCACGTAGGTGTCGGGGACCGGCGACCCGGATCGTCGGGCGTCGATCGCATTGCGCGAGGGATCGGTGAGGGCCGAACCGCCGATGACGCGGAGCGGATCGATCCGGGTCTCGAGGGTGCGGGTCACGCCCCAGTGCCGGGCGATGTCGCGGAATGCCCGGCGTTCCCGGTCCTCCGTGCGCTGTCCATAGCTGACGTGCAGGAGGGCCAGCTCGGCATCCTGCCGCGTCATCGCCACGGCCACGCAGGAGTCCATACCACCGCTCAGCAGGACAACCACGAAGTCACGGGGGCGCGCGCTCATCGATGTCTCACACGCCGCGCGCGTCGGGGGGCCAGATGTACTTGTGGATCTGGAGCTGCAGGCGGACCGGCAGGGCATCGGCCAGGATCCACTCCGCCAG
>JANNTZ010000111.1:0-1527 GCA_031394595.1 Acidobacteriota bacterium
ACATGACCCGGGAGGGGAAGATCTTCGGCACCGCCGCCTACATGTCGCCGGAGCAGGCGCGCGGCCAGGTAGTCGACCACCGTTCCGACCTGTTCTCGTTCGGCATCGTGCTCTACGAGATGGCGACCGGCCGGCTGCCGTTCGAGGGGGCGACGGCGACTGACATCATGAGCGCCATCATCCGGGACCAGCCGGGGCCGGCTTCCGCGCACGCCCCCGGCATCCCGGCGGAACTGGACCGGATCATCGGCGAGTGCCTGGAGAAGGACCCGGCCGACCGCTACCAGCACACCGATCAACTCGCGGTCGACCTGCGAAAACTCCGCCGCGCCACCGACTCCGGGGTGCAGGCGGCCAGGACCCCGGGCACGCCGTTGCCGGCCGACCGGACCACGGCAGGGCCGCTGCCCGCTGCCGGGCCTGGACCCGCCGCCGGCCTGCTGCGCGGCCGGCGCGCCCGGCTGGCGACGCTGGGGATCGTCGGCGCCCTGGTCGGCGTCGGCGGCATCGTGGCCTGGCGTCAGTTGCGCCCGGCGGCGCCGTTCCGGCAGGGGGATCGCATCCTGATCGCAGATTTCGAGAACCGGACTGACGAACCGGATCTCGACGCCGTGATCCGCGACGCCGTTGAACAGATGATGGCGCGGTCGCAGTTCGTCGAGATCGTGCGCGGCCGCAGTCGCTCCGAGCTGCTCTCGAGTCAGACCGACGGATCCTTCACACGACTCGAACCGGCTCAGGCCGAGCGGCTTGCCGACGCCGCCGGCATCGCCGGCTACGTGACGGGCGAAACGTCGCGCGAGGGAACGGATTATCGCCTTGCCGTGACGCTATTGCGGCCGGGTTCGGGGCGACCGGCTGCCGCTTTTTCGGAATCGGTCACCGGCCGGGAGGAGGTCCTCTCTGCCCTGCATCGGATCGCCCTCCGGTTGAGACGCGCCTTGGGCGAATCGGCCCAGACTCTGGCTTCCGATCTGCCCCCGACGACGACCTCGCTTCCCGCCTACCAGGCGTTTGTCATGGCGAGCAGGATCGACGAGGAGCAGATGGACGAAGGCGACACGATCGCTCTGTTCAGCCGGGCGATCGAGATCGACCCCGGATTCCTCGACGCCTACAGAGAACTGGCCGCCGCTCACTGGAACACCGGCAACTTCGACCTCTGGCTTCGGATGGTCCGAGAGGCCTTCCAGCGCTCCCGGAGCCAGCCGGATCGGATCCGCCTGTGGTACGAAATCGACTGGCTCGAAGCGAACCTCGACTATGACCTCGAGATTGAACGCCTGCGGGCCTACAGACGATTGTTCCCCGGTGATTTCCGACCGCTCAACTATCTCGCGGCCCTCCTCGGGGACTCTGCCGATCAGAACGAGGGTGCCGCCGAGGAACCGGCGCGCGAGTTCTTGCGGTTGACACCGCGGAACCCGGTGGCGCTGGATTACTTGATCACCTATCTGTCCAGGCAGGGAAAGGTGGAGGAAGCACGGCGTGCCGTGGAGGAGTTCCGGCGGAATGGAGGAGCGGTGC
>JANNTZ010000140.1:0-7143 GCA_031394595.1 Acidobacteriota bacterium
GTGGCGGGCCGCAGCGCGGCGCAGCGACCTCGAGCCGCGCCATGTGCATTGGATGGGCACCCCGTGGCCCTCGCGAGCGAGTGCGGAGCGGCGACGCGCTGCGGCCCGCCACCCGCGACTGGGGGCACCCCAGCGAGGGGCAGGCTTGACACGGGTTTCGGTGCTGGGTAGGATCGGCACGTCTGACTATATAAGACGTATATAGGAATTGATGATCGTCCACAAGAAGATCCGCAGCTTCACGGCCACCGATCAGGATCTCGCCATGCTGCAGGCGGTGGCGCGCTACCACGGCTTCTCCAAGAGCGGGACGATCACCAGCCTGATCAAGAAGGAGTTCTGGAGGGTCTTCCCGGCCGGAACCGCGGAAGTCAGGCCGGACCGTGGGGCGCGGGTCCGGGATCGCCGGGGGCCGGAACGGCGGCAGGAGCGGAGGGATCATGAGCGTTGAGTCGAGCCTGGCCTGCGACACCGGGACCGTGCCGGCGCCGTGGCAGGTCGCCGACCCGGCGGCAACGGCCCGGGAAATCGAGGCGATCCGGACCCTGGCCCGGGAACGCCGCGCCGTGCTGCTGGCGCACAACTACCAGCTGCCGGAGGTGCAGGAAGTCGCGGATTTCGTGGGCGACTCGCTCGGTCTGGCGCTGGAGGCCGGCCGCACCTCGGCGGAGATCATCGTGTTCTGCGGTGTGCACTTCATGGCGGAATCGGCGAAGATTCTCAACCCCGACCGGACGGTCCTGCTGCCCAACCTGTCGGCCGGATGCTCGCTCGCCGACTCGATCTCGCCGGAGTCCCTCCTCGAATGGAAGGCACGCTACCCGGACCACACGGTGGTGACCTACATCAACAGCAGCGCCGAAGTGAAGGCGCTGTCGGACATCTGCTGCACGTCGGCGAACGCGGTGTCGGTCGTCCGCAGCCTGAAGAACGATCGCATCCTTTTCACACCGGACCGGAACCTGGGGCGCTGGGTGGCGCGCCAGGTCCCCGACAAGCAGTTTGCCATCTACGACGGCGTCTGCCCGACCCACGATGTGCTGCGCGGCGCCAGCGTCGACAAGACGCGGCGCGAGCATCCAGGCGCGGTGATCATCGCCCACCCCGAGTGCCGCGAGGACGTCCTGGCGATGGCCGACGAGATTTGCTCGACCTCCGGCATGATTGCCGCCGTCGAGCGGCACCCGGAGGCCCGCACCTTCCTGGTGGCCACCGAGTGGGCGCTGATCCACCAGCTCAAGAAGCGTTTCCCGGGGCGCGAGTTCATCGCCGCCGACGGGTGCATCGGCTGCCGCCTGCATTGCCCGTACATGAAGATGGTCGACCTGAAGTCGGTGCGGCGGGCGCTCGAGGAACGGGTCTTCGAGATCACCGTGGACCCGGACGATGCCGCCGGAGCCCGGCGCGCCCTGGATCGCATGATGGCGATCCCACGCGATCGCTGACGCGGGTTGACACTCCCCGGGCCATCCCCTATAAATGACCCTGCCGCTCCGCCCGTTGATCCAGAGGGTGGCCGCAGGCGGGCCCCGACCCGAGAGGCAGGATCCCGCGACCAATGAGCGAAAAACCAGCCGCCAAGGCGCGTGAGGCGCCACGCCGCCCCGCGCGCAAGATCGTCTATCTGTTCCTCGCCGTGCTGGCGGCCGTCGCCCTCATGCCGCTCGGGGTCACCGCCTGGAAGCTGATCGGGACCAGCCGCGAGACCCTGGTCACGTCGCAGCAGGAAGTGCAGCTGCAGATCGCGGCCGCCGTGGTGCGCCAGCTCGATGCGTCGGTGCAGGCGATCCAGGCCCAGCTCGGTCGTCTCGCGGAGACCTTGCAGGCCTCGGCGCGGCCCGGCAGCCCCGGCCCGGACCCGCGATTGCTCGACCGGCTTCTCGGGCCCGATCTGCTGGTCCTGCGCTACACGCCGCGGGACGGTCCGCCGGCCGAGGCACGGCGGAACGGCCTGCCCGCCGGGATTGCCGGAGAGGCGATCACGGCGGCGGCCGGTGCCGCGCTCGCGGGGGAGGCGGCGGTCGGCGATCCGATCACCGTGCAGACGGGCAAGGGCGAGAGCACCACGGTCCTGGTGGTCAGCGTCCCGCTCGGTGCCGGGCGTCAGGGAGCCGGCGCCCTGACGGCGGTGGTCGATTTCGCCGGCTTCTGGGATCCGCTGGTCGGCGGTCGCCGGGCCGCGTACATGATTTACGCCCTCGATCCGCAGGGGCGCCTGTTCGCCGCCCAGGACGAGGAAGCGCTTCTTCAGCGGCTCGACTACACCAAGTTCGGCGTGGTGCAGGACTTTCTACGTTCCGGCGGGCACTCGGCCCTCACCACCGAGTTCGAGGAGGCGCTGGACGGGAAGCCGATCACCTACATCGCCTCGTTCGATACCACGCAGCAGGGCTGGGGTGTCATCGTCCAGATCGACAAGCGGCAGGCGTACGCCGTGGTCAACCAGATGGTGCAGGCAACGCTGGTCTGGGCGGCCCTGGCGGTCGGGCTGGCGCTGGTGCTGTCGTATGTCATGGCCGCGATCGTCACCCGACCCATCCAGATGCTGACCGCCGGCGCCGAGGCCTTCGCACGCGGCGATCTCGATCAGCGGGTGACGGTGCGCAGCCGCAACGAGCTCGGCATGCTGGCGGAGACCTTCAACACGATGGCCGACCAGGTGCAGGACTACATCGTCCGCCTGCGGGCGGCCGCCCAGGAAAACAGCGAGCTGTTCATGGGCACGGTCAAAGCACTGGCCGAGGCGATCGACGAGAAGGATCCCTACACCCGCGGCCATTCGGACCGCGTCAACAAGTACGCCGTCCTGATCGCCAAGCAGATGGGTCTCAGCCGCAAGGAGATCCGCGATATCCACATCGCCTCGTTGTTCCACGACATCGGCAAGATCGGCATCGAGGACAAGATCCTGCGCAAGCCGGCCGTCCTGACCGACCAGGAATACACGGTCATGAAGCAGCACCCCGACAAGGGAGCGCAGATGCTCTCCAAGATCAAGGCAATGAAGGACATCATCCCCGGCATGCACTACCACCACGAGCGCTGGGACGGCAGCGGCTACCCGCTGGGGATGAAGGCGGAGCAGATCCCGGTGGCGGCGCGCATCGTCGCGGTGGCCGACGCCTTCGACGCCATGACCACCAACCGTCCTTACCAGAAGGCGATGTCGTTCGACAAGGCGATCGCCCGCCTGTTCGAGCTGTCCGATCGCGCCTACGACCGGCGCGTCGTTTCCGCCTTTGCCGATGTCTACAACGCCGGCCATGTCCGCGAGCCGGCGGCGGCCGTCGCCGAAGAGCAGTGAGCCTGGTGCCCGCCTGCCGGGCCGTCCTCTTCGACCTGGACGGGACGCTCACTCCCGTCCCGAGCGTCTGGCAGCACATCCACGAGACCCTCGGTGTGTGGCAGGCCGAGGCGCGCCTGCACCAGGAGGAGTTCCTGCGCGGCGGCATCGACTACCACGAGTTCTGCGTCCGCGACGCCGCCCTCTGGAAAGGGATGCCCGAATCGAAGCTCCGGGCGATCACCGACGCCATCCCGTACCGCCACGGGGCGAAGGAATGCATCGAGGCGCTCAAGGGGCGCGGTCTGGTCATCGGGGTGGTCTCGACCGGTCTGACGCTCCTCGTGGAGCGGGTCCACAACGAGCTCGACCTGGCCTATGCGATCGGCAACCGCCTGGTGACCCGGCATGGAATCCTGACGGGAGGCGTCAAGGTCAACGTCGAGCACGGGCGCAAGGGGGAGGCGGTGGACCTGTTCTGCACCCAGTTCGGCGTGGATTACCGGGAAGTGGTCGCGATCGGCGACAACGACGGTGACATCTCGATGTTCGAGCATTCCGGGTATTCGGTCGCCTTCAACCCGGCGACCGACAGGACCGCGCGGTCGGCCAGCGTCGTCTGCAAGGGGGAGTCGCTCCAATCCGTCTGGGAGTGCCTCGAGCCGATGCTGCCGGCGGTGCACTGAGGGGAGGACCGACGATGGACGAGGGACAGCCAGCCCTGGATCGCGGTGCCGTCAAGTGGGCCCTGAAGGACGCGCTCGATGAGCTCCTGGGGCTCTCCGACGTGCGTCTGTCGGGACGGTTCGAGGGGGGGACACTGATCATCCGCCCGGGGAAGTCCGACACCCAGGAGAAGGCGATCCCGATCGAGGTCTTCTTCCACAAGATCACCATGGTCCGCGACCGCCTGCGGGTCATGGAGCAGCGGATCAACAGCCATCCGAAGCTCGGCGCCGAGGACCGGGTCGAGCTGCAGCAGTACATCACCCGGATCTACGGGTCCCTGACGTCCTTCAACGTGCTGTTCAAGGACAAGGAGCACTGGTTCATCGGCGCCCGCGGTGAGCGGGACTCCGACAGCTGAACACCGGGTTCCCGTTCAGGGACAGGGGGCGGTGTTGGGGCGAGGCGCGCCGTTGCTTGCGAACCCGAACGGACCGTCGCCGCCGGCATTGGCGGCGGTGACCAGGTAGAAGAAAGCCTGGTCGATCGGCGGCGTGGCGGGGTCGCTGGCGGCTGTGAGGGTGATGCCGTTCTGCAGGCAGGCGCCGTAGGTCTCGGCGGCGCCGTTGGCGTCGGCATCCACCAGACCGGGGATCCCGCCGCGGTAGACGTTGTAGGTCGCCGCGCCGGGGGCTGAGTCCCACGCCAGACCGGTGGCATCCACGAACCTCAGCCCCGGGACTTCGGCGGTCGGCGCGGCCACGGCAAAATTGGGCGACGAGACGTTGAACCCCCCGGCGGCGTTCGGGAGGAACACCAGGAGGGCGCCGTTCAGGTCATAGGCGTCCTGCAGCAGGTCCTGCCCCCCGACCACCGCCGGCTGGACAAACTCGAAATACTCGTAGACCGCCTGCCCGGCGGCACCCGAATAGGTCTGGCCGAGGTCCCGTGACAGATCCAGTTCGACCCCGGGTGCGGGACCCGGGCCGCCCGGGCTGACCCCGACGATTCCCCACCAAGCCGACACGAATCGGGAGTCGATTTCGATCCTTCCCGTTCGGAACAATCTGAGGATCACCGTGTTGCTCTTCAGCGTCGAGATCATCGGGACGCCGAGGAAAAGGATTTCCACCCGTTCGCCCGCCGTATCGTTGACGGCGCGGCTGAAGACATCCAGCGGACCCCCACGGCCGGCCCGGTTGTCGATCCCCGGGTCGAGGTTGCTCATCGGCAGGCCGATGCGCGGCGGCACGGCGCCGAGCGTCGCCGGGTTCGGCCCGAGAAAGTTCCGCGTGTCCGACGAGGTGTCCTGGGCGAATCCGAACGCCACGTTGGAATTGTCGCTGACGTAGGCGCTGGTGTACGGCTGGCCGTAGAAGGGGAAGCTGAACCCGGCCGGGAACGCCACCTGCGTGATCACGCCGTTCGGCATGTTGAGCGGTGTCCAGCCGGCCGGTGCCGGCGGGTCCACCATGTTGATCACGAGCGACCCGAGATCGCGTGTCTGTCCCGCGGCGATCGTGACGGTTTCGGCGGCGGTCAGGTCATCGGTGGCGCTCTCGCCGCTGTTCCAGAACTCTGGCCGCACCGTCAGCGGTTGCTGCCCGCCGCTGACGTTGCTGTTGAAAACCGTCGTGTTGTAACGGTTGTTGTCCCACCAGGAATCGAAACCGGTGGTGTCCGTCCCATCGAAATACTCGATCGCGATGGCGTAGTCGCCCGGTGGCAGCCGATCGAGCCGGAACGACCCCGGAAGATCCGAGGACAGGGTGAAACGGGACACCGAGATCGCCTGCGAAATCTGCTCGCCGGTGCGCCGGTTGATGGCCGTGACACTCACGCCGTCCGCCCCGGTCGCCAGGTCCGACAAGAGGAGTCGCCCGCGGATCGTCCCCCAGCCGCTGGCCGCGCCCGGGTCGGGGTAGAAATGCGACGAGGCGATGATGTCATCCTGGGAGAGGGTCCGGATATCGGTCTGGTAGGACACCGATCCCTCGACGAACGGGAGCATCGTGGCGACCGGCGCGATCAGCGGCGAGTGGGACAGACCGTGGAAGTGGCCAATCTCGTGCGTCCCGACCGCGACGATGTCGAAAGTCAGCGGGGCATCGATCGGCGTGTCGACGTAATCGTTGGCGGCCGGGCACCAGGCCATGTCGGCGTCGACGATCGTCCCGACCGGGAGCACCGTGCCGGTCGGGTAGATGGCAGGGTCGAGATCGACGACCCCATCGGCGTTCAAATCGCGATTGGCGTCGGTCACGGTCAGGGCGGCCGCCAGCCGGCTGCTCGGGGTCGTGGCGACCGTCCCGGTGCCGCAGGTGTTCGGGTTGGTGTCGGCCCAGGTGACGAGCCGCACGTTGTCGAGACCGATGTTGGTCTGCGTCGTCGTGCCGGTGTACGAGAAGGCGATGGTCGACGAGGGGATGTTCTGCCAGATCGTGAAGGCCTGCGTCATCGCGTCGATCACCCGCTGCAGGGTGATCGGCGACACACCGCCGACGCACAGCGGGTTGCCATCGTCGCAGTTGTTGATCGCCCCCTGGGAATTGATCTTCCAGGTGATCGGCAACGCCCGCGAGATCCAGACGGAGTCGGTGATCTTCGTGTTGTTGTTGACCACCGCCTCGAGGTTGCCGCCGGCCAGGGACGGGACGGGCCCGGAGACGAGCATGAGGGACAGAACGATCGCGCCGGCGATGACGCGGACGGGGAGGACTCCAACACCCGGCGCGTGTCTCAATTGACCGGCGCCGGGCTGCGTTCCTGCGCCGCCAGCGCCCTCCGGATTTCGTCCTCGAACTGGTGGGGCTGCAGGCGCCGCCCGTCGAACTGGATGAATTCACCCCCGGCGTCGCGGCGCAGCGGCACGTGGCCGCGAAACAGCCCGACGATGATCCTCCGGCCGGGGGACCCCGGTTCGAGGAAATAGAACCCCTCGTCCCCGATCCGGTGCACCGGAGCGCCCGGGACCGTCATGTCCAGCGGCACCGGCGTGGAAACCTGCCCGCCGAGCTGAAGGAATGTCACGCGCCCGGCTGCCTTCCCTTTGTAGGCGCGGCCGACAGTCAGCGTCACTTCGGTTAAGATTTGCTTCCCCTCCCAGAACGATCGGGTCGATTCGACCCGCCCGCGGACCACGTCGGAGGAGGCCCCGGCAATCTCCTCCAGGCTCATCTGCCGGACGAGGGTGG
>JANNTZ010000142.1:0-31691 GCA_031394595.1 Acidobacteriota bacterium
CGAGCTGGCCCTGGCCTGTACCCTGCGGATCGCCGCGGAGACCGCGCGCGTGGGACTGCCGGAGACGACGCTCGGGATCATTCCCGGCTACGGCGGGACCCAGAGGCTGGCCCGGTTGATCGGCCCCGGGCGGGCCATGGAACTGATCCTGACCGGCGAGATGATCGACGCCCGCGAGGCGCACCGCATCGGGCTCGTCAACCGGGTGGTTCCGGCGGCCGAACTCGCCGCGTCCGCGGACGCGCTGGCGCGCACGCTCCTGGCGCGCGGGCCGATGGCGCTGCGCCTGGCGATGCAGGCGATCCAGCAGGGACTCGATATGAGCCTGGCGGACGGACAGCGGCTCGAGGCGGCGCTCTTTGGGCTGATCTGCTCCACGGAGGACATGCGCGAGGGGACGCGCGCCTTTCTCGAGAAGCGCAAGCCGGCCTTCCAGGGCCGCTAGGAGATCCCGTGTCAGACGCCCCGCCCCGCCTGCGCGACCGGTCCTGGCGAGCTGTCCGCGCCCTGCGCGCCGGGCTGCTCGTGGTGCTGGCCGGGCTCATCCTGGCGGTGGCCGCCAGCTACGGGCGGCGTGAACGCGCGCAGACGGACATCACCATGTCGCCCCTGCCGGAGGTTCCGGGGACCGGCGGCGCCGTGGTCGACCAGTCCGAGCAGTTCGAGATCGCCGGGAGCCGCGAGGGACGACCAGCTTTCGTCCTGCGCGCCCGTGCGGTGGCGGGATTCAGCGGCGACCGCAAGAGCCTGGAAGGGGTGGCACTCACCCTCTATGACGAGGCCGGCCGGGCGATCACGGTGCGCGGGTCACATGGCCAGTTCGATCCGGCGGCCCGGCGGGCGCAGCTCTCGGGTGATATCGAGGTCGAGGTGAGCGATGGACTGAGCCTGAGGACCGAGACACTGTCTTATGACAGCGATCGCGACGTCATTTTCACCGCGGACGACATCGCCTTCAGTGCTCCAGCGCTCGAAGGCAGCGGTCGGGGCCTGAACTACCTGGTCGGACAGCGCCAGCTCAAGATCCCGGACCAGGTCGTGGTGCAGGTGCGCGCCGGGGACGAGGGGCAGCCGGTCAGCGCCACGGCCGGGGACCTGGTGGCCGATCTCGAGGGCTCGACCGTGACCCTGACGGATGCGGTTCGAATCGTCCGCGGCGGCGACGTGCTGGAAAGCCATTACGTCAAGATCACCTTGGACAGCGCGACCCACGAGGTGCGGGAAATCCACGCCTACGGCGATGTCCGGGCCCACCACGTGGCCGCGGCCGATGGGCCGCCGCGTGAGATCCGGGCCGAGACGCTGCACGCGCGGTTTGGCGGTCCGGCCCGCGAACTTGTGGAAGTCGAAGCTTCGGGTGGCTGCCGGTTCGCGTCGGGCGAGCTGACCTCCCGCAGCCAGTTCGCGCGTCTACGCAAGAGCGAGGACCTGCTCGAGCTTCGAGGCGAGCCGGTCGTTTTCGGGCCCCGCGACCGCATCGCGGCGCAGGAGATCGACGTGCATCCCGTCGCCCGGACCCTGCAGGCGCGGGGCGACGTGCGCACCGTGTCCACCGGAGGAGAGGGCGCGCCCGGGTTCGGCAGCGGGTCGGCCGTGTCGTTCCAGGCCGGGCTCCTGCATGCCGACCGTGCCGCCCGCCGAGTGGTTTACTCGGGCGGGGCGCGTGGCTGGCACGAAGGGAACAGCCTGCAGGCCGAATCGATCACCCTCGACGAGGCCGCCCGCCAGCTGCGGGCCACCACCCGGGTCGTCGCCCGTTTCGTCGAGCGGACGACCGCCCCCGAAGGGGGAGGGAGCGGCGCGGCGCCGCTGGTCACGATGTTGAGTGCCGACAATCTCATCATGGACGAAGCGCGGGACCTGGCGTTGTTCCGCGGCAATGTGAGGATGACGCGCCGCGACGCCAGCCTCACCGCCGAGGCCATGGACGCCGTCCTGGAGGAGATCGGAGGGCGCCGTTCGCTGTCCCGGATCGAGGCACGTGGATCGGTGGCTGCCCGGCAGGGGAGCAGTTACGGGACGGCCCGGCTGGCCGAATACCGGCGGCACGAGGATGTGCTGGTTCTCAAGGACGACGAGGGGCTCGCCGAGGTGATCGACGCTGCAACCGGGCGTTCGATGCGGGGCCGGGCTCTGACATTCAACCTCACGGAGGAGACCATCCTGGGAGAGACCGCCGGCGGCGGGCGGACCTGGATCACACTCCGGCCGGACGACAGGGAGAAACGCCCCGGTGGGCCACAGACTCCTCGCTGAAGGACTGAGCAAGACCTACCGCGGCCGGCCGATCCTGCGGGACGTCGGGCTGCAGGTCGAGAGCGGCGAGGTGGTCGGCCTTCTCGGGCCGAACGGGGCCGGCAAGACGACGACCTTCTACTGCATCGTGGGTCTGATCCAGCCCGACGCCGGGCGCATCCTGCTGGGTGGCCACGATGTGACCCGGCTGCCGATGTACCTGCGGGCCCGCAACGGCATCAGTTACCTTCCCCAGGAGCCCTCGATCTTCCGGCGCCTCACCGTGGAGGAGAACCTGGTTGCGGTCCTTGAGGCGCTCGGGCGCCCGCGTGACGAAATCCGGCAGCGGACCGCGGAGGTTCTCGAGGAACTGCACATCACCCATCTCGCGCGGAGTCCGTCCTACAATCTGTCGGGTGGCGAACGGCGGCGCGTGGAGATCGCCCGCGCTCTGGTCATCGCCCCGGCGTTCATGCTCCTGGACGAGCCATTTTCAGGGATCGACCCGATTGCGGTTGCGGACATCCAGAAAATCATCTATCAATTGAAGGCGAAGGGTATCGGGATCCTGATGACCGACCATAATGTCCAGGAAACCCTCCGGATCACCGATCGGACCTACATCATCGCCGAGGGGCGGATCTTCCGGAAGGGCAGTCCCGACCAGCTGGCGGCCGACCCGGAGGTCCGCCGGGTGTACCTGGGGGCGCATTTCCGGCTGGCGGCGCGTGAGGCGGTGGAGGCCCCCCCGGGGGCGTCTCCGGCCGACTAGAGGACAAGAGTCCATGGCACTCGAGCAGAAACTGAACCTGCGGCTGTCGCAGAAGTTGATCATGACGCCGTCGCTCCAGCAGGCCATCAAGCTGCTTCAGATGACCAAGCTCGAGCTGCAGACCGAGATCACGCAGGAACTGACCGAGAACCCGCTGCTCGAGGAGCTGGCGGAGGTGGCGAACGAGGCCGAGCGCGCCGAAGGGGCCGATGCCGCCACCGGCGTGCAGGAGGGGAGCGAGCCGGAGGTCCCGGCCCCGGCCGAGCGCGAGAAGGACTCCTTCGACGAGATTGACTACGAATCCTACTTCCAGGACTACCTCGACCTCAACTACATGCCGCAGGCCCCGCGTGAGGAAATCGAAGCGCCGCCCCTCGAGAACCTGCTGACGCGCCCGCAGAGCCTCGCGGACCACCTGCTCTGGCAGCTCGACATGACGGTGGCGTCCCCGCGTCTGATGGAGATCGGGCGGGCGATCATCGGTAATCTTGGCCCCGACGGGTACCTGCAGGCCTCGCTCGAGGAGATCGGCACCATGGGCCCCTTCCCGGCGGACGACGTGGAACGGGCGCTGCACCTGGTCCAGGAGTTGGACCCGGCGGGGGTCGCGGCGCGTGACCTGAAGGAATGCCTCCTCCTGCAGCTGGCCGTCCACGACCTCGAGGGGAGCCCGGCCGAGGCCATCATCCGAGACCACATGGACCTGCTGCAGGGCCGCAAGTTCAAGGAGCTGGCCCAGGTCCTCGGGTGCAGCCTCGACGAGGTCCTGCACTACGTGGACACCATCCGCAATCTCGAACCGAAGCCGGGCCGGCGCTACAACGTCGGGAGCAATGCCTACGTCATCCCCGACGTCTTCGTCCTCAAAGTGGACAAGGGGTACACCATCGTCCTCAACGAGGAAGGCCTGCCCCGTCTGCGGATCAGCCCCTTCTACCGGAAGATGATCGACCGGAGCAACACCGAGGTCACGGCGGAGACACGGGAGTACGTGAAGGAGAAGTTCCGTTCCGCCTTCCGCCTGATCAAGAGCCTGGAGGAACGGCAACGCACGATCTACAAGGTCGCCCGGAGCATCGTCAAGTACCAGCAGGGCTTTCTCGACTACGGCTACGAACACCTCCGGCCATTGATCCTGAAGGACGTCGCCGACGACATCGGGATGCACGAATCGACGGTGAGCCGGGTGGTCAATCACAAGTACATGCACACGCCGCGTGGTCTTTACGAGATGAAATTCTTCTTTCACTCCGGCATCAGCTCCTTGCAGGGCGAGGATGTCTCGTCGCTCGCGGTCAAGGAGCGGATCAAGAAGGTCGTGGGGGAGGAGGACTCCCAGCGTCCACTCTCCGACGCGGCCATCGTGCAGATCCTCAGCAACGACGGCCTGCGCATTGCGCGCCGGACGGTGGCGAAGTACCGCGAGGAACTGCGCATTCCGTCATCGAACGAGAGGCGGCAGGGATTCCGCTGAGGCGGAAGCCCCGGTCGCCAGGGAGAGTCGCACCCATGCCGATCCTGTTCACGGGCCGCAAGGCAGACCTGACTCCGGCGCTGAAGCGCTATGCCGAGGGCAAGCTGAACAAGCTCGATCGATTCCTCGGCGAGGAACCGGACGTCCACGTCATCCTGACCGTCGAGAAGCACCGCCGTCTGGCCGAGATCGTCGCCCGCACGCCGCTGGCGACGATGACGGCACGCGCCGACAGCTCCGATTTCCGGGAATCGATTGACCGCTGCCTGGAGCGCGTCCTGGCCCAGGCCAAGCGCAACCACGAGAAGATGACCCAGAGCCGCCGCCGGCGCGGTCGGAAGGAAGCGTTGCGCGAAGCGACCGGGATGCCGGGAGTCGCGGCGCCGGCGCGCGATCGCCCTTTGATCGTGCGCATGGGGAGCGTTCCCATGAAGCCGATGTCCGTCGAGGAAGCGGTGTCCGAGATCCAGGATTCCCGGGACGGGTTCCTGGTGTTCCGTAACGCCGACTCCCAGGGGATCTCCGTCCTGTTCCGGCGCGCGGACGGCCGGTTTGGTCTGATCGAGCCGGAGGGCTGACGATGCCGATCGACTTCACGCTGACCCGCGAGCAGGAGATGCTCCGGGAGACGGTCCGCGGGTTCGCGGACCAGGTCCTGAAACCGCGCGCCGCGGCGCTCGATCGATCGCGCGAATTCCCGATCGATAACTACCGCCGATGCGCCGAGTTGGGTCTCACGGGGATGATGGTTCCCGAGGAATGGGGCGGGGCCGGGTTTGACGGGATCTCGTATGTGCTGGCCATCGAGGAAGTGTCGCGGGCCTGCGCCTCGACCGGCGTCATCCTGTCGGTCAACAACTCCCTGTTCTGCGGCCCGTTGATGCGGTTCGGGACCGAGACCCAGAAGACGAAGTACCTGGGACCGCACGCGCGCGGCGAGAAGATCGGCGCCTACTGCCTGACCGAGCCGGGTTCCGGTTCCGACGCCGCCGCCATGCGGACCACCGCGGTGCGTCGGGGCGACCACTATGTCCTGAATGGGAGCAAGGTGTTCGTCACCAGCGGCGAGGCGGCCGACACCTTCCTCGTCTACGCGACGATCGACCCGAAACTGAAGCACAAGGGGATCAGCGCTTTCCTCGTGGAGCGGGGTTTCCCCGGACTGCGGCGTGGCAAACCGGAAGTGAAAATGGGAATCACCTGTTCCGGTTCGGTGGAGATCGTCTTCGAGGATTGCCAGGTCCCGGTGGAGAACCGGCTCGGGGAGGAGGCTCAGGGATTCAGCATCGCCATGGCCACGCTCGACGGCGGGCGGATCGGCATCGCTGCCCAGTCGCTTGGCATCGGCCGGGCCGCCCTCGAGGAGGCGGTCGCCTACAGCCATCAGCGGGAGGCGTTCGGCGGCCCGATCAGCCAGTTCCAGGCAATCCAGTGGAAGCTCGCCGACATGGCCACCGAGCTGGACGCGGCGCGGCTTCTGACCTGGCGCGCGGCCTGGACCCGCGACAAGAAGGGTCGCTGCAGCCTGGAGGCGAGCATGGCCAAGTTGTTCGCGTCCGAGGCCTGCATGCGGGCGGCGAAGGAGGCGGTGCAGGTCCACGGAGGCTATGGCTACATCAACGAATACATTGTCGAGCGTCTGTTCCGCGATGCCAAGATCACCGAAATCTACGAAGGGACCTCGGAGATCCAGCGGCTGGTGATCGCCCGTGAGGTCCTCAAGGGTTCCGCGGCATGAAGGAGCAGGACCGCTTCACCACGATTTCCGACCTGCCGATCGCGCGTCTGTACACCGCGGCCGATCTTGCGGGGACCCCGGAGGCGGCGATCGGTTCCCCGGGAGAGCCTCCCTTTACGCGTGGCATCCACCCGACGATGTACCGCGGGCGGCTCTGGACGATGCGACAGTTCGCAGGCTTCGGGACCGCCGAGGACACCAACCAGCGCTTCCATTACCTGCTCGATCACGGTCAGACCGGACTGTCGGTGGCGTTCGACCTGCCGACCCTGATGGGCCGGGACTCATCCGATCCCCTGGCGGAGGGGGAGGTCGGCCGCGAGGGGGTGGCGATCGACACGCTCGCCGACATGGAAGTCCTGTTCGACCGCATTCCACTCGACAAGGTATCGACCTCGATGACCATCAATGCTCCGGCCGCCGTCCTGCTGGCGATGTACCTGGCGGTGGCCGAACGCCAGGGGGTGCCATTCAGCGCCCTGCGCGGCACGATCCAGAACGACATCCTGAAGGAATACGTCGCCCAGAAGGAGTGGATCTACCCACCCGCGCCCTCGATGCGGATCATCACCGACATGGTGGCGTTTTGCGTGCGCGAGGTCCCTCAGTGGAACACCATCTCGATCAGCGGCTACCACATCCGCGAAGCGGGTTCGACCGCGGCGCAGGAACTGGCCTTCACGCTCGCCGACGGGATCGCCTATGTCCAGGCCTGCCGCGAGGCCGGGCTTGACGCCGATGCCTTTGCTCCGCGTCTGTCGTTTTTCTTCAACGCGCACAACGACTTTTTCGAGGAGATCGCCAAACTGCGCGCGGCGCGCCGGATGTGGTGCGGCATCATGCGTGATCGGTTTCAGGCCCGCGATCCTCGGTCCTGGACCCTGCGCACCCACGTGCAGACAGCCGGCTGCTCCCTCACCGCCCAGCAGCCGTACAACAATGTCGTCCGGGTGACCGTCCAGGCGCTGGCCGCGGTCCTGGGGGGCACCCAGTCGCTGCACACCAACTCGCTGGACGAGACCCTGGCGCTGCCGACCGAGGACTCCGCCCGTCTCGCTTTGCGGACCCAGCAGATTCTCGCGGAGGAGAGCGGGGTCAGGAACACCGTCGACCCGCTGGGCGGGTCGTACTTCGTCGAGGCGCTCACCCATGAGCTCGAACGCCAGGCCACCGACTACATCCGCCGGATCGACGCGATGGGAGGGATGGTGGCCGCCATCGAGCAGGGTTTCCCGCAGCGCGAGATCGCCGAGGCCGCTTATGCCTACCAGAGGCAGGTCGACGCGAAGGAGAAGATCGTCGTCGGCGTGAACCGGTACACGGAAGGCGACACGATGAAAACGGCGACCCTCAAGATCGGCGACGCGGTTGAGCGCGACCAGCGCCGGCGTTTGGACCGCGTATGCACCGAACGTAACCAGGTTCGTCACGCCGCCACGCTCGACGCCCTGGAGCGGGCGGCACGCGACGGTGGCAACCTGATGCCTCCGATCCTCGAAGCGGTCCGCGCCTACGGCTCCGTGGGCGAGATTTCCGCACGGTTGCGGACGGTGTTCGGGGCCTACACGGAAGGACGGGTGCATCTCTGAGATGATCGCGGCACGCAGGGTTCGCCTGCTCATCGGCAAGGTCGGCCTGGACGGCCATGACCGGGGCGCCAAGATCATCGCCCGGGCGCTTCGCGACGCCGGCTTCGAGGTGATCTACACCGGCCTGCACCAGACCCCCGAGATGGTGGTGGCGACGGCGCTGCAGGAGGACGTTGACGGGATCGGCCTCTCCCTTCTCTCCGGGGCGCACAACACGCTGTTCGGCAGGATTCTGCGCCTCCTCGCCGACCAGGGAGCCGCAGACATCGTCGTCTTCGGGGGCGGGATCATCCCGGACGAGGATTTTTCCGGCCTGCAGACCGCCGGCGTCCGGAAGATCTTCACGCCGGGGACCACCACCCGCGAGGTCGTCGAGTGGGTCCTCGCCCACGTTCCGCAGCGATCCCGGTGAGGCACGGTCCGGCCATGAGGCACGCTCGTGAACGGGGGGCACACCGCCCATGACGGTGATCGAGAGCCGTTTCCGTCCGGACGACGAGGAATCCCGCGCCAACGCCGAGTCGAACCGGTCGCTCGCCGCCGATCTGCGGGCCCGTCTCGAGCGCGCCCGCGCCGGTGGCGATGCCAAGGCCCGCGCCCGCCACCGCGAGCAGAACAAGCTGTTCGTCCGGGATCGGATCGAGAGACTCCTCGACCCTGGCGCACCATTCCTCGAACTCTCGCCGCTCGCCGCGTCGGGGCTCTACAAGGATGAGGCGCCCGGCGCCGGTCTGGTCACCGGGATCGGGCGGATCGAGGGCCGGCCGTGCATGATCGTGGCCAACGACGCGACGGTGAAGGGTGGGGCCTACTTCCCGATGACGGTGCGCAAACATCTCCGGGCCCAGGCCATCGCGCAGGAGAATCACCTGCCGTGCGTGTACCTGGTCGATTCGGGTGGGGCGTTCCTGCCACTGCAGTCGAAAGTGTTTCCCGATCGGCATCATTTCGGCCGCATCTTCTTCAACCAGGCACGCATGAGTTCGGAGGGAATCCCCCAGGTTGCCGTTGTCCTCGGCTCCTGCACCGCGGGTGGCGCCTACGTCCCGGCCATGAGCGACGAAGCGATCATCGTGAAGGGGATTGGCACCATCTTCCTCGGCGGACCGCCCCTGGTGAAGGCGGCGACCGGGGTCGAGGTCAGCGCCGAGGAACTCGGCGGGGCGGACGTCCACGCCCGTCACTCCGGTGTTGTCGATCACCTTGCCGAAGACGAGGAGGACGCCCTGCGACAGACCCGGGCCATCGTCGCGACGCTCGGCGCCGGCCCCGCTCCGGGCGGGGACATCGCCGCGTCCGAACCCCCGCGCCACGATCCCTCCGAACTCTATGGTGTCGTGCCGCGCAGTCTCAGGGAGGTTTACGACGTCCGGGAGGTGATCGCGCGGATCGTCGACGGCAGCCGCTTCCGCGAGTTCAAGACGCTCTACGGCACGACGCTGGTCTGCGGTTTCGCGCGTCTCGAGGGGATCCTCGTCGGGATCATCGCCAACAACGGTGTGCTGTTCTCCGAGAGCGCCCTCAAGGGGACCCACTTTATCGAGTTGTGCGCCGCCCGCGGCGTGCCGCTGCTCTTCCTGCAGAACATCACCGGGTTCATGGTCGGTGCCGAGTACGAGCGGGGTGGGATTGCCAAGGACGGCGCCAAGATGGTGCACGCGGTGGCCAACGCGGCGGTGCCCAAGATTACGGTGATCATCGGCGGCAGCTTCGGCGCGGGGAACTACGCAATGTGCGGTCGCGCCTACGAACCACGGTTCCTGTTCATGTGGCCGAACGCGCGGATCAGCGTCATGGGCGGCGACCAGGCCTCCAATGTCCTGCTGACGGTCCAGCAGGAACAGCGGGCGCGGCTCGGCCAGGAGGCGATGACGCCTCCCGAGGCGGACGCTTTCAGGAAACCGATCCTCGAGAGCTACGAGCGGGAGGGGAGTCCCTACTACTCGACGGCGCGTCTGTGGGACGACGGCATCCTTGACCCACCCGAGACCCGGCGTGTCCTCGGCCTGGCGTTTGCGGCCTGCCTGCGGGCCCCGCAGAAGGCGACGCGCTTCGGCGTCTTCCGGATGTGAGCCGCCTGGCGGCGCGACCGATCCGCCGGGTGCTGGTCGCCAACCGGGGCGAAATCGCCGTGCGGGTGATGCGCGCCTGCGAGGAAGCCGATCTCGAGGCGGTGCTGGCCGCAAGCGAGATCGACGCGACCGGCTTCGCCGCCCGGACGGCTCCCGAGCTGGTGGTCCTCGGTCCGGCCCCCCCGTCGGAAAGCTACCTGAACAGCAAGCGGATCCTCGCCGCCGCACGCGAGCGGCGCTGCGACGCGATCCATCCCGGCTACGGGTTCCTGGCCGAGAACCCGGGGTTCGCGGCAGCGGTGGCGGACGCCGGCCTGATCTTCATCGGCCCGCCCCCGGGGGCGATGGCGATGATGGGGGACAAGATCGCGGCGCGGCAGGCGATGGAGCAGGCGGGAGTCCCGGTGCTGCCCGGCGTCACGGGCCGCGCTGGTGTCGACCTCGCGGCAGCGCGGCGGGCGGCCGGTCGCCTTGGCTTCCCGCTGTTGATCAAGGCGGCCGCGGGGGGCGGCGGCCGGGGCATCCGGATCGTCCGCCAGGCCGGGGAACTGGAAGCGGCCCTCGCCGCGGCGCGCCGCGAGTCCGAGGGAGCGTTCGGTGACGGGCGGGTGATGCTGGAACGGTTCATCGAAGAAGCGCGGCACATCGAAGTCCAGGTGCTCGCGGACCACGAAGGGAACTGCATCCACCTCGGCGAACGGGAATGTTCCATCCAGAGACGGTTTCAGAAAATCGTCGAGGAAGCGCCGTCACCCTTCGTGACCGCGGCGCTCCGACAACGGCTCGGCGAGACGGCGGTGGCGGCCGCCCGGGCCTGCGGGTATGTCAACGCCGGGACGGTTGAATTCCTGGTGGCACCGGACGGGACCTTCTACTTCCTCGAGATGAACGCCCGGATCCAGGTGGAACATCCGGTGACCGAGGCGGTGACCGGGATCGACCTGGTGCGGGCGCAACTCGCCATTGCCGGGGGCGGCCCGCTGCCGGCGTCCCAGGATGAGATCGTGATGCGTGGCCACGCGATCGAATGCCGGATCACCGCCGAGGATCCGGCCCGGGACTTTGCACCCTGCGCGGGAAAGGTGGGCCAGGTGGTCTGGCCAACCGGCCCGGGGATCCGGGTCGATGCGGGCATCGAGAGTGGGGATACGATCGGCGTCCACTACGACTCACTGATCGCCAAACTGATCGCCCATGGCCCCGACCGAATGACGGCCGTGCGTCGCCTCGATCGGGCCCTCGGGTCGGTGGTGGTGCTCGGCGTGGAAACGATCGTTCCGTATCTGCAGGCGGTCCTCAGACACCCGCTGTTCAGAGCCGGCCAGGCGACCACCGCGTTCGTCGCCCGGGAGATGGCGGGGTGGCCGCCCCCCGGGGAGACGCTCCCCGACGAAGCCCTGGTGGCGGCCGCTGTCGCCGAGGTCCTCGGGTCGTCCGGCGGCGGTCCCGTTTCCGGCCGGGCGTCTGCCGGGACGGGGCCCGACCCCTGGGACCGATCCGACCGTTTCCGGGTCGGCGGCAGCTGATGGAGTTCGTCTTCGAATCGGGCGAGCGCCGGACCACGGTGCAAATTGAGCGCCGTGGCGGAGGCTTCGAAGTCCGCGTGGACGGCCGGATCCACACGGTCGAGGCGCGCCCGGGAGACGACGGCTGTCTCGACCTGGTCGTCGATGGGCGGGCCGTGCGGGCTTGGGTGGCCCGCGACGGCGATCGACGCTTCATCAAGGCCGGCCCGAACCCGGCGGTGACCTTGACCCGATCGACGGGGGCGGGGGAGCGTCCGGCTGCAGGCCGGTCGCCACGCGGTCCGGCGCGTCTCGAGGCGGCGATGCACGGCCGCGTGACGGTGGTCGCCA
Source organism: Acidobacteriota bacterium (assembly GCA_031394595.1). GTDB lineage: Bacteria > Acidobacteriota > Polarisedimenticolia > Gp22-AA2 > Gp22-AA2 > JANNTZ01. The sequence goes on from JANNTZ010000142.1 coordinate 11,737, forward strand.
CGCGCGTCGGGGCACGCGTCGGCAAAGGGGAAACCCTGGTGGTCCTGGAAGCGATGAAGATGGAGATCCGGGTGACAGCGCCCTTCGACGGCACGATTGCCGCGATCGATTGCCGCGTCGGCGAGATCATCGAGCGCGGCCGGGTCCTGGCTACGGTGACGCCCCTCGCCGTGGCCTGACCGTTCAGGAAGGATCGTCGATCGAGGGCACCCCGGATCGCCGGGCCCGCGCCAGCACCGCCTCGGCCGCGCGCAGCATCGGGTGGTCCACCATCTTCCCGTCGAGCACGAACACCCCGCGACCCGCCGCCACGTGGTGATCGTACTCCTCGACCAGTCGGCGGGCGGCCACGATTGCCTCTGCCGACGGTGTCAAGATCTCCAGGATCGGATCCACCTGCGAGGGGTGGATCGCCAGCTTCCCGGTATACCCGAGGGCCAGGGCCTCCCGGGTTTCGACACGCAGACCTTCCGCGTTCTGCAGATCCACGTAAGGGGTGTCGATCGTCTGCAGCCCCGCAGCGGCACCATGAAGGGCGACGGCGCTGCGGGCGTACAGGATCTCCCGCCCTTCCGGCGTGCGGACACCGCCGACATCGCCACACAAGTCCTCGGCACCGAAGACCAAGGCCTCGAGACGGGGATGGGCGGCGGCAATCGACTCCAGCCGGACGATGCCACGCGACGATTCCAACAGCGCCAGGAGGGCCGGAGGACGGCGGCGGTCCCGTGTGGGGGCGAGCGCCACGGCCGCGCGTCGGACCTCGGCGGCCGATTCGACCTTGGGCAGGAGACAACTGTCCGGACGGCGCCGCGCCCCCGCGAGGGCCTGCAGATCGCGCCGGCCGGCGCTGGTGCCGACCGGATTGATCCGCACGATCACCTCCCGGCGACCGAAATCGACCTTCTCCAGGCAGACAAGCGCGCTCTCGCGCGCTGCGTCCTTCCGTCCGGGGGCGACGCCGTCCTCCAGGTCGAGGATGACGCCATCCACCGGCAGCCTGGCCGCCTTCTCCACCTTGCGGGGTTCGTCGGCGGGACAGAAGAGCAGGACCCGTCGCGGGCGTTGCCCGGGGCTGCCGTCGCGCGGGGAGGGGGCGGGGCGGCGCTTCACGCCGCGGGGCGCCGGAGAAACAGGACCGATCGCTCGACCTCGATCACCACCACGCCCTGCTGGTTGATGCCGCGGTGGAGCAGCCGGACGACGCCGCGGTCGGGCTGGCTCCGGGACGGGCGCGTCTCGATCACTTCGGTGGTCGCCCGCACGGTGTCCCCGAGGAACACCGGGGCCGGGTGGACGACGCGGTCGTAGCTCAGGTTGGCGACAATCGTCCCTTCCGTCAGGTCACGGACCGTGAGTCCGACGACCAGCCCGAGTGTCAGCAGACCATTGACGATCCGTTGCCCAAACTGGGTCGTCGCCGCGTATGCGGCGTCGAGGTGAAGTGGCTGGGTGTTCATGGTCAGGGCGCAGAACAGGACATTGTCGGCTTCGGTGATGGTGCGGCCAACGGCGTGTTCAAAACGCCGGCCCGGCTGCAACTCGTCAAAGTAGAGACCCGCCATCGTAGCTCCTCAACCAGACCCGCGGTGCTCGATGAGGCTACCCCCTCGGACCCGGAGCGTCAAGACTCGCGAGGTCCCGCCCCATCCCGGACCGGCTTCTATTTAAGGAACTCCTTGACAGGCAAGCACTTTTACACTAGTTTTGCCCGACGTCATGAAGCTCCTCCTGGTCCGTGCCGGACGGGGGCGGTTCGGGGTCGCGGCGGACGCGGTGATCCAGATCCTGGATCCGGCGATCGATCCCGACCTCAAAGTCGCCGTTGAACAGGGCGAAGTGGTGCACCGGGGACGGCGCTTCCCGATTGAAGATCTTCGGGAGGAAACCGGCCGTCCATCCGTGGCCGCGCCCGTGTACGTTCTCCTGGAGAAGGATGGGCGGTGTGCCGCGGTCGGGGTGGATTGTGCCGAGTCAATCCGCGATGTCGATGACGGCGCCGTCGCGCCGCTTCCGGGTTTCATCTTCGCGCTGCCCCGCCGTGTGCAGGCCTTGGTGGAGGTCGAGGGTGATGCGGTTCTGCTTCTCGACATGGCCGCAATCCTGTGAGCCGGCCCCGCGCGACCGCACTCCTGAAGTTCCGGATCGCGGGGACCGAGGTGGCCCTGCCCCTCGGTGTCGTCCGGGAGGTGATCGAGCGGCCGCGGGTGGTGCCGGTGCCCGGCAGTCACCCGCACGTCGCCGGTGTCGCGCTGGCGCGTGGATTGGCCCTCCCGGTGTACGATCTGGGCCGATTCGAACGGCTGTGGGTCGTCCCGCCCACGACGGGCGACGAATCGGCGGCGAGTTTGATCGTGTGCGCGTGGGGCGAGGTGTTGATCGGCCTCCTCGGCCGCGAGGTCGACCTGATCGAAGCGGGAACAATTCCGGAGGATTCGGGGGAGGCGGTGGATCAGAGCGGCGCGGATGTGCCGTTCCGATCCGGGTACGCGCGGCGTGTTGCGCCGGGAGGTCGCGACCGGGTGATGATCCTGGAGGCGGCCAGGCTGTTCGCGTCAATGGGCATTCCGGATCCACGGGTCCGGGAGGCGGGGGAGGAGGACGGTGAAAAAGATCCTGCTGGCCGATGACAGCATCACGATTCAAAAGGTCGTGGAGCTGACGTTCTCCGAGGGCGACTACCAGGTCCTCTGCGTCGGCAACGGCGCCCAGGCCCTCCGCAAGGTCCAGGAAATCAAACCCCACATCGTCCTGCTCGACGTCATCATGCCCGAGAAGAACGGCTATGAAGTCTGCGAGTTGATCAAACGCAACCCGGCGACCGCAGGGATCCCGGTCCTCCTCCTGACCGGGACCTTCGAGCCCTTCGATAAGAAACGCGCCGACCTGGCGGGGGCCGACGGCCACCTGACCAAGCCCTTCGAGTCCCAGGCGCTGGTGTCGCGCGTTGAGGAACTCATCGCGGCGACGCCGACGCTCGCGACCGACGAGGGCGGCGGGGTCATGGACATCGTCAGCGGGGGCGAGGTGTATCACGTCGATCCGGGGGCCGAGGCCGCCATGCGTCTGACCTCGACACGCCCCGCCCCGCCTGCCCTGCCGCCGCGACCCGCTTCCGCCCCGAAGACCGTGACCCCCGCCGCCGGTCCCCTGCCGCCTTCGGGACCGATCGCCCCCGCCGGAGCGGATCCCGGGGGCGCCTACGTCGGGTTCGCCGATGTCGGCTACGGGCAGGATCGGGACGGGATAATTCCCGATCGCTACGAACCGGGCGGCCAGGGCGCCACCGCGACCATCCGACTGCGCCGGGGCGAGGACATCCCTGGCATGCCCCCCGGAAGCGCCGCGGGTGCCGAATCGACGGAGGGTGGTTTTGGCGGCGCCTTCGAATCGCAGTTCGACATGCTGGACGACCCGGGCGCGTCGCCGATCGACACCGCGCCCGATCCCGCCGCCGCTCCAATCTCCTCCACGACGGAACCGGCGGGCGAATGGGAGCCGCCACCCGAGGCACCTCCTGCCGAGACGTGGGCGGCCGAGGAAGACCCGGTACGCCCCGCGATCCCGACTGGCAGCGCCGGGCCGCCGCCGGCGCTGAGCCCGGAGGTGATCGAGTTGATCGCCGAGAAGGTCGTGCGGCGCATTTCGGACCGCGTCGTGCGCGAGATCGCCTGGGAAGTGATCCCCCAGGTGGCCGTGGCGGTCGTCCGCGACCGCATCCGGGAACTCGAGGAGAAGCCGACGGAGTAGACCGCCCGTTCGCGGGGCCGGTTCTTCCACCACCGGCTTCCCCGGCCGCCCCGTCTCCCAACCGTCCGCCGCACCATGAACCCATTCGACAAGGCCTTCAACCCGGCACAGTTCGAGGCCCGCGTGGAAGCGCGGTGGCGCGAAGGCGACCTGTTCCGGGCCCGTCCCGACACCCCGGGTTCGGCATTCAGCATGGTGATCCCGCCGCCCAATATCACCGGCCGGCTGCACATGGGTCATGCCCTCAACAATACCCTCCAGGACATCCTGGCGCGCTGGCACCGGATGCATGGTTCCGATGTGCTGTGGCTGCCGGGGACGGATCACGCCGGGATTGCGACCCAGATGGTGGTGGAGCGGGAGCTCATCCGCGAGGGGAGCGGGCGCGAGGCGCTGGGGCGCGAAGAGTTCGTCCGGAGGGTCTGGAAGTGGAAAGAGGAGTACGGCGGGGCGATCGCCAGCCAGCTCCGCCGACTCGGCGCCTCCTGCGACTGGAGCCGGGAGCGCTTCACCCTCGATCCCGGACTGTCGCGCGCAGTGCGCGAAGTCTTCGTCCGGCTCTACGAGGAAGGGCTGATCTACCGGGACAAATTCATCGTCAACTGGTGCCCCGGTTGCCGCACGGCCGTGTCGGATCTCGAGGTGCTGCCGCAGGAGACGCGCGGTCAGCTCACGACGATCGCCTACCCTTTCGCGGAAGGCGGCGGCTCGATCCATGTTGCCACGACCCGCCCGGAGACCATGCTCGGCGACACCGGTGTCGCCGTCCACCCCGAGGACCCTCGCTACCGCGCCCTGATCGGCCGCCGGGTCGTGCTGCCGCTCGTCGGCCGCGAAATCCCGATCGTCGCCGACCCGTTCGTCGATCCCCAGTTCGGCACCGGGGCGGTGAAAGTCACGCCGGCGCACGACCCAAACGACTTCGCGGCGGCGCAGCGCACCGGTCTGCCGGCGATCGTCGTGATGGACGGCCAGGCACGGATGAACGATGCGGTGCCCGCCCCGTACCGTGGGTTGGACCGGTTCGCGGCGCGCGAGCGGGTACTGGCGGACCTCGGGGCGGCGGGGGCCATCGTGGCGGTGCGCGAGCACTTCCACAACGTCGGCCGGTGTCAGCGTTGCCAGACGGTCATCGAGCCGCTCCTCTCGACGCAGTGGTTTGTCCGCGTGAAGCCGCTGGCCGCCCCGGCGCAGCAGGCGGTCGCCGACGGCCGGGTCCGGTTCACGCCGGCGCACTGGGTCAATTCGTACAACGAGTGGATGGAGAACATCCACGACTGGTGCATTTCGAGACAGCTGTGGTGGGGTCACCAGATCCCGGCCTGGCACTGCGGGAACTGCGCTCACATCACCGTGGCCCGCGACACGCCGGCGGCGTGCGGTGGCTGCGGTGGAACGGCCCTCCGGCAGGATCCCGACGTCCTCGATACCTGGTTCTCCTCGGCCCTGTGGCCGTTCTCGACGCTCGGCTGGCCTGAGTCCACTCCCGAGCTGCGCCGCTACTACCCCACCACGATCCTGGTCACCGCCTTCGACATCCTGTTCTTCTGGGTGGCGAGGATGATCATGATGGGTCTGAAGTTCATGGGGGACGTGCCGTTTCGCCAGGTCTACATCCACGGCATCGTGCGAGACGCGCAGGGCCAGAAGATGTCGAAGACGCGGGGCAACGTCATCGACCCGCTGGAGGTCATCGAACGCCATGGCACCGACGCCCTCCGGTTCACCATGGCCGCGATGGCGACGCCGGGTTCCGATCTGCCATTGGCGGAAGAGCGTCTGGCAGGTTACCGGGCCTTTGCCAACAAGATCTGGAACGCGACGCGGTTCGTGGTCATGAACCTCGACGAGAGCGCGGCGAATTCCCCGCCGCCGGGACTGCCACCGCATGCCGAACTCACCCTCCCGGATCGCTGGATCCTCAGCCGGCTGCAGGGGCTGACGCGATCGGTGGGGGCTTCGATCGAGGCCTGCCGGTTCGACGAGGCGGCCAACGCGCTCTACCAGTTCCTCTGGCACGAATACTGTGACTGGTACCTGGAAATGGCGAAGCCGTTCCTGGTGGCGGCGGCGCAGCCGGCGGAGACCGCGCGGACACGCGCCGTCATGGTCGAGGTCCTCGATGCCGTGCTGCGGCTGATGCACCCGTTCATGCCATTCCTGACCGAGGAACTCTGGAGCCGGATTCCGCACGCGGGCGATCTCCTGGCCGTCGCGCCGCTTCCCGTTCCCGATCCTTCCCTGGACGACCCCGTGGCGGAGGCCGACATGGCGATCGTCATGGAGATCGTCGGCCGGGTGCGCAACATCCGGGCGGAGCTGAACATCGACCCGGGGCGGCGTCTGCCGCTCCTGTATGACACGCGGGAGGAGCGCCCGGCACGCACCCTGGCGGCGACAGCGGCGATCCTCACCAGCCTGGCACGTCTCGACCGCCTGGAGGCGGGTGGTCGTCTCGACCGCGAGGGTCCGGCGGCACGCGCCGTGGCGGTCGGTGTGGATCTGGCGGTACCGCTGGCCGGGGTGCTCGATCTCGAGGCCGAGCGCCGCCGGCTGCAGCGCGAAGTGGACCGTCTGACGACCGAGCGCGACGGCCACGCCCGCAAACTCGCCAACCCGGACTTCCTGGAGCGCGCCCGGCCCGAGGCGGTCGAAAAGACCCGCCACGCGCACGCCGAGGTGGCCGAGCGCCTCGAACGGCTCGGCCGGACCGTCGCGTCGATTTCGTGAACGCCATGCTCGACGATCGGGCGATCGATCCCGCGGTGCTGGAGCGCGTGGTCCGCGCCGCGATCGAGGAGGACCTGGGGGCCGGGGATCTGACCTCGGAGGCGGTCGTGGATCCCGAGACCCGGGCCCGCGGGCGCTGCGTGACCCGTGAAGCCATCGTGGTCGCGGGTCTGCCTGTTGCAGCGGCGGTGTTTGCCCGGGTCGATCCCGCCGTGGCGTTCCGTCCCTGCTGCGCCGACGGCGACGCCGTCCCGGCCGGTGGCATTCTCGCGCAGGTGGAGGGGCCGGCGCGCGCAGTGCTGGCCGCCGAGAGGACGGCGCTGAACTTCCTGCAGCGGCTTTCCGGTATCGCGACCGCCGTCCGGAACTGCGTCGCCCTGGCGGAGGGGACGCGGACCCAGATCGCCGACACCCGCAAGACGGCCCCCGGATTGCGGGCCCTGGACAAGTACGCGGTGCGGGTGGGGGGCGGCACCAACCACCGCATGCGTCTCGATGATGGGATGCTGATCAAGGACAATCACTGGCGCCTCGCCGGCGGGATCGCCGTGGCACTGGGGCGGGCCCGGGCACGGCGCGCGGCCGGTGCGTTCGCCGGGCCGATCGCGATTGAAGTGGGAACCCCGGCTGAAGTGGAAGACGCGATCGCCGGCGGGGCCGATGCCCTCCTGCTCGACAACATGGGCCCCGACGTCCTGCGCGAGGCGGTCGCGACCGCACGCGGTCGGGTCTTCCTCGAAGTCTCCGGCGGCGTCCGCCCCGAGGACATCCCGCGGATCGCGGCCCTCGGTGTGGACCGGATCTCGATCGGATCCCTGACCCACTCGGTCCGCGCGGTCGACCTGGCGCTGGAGATCGTTCCGGTATGAACGCCCCGCCCCTGACGCCGGCCGCCCTGGAGCGTTGCCTGCGCACCACGATTTTCGGCCACCGGGTGTTCTACTATCGGAGCCTCGGTTCGACGAACGATCGGGCACTCGAACTGGCCGCCGCCGGGGAACCGGAAGGGGCGGTCGTCCTCTCGGAGGAGCAGACCTCCGGCCGCGGGCGGCGGGCGCGTTCATGGCAGTCGCCGCCGGGGCTTGGGATCTACGTGTCGATCGTCCTGCGCCCCGTGATCGCGGCGCCCCGCGCCCCACTCCTTACCCTCCTGGCGGCGGTGGCGGTGACCCACGCGATCCGTGAGCAGACCGGGGTGGCCGCCGGGATCAAATGGCCGAACGATGTGATGGTGGGCGGACGGAAAATTGCCGGGATCCTCGCCGAGTCGCGGAGCGCCGACCCCTTGATCCGCGAAGTGGTCGTCGGCATCGGGGTCAATGCCAATCAGGAGCCCGACGACTTCCCGGAAGGGATTCGGGAGATCGCCACGTCGGCCCGGATCGAGACAGGTCGGGTCGTCGACCGCGCGGCGCTGCTGGCGGCGATTCTCGAGGGGTGTGAGCGGCGGTACACACGGCTGCTGCGCGGTGAGGTGGGAGAACTGCGAGCCGAGTGGGCCGGATTCGCCATGACACCGCGGGGCGGGCAGGTGGTCGTCGAGGGTCCCGGTGGCCGGCAGGAGGGCAGGATCCTGGGGGTGGACGATGAAGGGGCGCTGCTCATTTGCACCACGGATGGCAGGACGACGCGGGTGCCGTTTGGTGAGATCGTGCATGTCGCCTGGTCCTGAGGCGGGGTTGGCGGGGAGGTGCCGATGCTCCTGGTGATGGATGTCGGGAACAGCAACACGGTGCTGGGGATCTTCGAGGGCACCCGGCTGGTGGTGCACTGGCGTCTGACGACGGCGCGCGACCGGACGGTGGACGAATACGGGATCCTGGCGCGCAACCTCCTGGCGCTCGCCTCCATCGAGGCGCGCGCCATCGACGGTCTGATCATCTCCTCGGTCGTGCCGCCGCTGAACGGGGTGCTCGAGGCGATGGCCCGCACCTATTTCAGCGTCCGCCCCCTGTTCGTGGAACCGGGGATCAAGACCGGGATGCCGATCCTCTACGAAAACCCGCAGGAGGTGGGGGCGGATCGGATCGTCAACGGGGTGGCCGCCTACGATCGCTGCCGGCAGGCCGCGATCGTGGTCGATTTCGGCACCGCGACCACGTTCGATGCCATCTCGGCCCGGGGAGAGTACCTCGGAGGGGCCATCGCCCCCGGTCTGCAGATCGCCGCGGAGGCGCTGTTCGCGCGTGCCGCGCGGCTGCCGCGTGTCGAGATCCGCCGGCCGCCGCACATCATCGGGCGTAATACCGTCCACAGCCTGCAGGCCGGTCTGTACCACGGCTACGTGGCGCTGGTGCAGGGAATCATCGCGCGGATGCGGGAGGAGATGGACAGCCCGGCGCGCACCATCGGCACCGGCGGTCTGGTCACCTCGCTCGCCGACGATCTACGCGGGGTGCTCGATGACCTCGATCCAAACCTGACCCTCGAGGGGCTGCGCCTGATCTACGATCGCAACCGATGAGTGGTCCGGATCCTGAGGACGAGTACTTCCGCAGCATCGAGGCCGAGTTCCTCCGCCGGCGAGGGGCGCCGCTCCTGCTGTCGCCGCGCGACTGGGCGCTGGTGGGCGAGTGGCGCGACCTCGCCATCCCGCAGCGCCTGGTGATCCAGGCGATCGGCAACGTCTTCGACGTGTTCGATCGGCGACCGGTGAAAATCCCGGGGCGGCGCATCAACGGGCTGGCCTACTGCCGCCAGGAAGTCCTGACGCTGTTCGAACTCTATTGCATGCTGCACGCAGTGGAATCGGGGCGCCCCGCGTCGGGCCAAGGAACGGACGCGGCGTCCACCGCTCCGATCGCTTCCGCCACACCGGTGATCCGTCATCTTGGACGATTGGCTCGTCAGGTGGGCGGAGCGATGCGCGCAGCTTCGGCCGCCGGTCGGGACGCCCTGGTGCCACGCCTGGCAAAGCTGGCCGCGGAGATCAAGGTCGTGAAGCACGATCTTCGCGACGGGACTCCCACCGGGGCATCTCTCGAGAGTCTCCTGGCCGGTCTTGACGCGGCGCTCCTCGATGCGATCCGGGAAACCCTGCCGGAGCGGGACCTCCAGGCGATCGAGACGGAGGCGGCCACGCGGCTCCGCGACGAGCGCGCCCGGATGACCCCTCCGGCCTGGGAGGCGACCCGCGCCGCCCTGGTGGCCCGCCTCCTGCGGCAGAATGCCGGAGTACCCCGGCTGACCCTCTTCGACTGAGCCCAGCACGCTCCTGAAGTCTCCCCAGGATGCGACGCCACCCTGCGGATGGTACCCCCGGGCGCAGGTGGCGGGCCGCAGCGCGGCGCAGCGACCTCGAGCCGCGCCATGTGCGCCAACGGGGCGCCCCGTGGCCCTCGCGAGCGAGTGCGGAGCCGCGCCGCGCTGCGGCCCGCCACCCGATCCTGGGGCCACCTCAGCGTGCGCCCGGTTGACGGCGCGGTCGCAGGCTCGTAGACTCGCGGGACCGCGTCGAGAGCCGAGGAATGCCGGGGGCAGCTGTGCGTCCGCCCGTCGATCATCCCCTCACGCCGGCCGCCTTTCGCGCGCTGCTCGCGGCTGCCTCTCTGTACGCGGGTGTGACCGCCGCGCACTCCACCCCGATCCGTGCGATTCTCGTGATGGCTGGAATCGCGGTCACCGCCTGCGTTGTCCGGCCGGAGGCCGAGGCAGGCGGAGGCCGGTGGACCGGGCTGCTCCGGATCGCCCGGGTGGTTCTGCTTACCGCGTTCGCCGGCTGGCTCAGCGCGGACTTGCGTGATCGCGGCATGACGCCGGACGGGCTCGATACGGCGATCCCCCAGGCCCCGTATCATGAAGAGATATCGATCGTCACCGGGACCCTGACGGACTGCCGAGTCCTTCCCCCCGATCGTCTCGAACTGCAAATTACCGTTGAGCAAATCACCATCGGCGGGCGTGCCACAGGGCCACGCGCACGGGGCACGGGCGCCCGGATCACGCTGCCGCTCCCCGCGGGTGGCGCCGATCCCCCATGGACGCCGGGGGACCGTCTCCGCATGGCGGCCCGCCTGTCACGACCACGGGCGTTCGGCAACCCGGGGGCCTTCGACTATCCGGCCTGGCTGCGCGCGCGCGGTATCCACCTCGTGGGGACGGTCAAGAGCCCCCTGCTGGTGGAGCGACTGGGACGGGCTTCCTGGGTGGCGGGGCTGTCGGCGCGGATCCGCAGCCGCATCGTCCGCCGGATCGAGTCGGGCGGTGGCCGGTACAGCGGACCGTTCCTGGCTGCGCTGCTGGTGGGCGAGCGATCGGGTCTCGGCGAGGAGATCGAAGAACCGCTGCAGCGGGCCGGTGTGTACCACATCGTCGCGTTGTCGGGGCTCAACGTCGCCTGGCTCGCAGGCCTCGTATCGTTCCTGGCGCGGGGTGCGGGGGCGCATCCCCGCCTGCGACGCTGGCTCATCATGGGAGCCATCGCCACCTACTGGTGGATCGCTCCGACCAGCGGTTCGATGGAGCGGGCCAGCCTGATGGGGCTGATCTATCTCGGGAGCCAGACGCTGACCCGCCGGGTCGTCCCCGCCGCGGCCCTCGGGACGGCGGCGGGGCTGATGCTTGTGGTCGATCCCGCCTGGGCTGTCGACCCAGGGTTTCAGCTGAGCCTCGCGGCGACTCTCGCGATCCTGCTGGTGGCACCCATCGATTCGGAGTCGATCCTGCGGCGGAGTCGGGTGCCCGGGCTCAACCTGGTCGCCGGATCGGTCCGGATCTCGAGCGGCGCGCTCGCCGGAACCGTCCTGATCGGGGCGCATTATTTCCACCGCGTCTCGGCCGCGGCGATCCCCGCGAACCTCGCGGCGGTCCCGATCGCCGCTGCGCTCCTGGCGCTGGGGGCCTTGATCGCCCTCTGCGGCGGACAGGCTGCCGTAGTCGGCGCCTGTGCGGCCTCGATCGCAGACTGGCTGCTGTCGCTGCTGGTGAGCATCGCGACCCGGGTCGCCGACCTGCCCGGTCTCGCGATCTGGGTCGTCCCGCCACCTGCCGTCGCCGCGGCGGCGTCGCTGGCTGCCATGATCCTGGGCTACGCGGCACCCCGACGATCGGTGCGCGCCGTGGGTTGGGCGGTCTTCGCCGGACTCCTCTTCATCACGCTTGCCGCCGGTCGAAGCGGGCGGGCGAGCGGTATTCTCCGCGTCATCGCGCTCGATGTCGGCCAGGGCGACGCGGTGCTGGTCGAACTCCCTACCGGAGGGACGATCCTGGTGGACGCCGGGGGTCGCACCCGGACCGGCTTCGACTTCGGCTCCCGGGTGGTGGCGCCCGCGATCCGCGCCCGCGGACATCTGCGGCTCGACCTCCTCGGTGTGACCCACGCACACCAGGACCATCTCGGTGGTGCGACCTCCATCCTGCGCCAGTTCCATCCGGACGCAGTCTGGGTCGGACGGATGCCCCCCTGCGATTCGCGGGTGCGATCGTTCGAGAGGGAAGCCACGGCCCTGGGCATCCCGGTCGTCAGCCCTCGTCGCGGCGTCAGCGCCTGGATCGGCAACGTCCGGGTGGAGGTGTTGAACCCGCGGGGACCCGATTCGCCCGGCCCCGCTGCGAACGATGACTCCCTGGTGCTGCGTCTCGGGTTCGGCCGCCGGCACGCACTCCTCACCGGCGACATCGAGGGCGAACTGGAAGTCAGGTTGGTGCGCGAGGGATCGGTCCTGCACGCCGAACTTCTCAAGGTGGCCCATCACGGCAGCCGGACCTCGACGACCCCGGAGTTGCTCGATCAAGTCCAGCCGCAAGCGGCGCTGATCTCGGTCGGGAGAGTGAACCCATGGGGGCATCCCGACACCGTCGTCCTGGAGAGGCTGCGGCGCGCGGGGGTGCAGGTCTGGCGGACCGATCAGGATGGCGCCGCCTGCCTCGAGACCGGGGGCGAGGGTCGTTGGCGACCCTGCGGTGCGGATCCGGGTTCAGAGGACCGAGGGTCCCCGGACAATCAGAGTGAGGACAAGGATTAGAAGCCCGATGACGGCGACGATCGTCCTTCCCGATCCAGGCCGGATCCCGTCGTCGAGCGTCGGCGGATGACCCGGTCCGAGGATCCCGAACACGAGGCCGAAGATCACCAGGTGCCAGCCGCCGAAGATCACTCCGGTGATGACCAGGGCCACGACACCCAGGCGGGAAACGAGGCGGTGGGCCGGTCGTGACAGGGAGTAGAGCATGTGACCTCCGTCCAGCTGGCCGACCGGCAGGAGATTGAGGCCGGTGGCGAGCATCCCGACCCAGGCGGCGACGTAGGCGGGATGAACCTGGATCGCCACCTCGGCCCCGGGGAAGAAGAGCGGCTGGAGATAATCAAGAAGCAGACAGGAGGGGAGTATCACGGTCCCGGCGGTCGGCAGGTCGTTGACCACGGTCGAATGCGCCAGCCCATAGATAAGAACGGGGATGGCCGCCACGAACCCGGCGATCGGCCCGGCCACACCGATGTCGAAAAGGGCCCGTCGATTGGGGATCGGAGCGCGGATCCGGATCACCGCGCCAAAAGTCCCGAACAGCGGGGGACCGGGGATGAAGAACGGCAGGCTGGATCGGACTCCGTAGAAGCGGCAGGCCACGTAGTGGCCCATCTCGTGAACCCCGAGGATGAACAGGACCGGGATCGCATAGGGGGCCCCCATCAGCCAGGCCGACGGCCGGCCCAGGAGTCCCGCCAAAGTTGAGAGGTCGAAGTCCTCCAGAGTCAGTGCGATCCCGGCGATGTGCGTGCTGACGATGGTGAACAGGAGGAGCGCCAGGTTGACCCACGGGGAGAGGTCTCCAGGCGCCCGGTAAGTCACCGCCTGGAGTGTCGGGTCCGGAGCGTGGCCGATCCCGCCGTTCAACGGAGATTGCGCAGGTTCTTGCCGGGCTTGAAGCGAATCGTCTTGCCGGGAGGGATGCGTACCTCCGTGCCGGTGCGGGGGTTGCGGCCGATCCCCTTCTTGCGAGGTTTCACCTGGAAGACCCCGAAACCCCTCAGTTCGATCCGCTCGCCGCGGCGCATCGACTCTTTCATCGCGTCGAGGATCGCCTCCACGGCGACCACCGCCTTGACGCGCGTGATGTCGGCGCTGCGCGCCACGTTGTTGATGATGTCGGTCTTGATCATCGCTCCGACCTCCGGGGCCTCTGGGCGCCGTAAAGTGCTGAAATTATAGGGGGCTATACCTGCGCTGTCAAGGTCGGAAGGCGGGCGTGGTATAGTCCCTTGCCGTATCCCTGACCAGCCACGAAGCCAAGGACCCACATGTGATCCCGCCCACCGTTGCCATCGTCGGAGCCCCGAATGTGGGGAAATCGACCCTCTTCAACCGACTCCTGGGGCGCCGCCGGGCGATCGTGTCGGACGTGCCGGGTGTCACCCGCGATCGGATCAACGCTCCTTGCGACCTCTATGGTGCGGCGATCCGCCTGATCGATACAGGCGGCGTCATGGCGCGCGGGACGGGCGATGACATGGGGCGGAAAGTTCGCGACGAGGCACTGAAAGCTGTCCGGGAGGCGGACGTCATTGTCTTCGTTGTGGATGCGCGCGCCGGCGTGACCGCGATCGACACCGAGGTGGCCGGCCTGCTGCGCGCTTCGCATCGCCCCATCATCCTGGTCGCCAACAAGGTGGATGCCGATTCGGTCGAGATCGCCGCGCTCGAGGCCTACGGTCTCGGTCTCGGGGAGGTCACCGCCATTTCGTCGGAGCAGGGGCGTGGGATCGACATGCTCGTGGACCGCCTGCGCGCCTTGCTGCCCACGGTGACGACGCCGGTGGAAGAGGGTGTCCCGATCGCCATCGTCGGACGCCCCAACGTCGGCAAGTCCTCGCTGTTCAACCGCATCGTTGGCGAAGAGCGGGCGCTGGTCACTCCCGTGCCGGGCACGACACGCGATCCCGTGGATGCCTTCTTCGTCCATGTCGGCGTGCGCTACCGGGTGATCGACACGGCAGGGATCAGACGGCGTTCCGGCCGTGGTGAGAATATCGAGCAGGTGAGCGTCCAGAAAGCCCGGGAGTCCCTCGATCGGGCGAAGCTGGTGCTGACGATCGTGGATGGGCACGCCGGCGTCGAGCACCAGGACCTGGCGATCCTTGGCCTGGTCGCGGCGGCCCGCGTGCCCGGCGTGGTGGCGGCCAACAAATGGGATCTGGTTACTTCCGGTCCCCCCGGGTCGGCGACGGATCGTCTCGCGGCGATGCGGGCCGCCCTGCGATTCGCGCCCCACCTGCCGATCGTCCCGATCTCGGCGCTGACCGGAAGGGGCGTGCCGGATCTCCTCGGTCTGGTCGATCGGGTCAGGCTCGAGAGCGAGCGACGGTTCACGACCCCCGAACTGAACCGGGCATTCAAGAAGATCGTCGCGGAGAAACAGCCGCCCGCCGATCGAGGCCGGGAGGTGCGGATCTACTACGTCACGCAGCTGGATGGCACGCCGCCCCGCTTCGTGGTGTTCTCCAACGGGCGTCGCGTGCCGGCCTCCTACCGGCGTTTCATCGAGGGTCGGCTGCGCCGGCATCTCAATCTCGAGTCGACGCCACTGACGCTGGGTTTCCGGCGCCGACCGTCGCGTTGACTCACCCCGGATCGGATGTTATAGTCCGGCGCGGTCCGGAGTGACATGGTCCTCTTCAATTACTCGACCCGCGAGCTGACCGCCAAGATCGTCTTCTACGGACCCGGGCTTTGCGGGAAGACGACGAACCTCCAGTACATCTACGAATCCCTCCCCGAGACCGTCCGCAAGGGAAAGATGCTGTCGCTCGCCACCAAGACCGACCGGACGCTGTTCTTCGACTTCCTGCCGATCGACCTGGGAACGATCCGGGGCATGAAGACCCGTGTCCAGCTCTACACGGTCCCGGGCCAGGTGTTCTACAACTCCACCCGCAAGCTGGTCCTCAAGGGCGCCGACGGGATCGTTTTTGTCGCCGACTCCCAGTCCAGGATGCTGGAACCCAGTGTCGAGAGCTACAAGAACCTCGAGGAAAACCTGCGCGAGATGGGGCTGAAGCTCGAGGAGATCGCGCTCGTCATGCAGTTCAACAAGCGCGATCTCCCGAACCTCTCCTCGGTCGAGGAAATGAACTCCCAGATCAACAGGCACAACGCCCCTTTCTACGAGGCGGTGGCGACCACCGGGATCGGGGTCGAGGATACCCTTAAGGCGATCACCAAGTTGGTGCTCAACAGTCTGGCCGCGAAATACCGGCTGGAGCCCGCGGCCCAGGTTGAAGGAGCCTCCCCCGCACCCGGGCGAGCCGCAGCCCCCCAGCAGCCCATCCGGCCTGCGGCTGCTCCATCGCGGCCCCCGGCCGGCCCGCCGGTCCGTCCCCCGGCAGGACCGTCGCGACCGTCCCCCATCCCGGTGAGCGCCGACCCGGAGGAGCTGGCCTTGGACGGCCTGGAGGCGGACAGCGCGCCGCCGGCACGACCCGCCCCCCGCCCGGCCGCGCCGGCTTCCCCGGCACGGCCGCCGGCGCGTCCCGCACCGCTGCGCGCGGTGCCGCCGCCGCAGGACGACATTCTCGATCTCGACGACGCCATCGATCTGCCGACCTTGGATGATCCGCCGGACGGAACAGTGGACTTGGGCCAGGACCTTCTTCAGGAGCTCGATGAGGAGCCGATACCCGCTCCCGTCCGCCCGGCCGCGTCGCGGCCTGACCCGGCGCCACGAAGAGGTGGCACACGCCAGGCGCCGGCGGCCATCGACGCGTCCATGGATCTCGAGGAGCCGCTCGATCTCGGCGAGGAATGGGATGAACCGGCCACGACGCCGGAGTCCGCCCCGCAGACGCAGGCGATCGACCTGGGAAACGTGGCACTCAACCAGGATCGGACGGTCGAGGTACCGCTGATCGCCTCGGTGGACGGCCGGCCGGTCCGCCTGTCGCTCCGGCTCACCGTCCGCCTGTCACGCTGAACCGCGTCCCATGAGCGAGGCCACCTCGCCGCCGGTGCCGACGACCGGGGACGCGACCGGCGGCCGCCCCGTCCGCCCCGCTCCCGAGTTGCGCGAGATGGCACTGATCGGCGGACTCGCGTTCTTCCTGCATCTCTTTCTCGGGACGGTCCTCCAGTGGATCGATTTCCGCTGGGGGCTGCTCGCCTCGCAGGTGCTGTTCATCGCCGCCCCGCCGATCCTTGCCGTCAGCCTGTTCTACATCGATCGACGGGTCGCCCTGGGTCTGCGCCGCCCGTCCGGCGCCGCCGTCGGCGCCGCGGTGCTCGGGGCCGTGGGTCTCAACTGGATCCTGACCCTGGCAGGGGAGCTCCAGGAGCGCGTGTTCCCGACACCGGAGCCGCTGCGCCGTTTTTTCGAGGATCTCCTCGTCTACCGGGGCCTCATCGACTTCGTCGCTCTGCTCCTGGTGCTCGCGGTCGTGCCCGCGATCTGCGAAGAGCTCCTGTTCCGCGGGTTCCTGCAGACGGGGCTGGTCCGCGTGCTGGGAGGTGAGGGGCGTGGCGTCGTGGTGAGCGCTCTCCTGTTTGCCGCATTTCACCTGGATCCGTGGCGCTTCACCGGAGTGTTCGTGCTCGGGCTGTTCCTGGGGACGCTGGTGGTCAGGTCGGGAAGCCTGTGGCCGGCCGTCGTCGCTCATGCGATCAACAATACGATGTCGATCGCCCTTGCCGCCGCCCGCGGCGAGAACACCGGATCCCCGACCGGTGAGGGGCTTCCCGGCGGACTCGCGGGGGTCGCGGCGGCCGTGGCCTCGGTGGGTGTGGGTTTGTGGTTCCTTCGTCAGGGACGGCCCGCAGCGGCGCCCGGTCGAGCCGCGGAGCGCATGTTATAATCCGCCGCCGTTGAACCCGTTTCTTGAGGAGAGCGAGACGATGCGTGTTGGTTGGCGGGCCCTGTTGGTGGTTGCGACGTTGACGCTGTTCCCGATCGCGCCGGTCGCCGCCCAGGACGCACCCCTGTTCAGCGTTTATCCGACTTACGGGGCCAAATTCAACGTGGCGACGGAGAAATTCTCCCTCGTCACCAGCGTCGTCATCTACAACATCAGCGGCCAGCCCTTCAGCGATGTCACTTTCAAACAATCCTACGCTGATGGCGTCACGGTCAAGGAGACCTACCAGCGCGAGGTGGGAACCGCGGAAAC
The DNA here is from genome assembly GCA_031394595.1 of Acidobacteriota bacterium. Taxonomy (GTDB): domain Bacteria; phylum Acidobacteriota; class Polarisedimenticolia; order Gp22-AA2; family Gp22-AA2; genus JANNTZ01. Next base: position 29,309 of record JANNTZ010000142.1, read on the forward strand.
CGGCGAACAATCCTCGTCCCGCAAGGTCGAGAATAACGTCTTCTATGCCAGTGTCCCCACCTACAAGAACCGGCAATACGTGGTGATCTTCAACGAACTGGATCTGGCGCGGCGGCTGAACCAGATCACCTTCCCCGGGGTCGAAATCTCCTATACCGATCCCCAGGGCCGGCCCCAGAAGGCGCGGCTGCAGGACAACACCTACGACCTCTTCATCTATTCCAATGTCGTCGGCGGTCTCGACCGGTTTCTGAAGCAGTACAACAAGATCTCCTTCGATTTCGCCAAAGCGACGCCGCAGCGCCAGGAGTGGGAGTTCGCCCCCATCGCCGCCAGCGCGCAGGGGCGTTTTCCCACCGGCATCATCGGCACCTTCCCCGGGGAGGATCAGTACAATGGCTACTTCCGGGTGCGCAGCGGGGCGCCGGGTGACAACCTGCAGATCGTCGTGGTCTACAAGGGGATCGACAAGAAGGAGAAGGTCGCCGGGCGCGACACCCTCCTCAAGCGGCTGCGCGAGTACCTGCGCTGGTGCGGAGAGTTCGAATTCGTCGCGGACGGCCTCCAGGTGACGCAGGGCGAGTGGAAGAAGTACGACGAGACCTGGTCCGTCGAGGGGCGCTGGGTGGACACGATCAAGGACCGGCTCGGCGAAGGCGTACTGAGCGCCCGGGTGTTCTTCAGTCCGCGCGAGGACGTCGAGTACTTTGTCTTGATGCTGGGCCATGGGCGTGGACTCGGACCCGGGGCCAGCGCCACACCGAACCCGGAGAAAGAAGCGCAGCTGGTGGCGGAAATGAAGAGCCTGCTCGAGACCTTCCGCTCCAACATCATTCCTCTGTCACACGACCGGCGGCGCTGATCGGCCGGCTACCCGCAACCACTTCCGCCTCGAAGATCTCGATGCGGGCCCCCGACCTCCACCCGTCCTCCGGCAGCGAGGCCTGACGCGCCAGCGCCGCCAGGGCCTGCGGTCCATCCCATCCCTGGACCGACGCGACACCGGGAAGAAAGACCGCCCGTCGGCCCCACTTTTCGAGGAACAGGCCGTGTCCGCCGGGGACGAGGGCGGCCGGGTCGGTGACCGGCTCGCGCAGCCCGATCACCGCGATCTCGAGGGTCACTCCCGGCAAGTCCGACTCGACCAGGGGGGCGAAGCGGGTGTCGCGGGTTGCGGCGCGCCGGGTGAACTGGATCACCTGCTGGTAAAGCGGACGGCTCGCCTCGATCTCTCCCATGCTGCCGCGTACCGCGCCGGCGGATCGCAGGGTGACCCAGCAGCCGCCCGGTTCCAGAAGACGCCCGGCAATCGCGAAGCGCGCCAGATCCGCCGTCTGGATTGGGTGACCGGTCAGCGCCCCGGCGAGGGTCTCCCACGCGAGCCGCAATAGAGTGTCCCGGTCGGCGGCCGCGAGCGGTCCCGCGGCCGGTGTCGCGGCACCGGGTGCGGCGACGGGCGACTCCGGAGCGGCATCCGCGCTGGCGGAGGGGACGACGGCCGGTGAGCCGGGTTCCACCGCAGGCGGGTCGGAGGGACGATCCCGGGCCGCCGTCGCCGCACCGGCCAGAACCACGGCCAGGGCCAGAATCGGGAGAGGCGCGAGACGATCCACGGGCCCGAATTTACCACGGGAGTGCGGCCGCCGGGGCGGGAGCGGCTGCAAATCGCTGTGTTATACTCCGCCCCTTCGAACGGTTCGACCACGACCCCTCTGGAGAAGGAGAGAACGAGGCCCATGAAGAAGCCGGCGGACGTGTTGAAACTCGTCAAGGATCACGACATCAAGATCGTCGACCTGCGGTTCATGGACATGCCGGGGTTGTGGCAGCACGTCTCCGTCCCGGCGCACCGGCTGACCGAAGCGTCGTTCGAGGAAGGATTCGGTTTCGATGGGTCGAGTATCCGGGGCTTCCAGGCGATTCACGAGAGCGACATGCTGGCGGTCCCGGACCCGGAGACGGTGTTCGTGGACATGTTCACCGAGGTCCCGACGCTTGCGATCATCTGCAACATCGTGGACCCGGTGACCAAGGAGCGCTACGGTCGGGACCCCCGCGGCATCGCGCAGCGCGCCGAGAGCTACCTCCAGTACACGAAGATCGCCGACACCATCTACTTCGGCGCCGAGGCCGAGTTCTTCATCTTCGACGACGTGCGCTTCGACCAGAAGGCGAACTGCGGGTACTACTACCTCGATTCCATCGAGGGCGCTTGGAATTCGGGGCGCGACGAGAAACCGAACCTCGGGTACAAGCCGCGGCACAAGGAAGGGTACTACCCCTGCCCGCCGCACGATCACTTCCAGGATTTGCGCTCGGAGATGGTCCTGAACCTCGAGCGAGCCGGGATGCTGGTCGAGGCTCACCACCACGAGGTGGCGAC
>JANNTZ010000158.1:0-34268 GCA_031394595.1 Acidobacteriota bacterium
AGTACGAGTACAGATCATGCCGATGCGCGCGTCCCTCGGTCTTGCGGTAGGGGAGGTACTCGAGGAGGACGGGGAAGCGGTGCTTCTTCGCGGCGTTTCTGGTCCCGGCCACTCCGGACCCGCTTCCCTCGGACCTGCCCAACGTGTCGTCGCCGCCCGTCGGGAGGTAGATGTCGGCCGCCAGCCGCACCCCGTCCCGCATCGGGATCCAGGCCTCACGCATCGATGTGTCGTAGATGGGCGGCGACGGATCCTGCACGGCGGCCCGGGCCGCGGTGTTGGACTTCTCCGCGGCGCCGCTCCCCGCTGCGCGGCCGTGGCCCTCCGCGCGGGCGTGACGCTCTGCGCGGCCATGGGCCTCCCCGCGGCCGTGGCCCTCCGCGTGGCCGGACCACACCAGCCCGCCAATCATCGAAGCCGTGAGGAACGTGCCGAGGACCAATGATGGGCGCATGCGCATCTTCCTCCGGAAGATCGCAACCTTTTCCTAACGGTCGCGGCCTTCGCACGCAGTCTATCAGGGGCATGAGACGGGGCGCACGTGTCGTCGTGATAGCCTTCCCCGGATGTTTTCCACTCCGGAGCGGACAGGACCGGATCGGGCAGAACCGGAGTGGACATCACCGGGGCGCGCCGCACGATGACCTTTGTCGCCATCGACTTCGAGACCGCCGACTACGGGGCCGACAGCGCCTGCGCCGTGGGGCTGGTGCGGGTCGAGAACGGGCGCGTCGTCGATCGTGCCAGCCGGTTCATCCGTCCGCCGCGGCGCGAGTTCGTCTTTACCTACATCCACGGCATCACCTGGACCGACGTGGCGGGGGAGCCGGAGTTTCGCGACGTCTGGCCCAGCCTCACGCCGATGCTGGAGGGGGCGAATTTCCTCGCCGCCCACAACGCGCCCTTCGACGCGGGCGTCCTGCGCGCCTGCTGCGCCGCCGCCGGCCTGCGCCCGCCGCGCCTCGGTTTCGAATGCACGGTGCGCCTGGCGCGGGCGGTCTGGGGCATCTACCCGACGAAACTCCCGGATGTCTGCCGGCATCTTCGCATCCCGCTCCGGCACCATGACGCTGCCTCCGACGCCGAAGCCTGCGCCTGCATCGTCATCGCCGCACAGCAGGAGCCGGCGGCGGGGAATGCCGGCGCGCGCGAGCCGACGGTGGGGGAGCCCGCGGCGCCGGAGATTCTGCCGGGCGGGGCGGGGGGGACTGCGCAAGGCGCGGCGGGGAAGATTGCCCAAGGCGCGGACCCGCGGCGGCTTCGTGCCCGGAGGTCCTCATCTGCGGCAGGTTTTCGATCGCCCCGACGGCCGCTGTACTGACGCGGCCGCGAAACAAATCCGAACATTCTGCTTGACTCTCGCCTGACTTTCACTATACTTACACTCGACTGACGCCCGCCCCCACGAAACGCCCTTGGAATGGTCTCTTCCATGGCGACCAATCTCGTTCCACGCGGGGCGGCATCTGCCGCAGTCCCCAGTTCGGCTCTTCCGCCGGGCTGGGTATCCGCACCTGCGGCTGCGGCCGCGCCTGCGCTCGCGTCAGCGCCAGCACCTGCGGCCGCACCTGCATCCGCCCTTGCATCAGTGCCGGCGATGCACCCGGGCGAAGCGGGAGAAGAACGGGTTCGTTGTGCCGACCGGCTGGCCCTGTCCCTGAGGGCCGGCATCGAACGCATCATCATTCCACTGTCGCGGGCCGCGGCGGCCTTCGTTCGCGAACGTGCCTGGTTCGCATTCGGGTACGCCCGCCTGGAGGACCATGCGCGCGAGCGGTTCGGCCGTTCGGGCCGCTGGGTGAGGAACCTGGCGGTGCTCGGCGAGTCCCTTCAGTCGATGCCGCGGCTTGCGGCGGCCCTCACCGGTGACGATTTCGGCAGGCCGATTGGCTGGGTCGCGGCGCTGGCGGTGGCGCGCATCGCCACCCCGGAAACGCTGACATTCTGGATTGGTCTGGCCCGCAGGTCGACGGTGCGGGATCTCCACTATGCCGTCCGGCGTGCCCGGGCGGTGCCTGATGCTGAGGATCCCACGAAGCACGGCGAGGGGCCGGTAGCCGACGACGACGTTGACGATGGCGGTGACCGCGACTTGGTTCGTCTGCTCGTCCCCGCTCCGGTTGCCGAAGCGTTCGACGAGGCCCTCGATCTCTACCGCGCTATCGAGGGGCATCACGCCCCGGTCACGTCCTTCATTGAAATGCTGGTCGCCGAGTCGGCTGCCGGTGCGACGGCACCCGACGTCGACATTGCGCCGCTGCGCGCCAGCCCCGACCCCGCGCAGCGGGAGCAGGCCCTGGCCAGGGCGACGGAATCCTGGAGCCATTTGCCTCCGGCTTCCACTGCGGACCGGGCTTTCCAACTGGCCGACGATGGACTGGAGTCGCTGCGAGCCGTCACCGGCGAGGCGGGAATGGGCGACCACGCCGCCCTCGATCGCCAGATCCGGACGCTCCTGCAACTCGAAGACAACCTGCAGACCCGTCTGGGGCGGCTGCTGGCCGAGCTGGGGGAACATGGAGACTGGTCCCGGCTGATGTTCGCCGGAGTGGGGCACTATGGCGAAGAGCGCCTGCGAATCTCGCGAACGGTCGCCGAGGATCGGGCGCGTGCCGCCCGGGCGCTGCGCTCGCGTCCTCGGCTGCGCGCCGCCTACGAGTCCGGTCGCCTCGGCCTGGAGGCGGTGCTCATCATCACCAGGATCCTCGGATCCGCCCCGTTTGCGGAAGAGGTCGAAGAAGCCTGGGTGGATCGCGGCATCGAATCGACCGTCAAGAGGTTGCGGGACGAGGCCCGCGCGCTCGGCTGCCGCGGGTCCTGCCTGCGGGGATGCCGGGATCCCCGCGCCGGCATCGGGTCTGCCGACGATCCGCACGTGGCCGGCTCCCGAGACCTGCATCGCCCGCTTGAAGATGTTGAGTGGCAGGCATCGCTCTCCCGCCCTCCCGGACTTGCCCGGCGCCGCGTGCTCCGTCTCGGGCTGGAAGCATTCCTCGATGCCGGCGGGGAGCTGCCCGGCGGCCGATGGGACGGGGCGGAACCGGGCGATGCGGAAGCAGGCGGCGCGGAGGCGAGCGGCGCGGAGGCGAGCGGGGTGGAGGCGAGCGGCGCGGAACTCGGCAACGCCGCGGTGGCCGGCATGCAGTCGGCCGGCGCGGCGCTTCCCGGCCCGGATGTTTTCCTCCGCTTCCGCCTGCCGTCCGACTTGGCCGCCGCCATTGTTGCCACGATCGAGTCCCGCCGGCGCCGGCTTACATCAATTGTGGAACGGGTCCCCTGGCACCAGCCGTGGCCCGACCCTGCCGCTCTGCCATCCCTGCTCGCCGCCCGGACGTTTTCCACGCGGTCGCGCCGCGTCCCATCCTGGGTTGGACTGTTGTCGATCCTCGAGGAGTTCGTCTGCACCTGGGACGCACCCACGCGTGCCGCCACGAGACGCGGCATCGCCCGGACCGACGCCATCTACGTCCGCGACGGCTGGCGCTGCACGGCTCCGGGCTGCACTTCGCGCCGGAATCTGGAGGATCATCACCTCGTATATCGCTCCCGCGGTGGGGACGACGCGCCGGCGAACCGAACCTGCCTCTGCCGGTTCCACCATCAGCGAGGGGAGCACGGCGGTCTGTCGTCATGCGCCGGGAGGGCGCCGCTGGGGATCACATGGCGGCTGGGCCGGCCGGAGGTTGCGCAGGCGTACCGGAACGAGAGGCTACTTCCGAGCGCGGCCGGGGCGGCCGCGGGCGTCCGTTCCTACGGCGCCGTGGCGGCGGCCCCGCCGTAGACTTTCGCCGCGGTCCGCCAGAGGATGGCCTCCCGGGCGTCGTCGGGGAGAGGGAGCGACTGGAACTCCCGCACGTTGCTACCCACTCCGGGGACACCCGGGCCTGGCCAGTCGGTGCCGAACATGGTCTTGTCGGCGACCTCGACGAGACGGGGGAAATAAGTCAGCAGCGATTTCGGGGGGATTCCAGAGATATCCATGTAGACGTTCGGGTGGCGGCGCAAGAGGAAAAAACAAGTCTCCATCCACAGCGGGCGGCCGCCGTGGGCCATCACGATCGTCAAGTTGGGGAAGTCCACCGCGACGTCGTCGAGGTCCATCGGGTCGCCGTACCGGTTGCGGGCGCGCGGAAACACCGACGTGCCGGTATGAAACAGGATCGGCAGGTGGAGCTCCTGCGCTTTCTCGTAGACCCGGGAGAGGCCCGGGCGGGCGCCGCCGTCGCGGTAAGCGTTGGGGTGGATCAACTGGTGCGGGGGATGGATCTTGAGTGCCCGGATGCCGTGTTTTTCGACGATCCTCTCGAGGTCGCCGACCGGGTCGCGTGACAGCCGGGGGTGGACACCGCCCATGGCGATGAGGCGGTCCTCGTGCCCCTTGCAGTATGTCCCGACCCACTCGTTGATCTCGTCCCCGAAGCCGATGATGTCAGGGCTGACATAGTTGACCAGCACCGCGCGGTCCACCCCCTCACGGTCGAGGAAGCGCAACAATGCCGCAGGGTCGTCGAAGATCTCCCGGATGGTGTCGATGTCCTGGCGCCCCTCTGCCATACGGGCGCGCGCCTCCGGCGTGAACATGCTCCAGGGTTGCACATGAAGGTGGGCGTCGATAACCATCAGTCGGGCTCCGTGGGAGAGCCGGGCAAGCAGGAGTGCCGGCCCTACTTCCCCTTGAATATAGGTCGGCGCTTCTCCAAAAACGCGCTCATTCCTTCCTGCATGTCGGCCGATTCGAACAGAGTCGCCTGGGCGAGCCGCTCGGCGGCGTGCCCGGCCTCCGGGCCGTAGACGGAGGCGGCGAGGGTCAGCTTGGCGGCGCGTACCGCCATCGGCCCCTTGGCGGCGATGGTGCACGCCATGGCGCGGGCGTAGGCGAGGACTTCGGCGTCGGGAACGACGGCGTTGACCAGGCCGATGCGCAGCGCTTCGTCGGCGTCGATGATCCGCCCGGTGAAGATCAGTTCGCGGGCGCGACCGTGGCCGACCAGGCGCGGCAGGCGGTAGGTCGCTCCAGCGGCGGGGAGGATGCCGAGGCCGACCTCCGGCTGGCCGAAGCGGGCGGTCTCGCCGGCGATGCGGATGTCGCACGCCAGCGCCAGCTCGCAGCCGCCGCCAAGCGCCACGCCGCGCACCGCGGCGATGGTCGGCAGCGGGAACTGCTCGACCTTCAGGAACATGTTCGAGTTGATGCCGCGCAACGCATCGGCGGCGCGGCGCCCGCGAAGTTCCCGGATGTCGGCCCCCGATGCGAACGCGACGGCGCTTGATCCCGTGCCCACACCGGCGCCTCCGACGGCAGTGCCGGCTCCGGCCGCGGCCGTCGCGCCGGTCAGGATGACCACGCGGGTCCGGGGATCGGCCGCCAGGCGGTCGAGCGCGGCGTGCATCTCCTGCACCAGCTCAAGGTTGATGGCGTTGCGCACCTCGGGCCGGTTCAGGGTGATGAGCGCGACGCCGTCGGCTTCTTGTTCCAGCAGGAGTGTGCGGAAGCGGCCGCGCGCCGCCTGCGTGGCTGCCGGTTTGTTGTGGGTGGACGGGCGGGCGCGTGGGGCGCGGCGTTTCGGTGTCCGCTTCACGGCTTGAGGATGATCTTGCCGAACAGCGCCCGTTCGGCCATGGCACGGTGACCTTCGGCGACCTTCTCCAGCGGCAGGACGCGGTCGATGACCGGTTTCAGGCGGCGGGCTTCCACCAGCCGGGCGATCTGCAGCAACTCGGCGCGCGACCCCATCGTTGACCCGAGGATCGACAGCCCCTTCGAGTAGATGTAGCGGATGTCGGTTTCGCCCTTGTAGCCGGTGGTGGCGCCGCAGGTGACCATGCGGCCGCCCTTGGCGAGGGCCTTGATGCTCTTGTCCCAGGTCTCTTGGCCGACCGCCTCGATGATGACGTCCACGCCGCGTTTGCCGGTGAGGCGGCGGACCTCCTCGAGGAAGTCGGCCTTGCGGTAATTGATCACCTCGTCGGCGCCGAGGGCCTTGAGCTTGGCGATTTTCTCGTCGGCCCCGACGGTCGCGATGACGCGCGCGCCATGGAGTTTCGCGATCTGCACCGCCGCCGTGCCGACGCCGCTGCCGCCGGCCTGCACCAGCACGTCCTCGCCGACACGCACACCGGCGCGGGCCACCAGCATGTGCCAGGCGGTCAGGAAGACGAGCGGGAAGGCGGCCGCCTCTTCGAACGACAGGTCGGCGCCGAGCGGGATCAGGTTCGCGGCCGGCAGCGCCACGTATTCGGCCTGCGTGCCATTGCAGTGCTCGCCGATGATGCCGTAGTCGCGGCACAGCGGGTCCCAGCCGGTCAGGCAGGAGTTGCACCGGCCGCAGCAGAAGCCGGGGGAGACCAGGACGCGGTCGCCCGGCTTGAAGGTTGGTGTGGCGGAGGCTGGGCCGACTTCCGCCACGATCCCCGCTCCGTCCGACCCCAGGACCATCGGCAGCGGCAGGGTCAACCCCGGCAGGCCGCGTCGCACCCAGGTGTCGAGATGGTTCATCCCGGCGGCTTTGATTTGCACGACCACCTGTCCGGGCCCGGCGGTGGGGCGGGAAAGTTCCGCGATCTCCAGCGCCTCCAGCCCACCGTGTCTGCTGATCCGGACGGCTCTCATGGCCCGCTCCTAAATCCCCTGGAACTTCGGCGTCCGCTTCTCGACGTAAGCGGCGATCCCTTCGGCCGCGTCGGCCGACTGGAACAGCTGCTGCTGCAGCTCGCGCTCGAGGGCGAGCCCGTCGGCGAACGACATCCCGGACCCCGAGACGACGGCCCGCTTGATGGCGCCGACCGCCTTCGCCGCCTTGCCGGGCGGGGTGAACTGCCGGGCGTACTCCAGCACCCGCTCCCACCACCCTTCGGCATCAAAAACCTGGGTGACGATCCCGGCAGACGCTGCTTCTTCGGGAGTGAAGGTCCTGCCGGTCACCATCATCTCGATGGCCCGCGCCCCTCCGACCAGCCGCGCCAGACGCTGCGTCCCGCCGGTCCCCGGCAGCACGCCGAGGGTCACTTCGGGAAGGCCGATCTTGCCGCCGCCCTTCCGCGCGATGCGGATGTCGGCCGCCAGAGCCACCTCCAACCCGCCGCCGACGCAGTGGCCATTGATCGCCGCGATCACCAGCTTGGGTGTCTGCTCCAGCCGGTTAAGCGTTTCGTTGGCGTGCAGGCAGAAGGAGTACTTGTACGCCGGTGTGACCTTCGCCAGCATCCGGATGTCGGCGCCGGCGCAGAAGAACTTGTCGCCCGCGCCGCGCAGCACCAGGACGTGGACCGCCTCGTCCATCCGCGCCTTCAACACGGCGGCATCGAGTGCTTGCATCATCTCGTACGAGTAGGTGTTGGCCGGCGGGGCGTTGAGCTCGATCACGGCGATGCCGCGGCCGGCGGTGTACGAGACGAGCGCGCGGGGGGCGGTGTCGGGCATCGGCTCAGGAGAGATCGACCCAGACCGACTTGGTCTGGGTGTACTCGTGCAGGCCGTGGCGGCCGAGCTCCCGGCCGAAGCCGCTCATCTTGAAGCCGCCGAACGGCATGGCGTTGTCGTACAGGCCGTAGGTGTTGATCCAGACGGTGCCGGCCTGGATGGCGCGCGCCGCCCGGTGCGCCTTCTTGATGTCGCGGGTCCAGACGGCGGCCGCCAGACCGTAGACCGTGTCGTTCGCCTGCCGGACCAGGTCGTCCACGTCCTTGAACCGGATGACCGACAGGATCGGGCCGAAGATCTCCTCGCGGGCGATGGTAATCTGCATTGACCCGCCGTCGAAGAGGGTCGGCTGGACGAAATAGCCGCGGCCGGCAGGGCGCGCGCCGCCGCACACCAGCCGCGCCCCTTCGCTGCGCCCCTTGTCGACGTACGACAGGACGCGGTTCATCTGCGCCTCGCTCACCTGCGGGCCGACCCGGGTCTTCGGGTCGAGCGGGTCCCCCTGCTTGAGCTTGGCGGTTGCCGCCTGCAGCCGGTCGACGAACATGTCGTGCAGCGAGTCTTCGAGGAACAGGCGCGACCCGGCGGTGCAGACTTCGCCCTTGTTATAGAAGATGCCGTTGGTCGCGCCGCGCACGGCGGCGTCAAGGTCGGCGTCGGCGAACACCACGTTGGGAGATTTGCCTCCCAGCTCGAGTGTGAGTTTCTTCATCGTCGCGGCGGCGCGGCGCATGATCTCCTGCCCCACCGCCGTCGACCCGGTGAAGGCGATCTTGTCGACGCCCGGGTGATCGACCAGGGCCGCGCCGGCGGTCGGCCCGAACCCCGGCACCACGTTCAGCACCCCCGGCGGCAGGCCGGCCTCGGCGGCGATCTCGGCCAGGCGCAGGGCGGTCAGCGGCGTCTGCTCCGCCGGCTTCAGGACGACGGTGTTCCCGGCCGCCAGTGCCGGCGCCACCTTCCAGGCGGCCAGCAGGATCGGGAAATTCCACGGGATAATCTGCCCTACAACCCCGATCGGCTCGCGCAGCGTGTATGCCAGACAAGGCGCCTTGACCGGGATCGTCTCGCCTTCGATCTTGGTGGCGAAGCCGGCGAAGTAGCGGAAGCAGTCAGCCGCCATCGGGATATCGACTTTCGATGCTTCGGTGATCGTCTTGCCGGAGTCGAGGGTTTCGAGTTCGGCGACCTCGCTGACGCGGGCCTCAAGAAGGTCGCCGATCTTCCAGAGGATGCGGCCGCGGTCTGAGGCCGACATCTTCGCCCAGTCGCCGCCCGTGAATGCCTGGCGCGCTGCCGCAACGGCGCGGTCGATGTCCTCGGCGCGCCCCTCGGCGACCTCGGTCAGGACCTCCTCGGTCGCCGGGTTGATGGTCTTGAAGGTTGCACCCGACTGCGCGGGGATCCACTGGCCGCCGATGAACAGCAGCCCGGGTTTGATGTTACCGGCCAGCATGGGCCGGGATGTTATTCGGAAGGGATAAGCGAGTCAACGCGCCGGCCGCCGGCCGCCGCGACGGTCTTGGTCCTGCTGCCGGTGGACACCGCACGAACGCGGGCCACCACCGCGGCGTCGCTCTCGGGACGCGCCGTGGGCAGGGGAATCACCACCTCACGCAGACCGAAATCGCCGGTCTCGATCGCGGCGATCGCCGGCGGGTCCGAGGTCGTGGATAGCAGGTCCGAGGTGGTGGATAGCAGGCCCGAGGTGGTGGCCAACAGAGCCGGGAACGCGGCCAGCAGAGCCGGGGTCGTGGCCAACAGAGCCGGGGTGCCCGCCGCCGCGCCGCCTGTCCCGGAGACCGCCCGCGGCGCGGCCGGGATGGCCCCGGCGGGATCCCGCGAAGAGTTCTTCCCGCTCCCGGGCGCCGTCGTCGACCCGGATCGGGACGCGCTGTCACCCCCTCCGGCCGACCCTCCGGCGTCGCCGGTCGCGCCCGCGGCGATCCCGTCTGTCCCCCCGGGGGCCGTAGTGGAATCCGTCCCGGGGTGCCGGCGGGTTTTCTGGATCGCCCGCTGCTTGGCCTGCAGGCGACGTTGCTGGGGGGTGAAGATGTCGCCGGGTTGATCGTACCCGGTCGGGTACCAGAAGCCGGAGTCATCGCGCCGGCCTTCCGGCAGAGGCGAAGCGACGCTCTCGGATCCGCCGCGCGGCAGGATCACCTCGAGAAGACCGAGCCCGCGGTTCACGAGAGTCGGAAGCCGCCTTCGGCGTTTCACAGGAGCCATGTCCCCCGGTCACGATTACTGCGATACTACAACGCAGGGCAGCACGTGGCCGGATGCTAGCAGAGCCGGAGAGCGCAACGCAAGTGCCATATGGCGAAACGGCATAGCAGGGATCGGGAGCCCTCATGAAGACGATCATCGAGCCCTTCCGCATCAAGGTCGTGGAGCCGATCAAGATCACTGACCGGCCCTATCGGGAGCGGATCCTGGAGGGGGCGGCCCACAACATGTTCCAGATCCGGGCCGAGGACGTCACCATCGACCTGCTGACCGACAGCGGCACGGCGGCAATGTCGGCGCGGCAGTGGTCGGCGCTGATGGACGGCGACGAGTCGTACGCCGGCGGGCGGTCGTTCTACCGCTTCGAGAAGGTGGTCCGCGACCTGACCGGGTACCGGCACATCATCCCGGTACACCAGGGGCGGGCGGCCGAGAAAATCCTGTTCGGCATCGTCGGTGGGGCCGGGAAGGTGGTCCCCAACAACTCCCATTTCGACACGACGCGGGCCAACGTCGAGTTCACCGGGGCCCAGGCGGTGGATTTCCTGATCCCCGAGGGGCGCGACACCCAGTCGGAGCACCCGTTCAAGGGGAACATGGACCTCGAGGCGCTCGACCGCTGCCTGCGGGAAAACGGCCCGGAGAAGGTCCCCCTGGTCATGGTGACGGTCACCAACAACTCCGGCGGCGGGCAGCCGGTGGCGCTCGCCAACCTGCGGGCGGTGCGCGACATCTGCCGGAAGCACAAAGTCCCGTTCTTCCTCGACGCCTGCCGGTTCGCCGAAAACGCCTGGTTCATCAAGATGCGGGAGCCGGGTCAGCAGGATCGGTCGGTGCGCGCCATCGCCCACGAGATGTACACCCTGGCCGACGGCTGCACGATGAGCGCCAAGAAGGACGGCCTGGTGAACATCGGCGGCTTCCTCGGCATGAACGACGACAGTTTGGCGGCGCAGTCGCGTAACTTGTTGATTCTGACCGAGGGGTTCCCGACCTACGGCGGGCTCGCCGGGCGCGACCTGGAGGCGATGGCCCAGGGGCTGGACGAGGTCCTCGACGAGGACTACCTCAATTACCGGTTCGTCTCCACCGCCTACCTCGGCAACCACCTGACCGAGGCCGGAGTACCGATCCTGCGGCCGGTTGGCGGGCACGCGGTGTATCTCGACGCGCGCCGCTTCGTGCCCCACATCGAGCCGAAGCACTTCCCGGCCCAGGCGCTCGCCTGCGAGCTGTATCTTCACGCCGGCATCCGGGGGGTCGAGGTCGGGTCGCTGATGTTCGGGAGGACCGACCCGGCGACCGGCCGCTTCACCGGCCCGGCGATGGAATTGGTCCGTCTGGCGATCCCGAGGCGGGTCTACACCCAGAGCCACATCGACTATGTCATCGAGGCGATCCTCGAAGTGCACCGGAACCGCGAGCGGATCCGGGGGTTGGAGGTCGTCTGGGAAGCGCCGATCCTGCGGCACTTCACAGCCCGGCTGCGGCCAATTGGGTAGTTTCGAAACGGTTCCCCGTCAAAATCCCGACGGTTCCTTGCTCCACCGTTGCCCGGACTATAAATTTCGGGCTTGAGGCCCGCCTCCGCTTCAGGGTCAAGCCACATCGGGGCCGACGGAGAGGTCAGGATGGGGATCGTGGGCGCCATCGTGCGCTCGGCGCAGTCCTACCCGGCACTCCTTCCCATCATCGCCTTCTTCCTGGGGGCTTCCGTATGGGCCGTCAGGTCGAAACGGTGGGTGATGGCGGGCACCGCCATCCTTTCAGGCAGCCTTGCCTGTCTTCTTTACACCTCCGACGCGCCGGCGCTGGCCGCCCGGGCGGGAAAGTATTCGAACGGGGCCGGGGAGCATTCGAACCTGGTCGGGGAGGACCTCACGGCGTCCGCGCCTTCGGTTGCCGGGGTCGGGCCAGGCACCGGGGCCGGGCGGTCCGGTGATGCAGCCCAGGTCCCGGCGGGTGGACGGTTCACGTCGGTCGACCGGTTGCACCCGCGCTTCCCGCGCGATTTTCCCCTGCCGGGGATCTTCAAGCTCGAGAGCAACTCCAGCGGCAAGCGGGAGGGGACGCTGACCACCCGCTTCCGGTTCCGCGGCGAGGGGGGCGACGCCGTCCGGGCGCTGCGGGATCTCGGCCTCAAGAGCGGCTGGGAAGTCGAACAGCAGGCGCCCCACCGTCTGGTGTTCCGCAAAAATGGCCGTTCCGTCGAGGCCTGGTTCTCCTACCCCGCGCACTCCGTCGTCCTGGACATCTCCGACCGGAAATAGTCAGAACCGGAACTAATCAGAAGTCGATCTGCAGGCCGATCTGGAACCGCCGCCCGAAGCGGCGCTCCGCGTCCAGGGTCAGGACCCCGCGCGGCAGGTGGTTCGGGTCGAGGGCCGAGGGCCCCGCGATCGTCCCGCTGGCGAGCGCTTCCACCTCGGCGTCGGAGACTGGCTCGTAGGTGTGGATCCGCAGGTCGTCGGTGTTCAGGAGATTGAATACCTCGAAGAACAGTGCCGCCGCGGTTTTCCCCAGGACCAGCGACTTCCGGGCGCTGAGGTTGATCTCGAGGGTCGGTGCGTTGCGCAGGCTGTTGCGCCGGACCGGGACGAAGCGGGGCTGTTCGCCCGGGACGGGGGTGGTGTACCCATACAGGGTGCGCAGCTGCGGGTAATCCCAGTTGTCGAGCGCGAAGAAGCGCGAGATGACCGAAAAGGGCAGCCCCGAACCCCAGGTGAGGGTGCCGCCGGCCTGCCAGTCGCGGGGCAGGAAGGCGAGACCGTTCACCTTGACGACATGCCGCTGGTCATAGGCGAGATAGCCCGACTCGGCTTCGATGATCGACGGGTCGTTCCCCTCGCGCGCCTGCATGGCCTCGGCGTCGCCGAGGGCGCGCGAGTAGGTGTACGAAGCATTCATCTCCCAGCGCCGGGCCAGGCGGCGGCGCAATGCCAGGGTGATCCCCTGGTAGTGCGCATCGTTGAAATTGCCGACCCGGAGGATCTGGTTGAAGAACGGGTTGTTGACGTACAGATCGGGGCGGCCGTCGGGGACGCGATGCTGGACCCCCTCGCTGTCGAGGTCGAGACGCCCGACCAGGTCGACCGGGTCTTCGCCGGCGCCGTAGTGCAGCTCGTGGTTGATGTCCACGTCCTGCAGCTGATCGCGGAACTGGCGCCGGACAATCGTCAGCGACAGAGCCGTCTCCGGGGCGATCTCGCGCTCGAACCCGAGCGTCAACTCGTCGCTGAACGGGGTGCGCAGATCGCGTTCGACCTGGGTCACCGAGGGCGGCCCGGCGGTGATCAGCCGGATGGTGGCGGGCAGGACGGCACCGGCCAGCGCCTTGTTGTCGCTCATGTAGTAGCGGTTGAGCAGGTCCGGCCCCTGCTCGCCGACCACCGTGGACAGGAACAGCTTGTCGTAGTACCGGCCCCAGGTGGCGAACAGCCGGGTGCGGCCGTCCGCCACAGGGTCCCAGGAGATCGACAGGCGCGGCGCCAGGTTGTTGTTGGTGATCGCGAGGTTCTGCGGGCGCTGGGGGAAGACCCCGTAGCGCTCCAGGATCTCCGGCCGCACCTCCCCGCCCTCGAACGCCTCCGGCACGAGGGCCCGGAGCGCTTCGCTCCCGAAACGCGCCGTGCCGTGGTGCCGCAGGAACAGGCGCGGCATCGCCTGGAGGAGCGGGTCGACGAACGGCGCGTAGTTCGGGGGAGAGGTCGGAAAGCCATTGAAGATCGGGTCGTTCCCCACCCCCAGAGACTGGATCCCGTCGCCGTTGCCGATCGGGGCGTCACCGTACTGTTTCTCCCACCCGGACAGGTTGGCCAGGATGTCGAACTGATCGCGTGCCGGTGAGGGGTCGAAGGGGGTGTACCCGGCGCTGTCGGCGACCTCCCGGTCGAAGCGCACGCCGATCCCCAGACTCAGGTTCGGTCGCGGCCGGAACTGATCCTGCAGGTAGACGCCGGCGACCGTGGCGTCCGCCTCGCCGTGCACCTCCCGGTCGATCGGGTTGATGGCGAACAGACGGATCGGTTCGGGGCACGCGCTGCGCCCGACGCAGAAAACACCCGGGGGGGTCGGCAGCCGCATGGGTGGCGGCAGGAGTGGCGCGACGATCGGCCGGCGACGGGTGTCACGGTCAAACGCTTCGCGCTCCAGGACGAACCCGCCCTTCACGTCGTGCGTGCCGAAAAAATCGGGCACGTGCACCGACAGGTCCTCGCGCAGGGTGAAGCGCGTGCGTGTGTCGGCGAGGTCTTCCCAGTACGGCCCCGATCGGACCCCCGAGGAGCGGTCGATGGTGAAGTTCCGGTCCGGAGGCGTCGGCGCCAGCCGTCCGTACGGGTAGAGATCGGTCGGGAACGGCGTGTCGTCCAGTTTGCCGTTGCCGTTGCGGTCCTCGTTGGCCGTGTCCAGCCGCCCGTCGCCGTCCTCGTCGAACTCGTAGCGATCCCGTGTCCCGTTGCCGTTGAGATCTTCGTTGATGTCGAGCGTTCCGTCGCAGTCGCGGTCCTCCCGCCCCGTCCCCTCGCATCCGGATGGACCGGTCCAGGCGAAGTCGCCGTCGCGGTCCTCGGCGATCGGGAACTGGCAGAGCGGGCAGGGGAGGGCGATCGGCTCGAAGACGTCAAAATGGCCGTCGCCGTCGAGGTCCTCGCCGGCGTCGTGCTCGGACAATTCGAGCAGGCCGTCGCCGTCGGCATCCGCCCAGAGATAGCCGTTTCCATTGGTGTCGGGGTGCAGGTTCGGGACGCGGGCCGGTTGCTCGTCGAAGCCGGCGATCAGGGTCTCGAGAACCACCGTCGGGCTGAGGACCGAGGTCGCCTTCGCCGTCACCATGGTCCCGCCGAACTCGTCGGTGTAGCCGGCCTCCTCGCGCGTGTACGAGTTGAGCCCTTCGTTCAGGTATTCCTGGGGATCGCGGTTGATCGACAGCGCCAGGCGGCTGGCCGGCGTCGCCTGCCAGGTCAGCTTGAGGAAATTGCGGAACTCGCGGACGCCGGCGACGATCGCCGCGGTCACTTCGTTGACCGGGTCCTCCCTCTGGATCGACTCGATCGCCAGGTAGTACCAGGCACGGTCGGAGGCGATCGGGCCGCTCAGCGACAGGAACGCCAGCAGGTCGTTGAACTCGAGGTCACCCTGGTCGCCCTGCCCGATGCCGCCGTGCAGCAACGGGTCGTCGATGCCGGCGCCATCGCCGTCAAGCGCCCGTCCGCGCCAGTGGAACTTGAACGCCCCCTCGAACTCGTTGCCGCCCGACTTGGTGATGATGTTGGCAAACCCGCCCTGGGCGCGGCCGAACTCGGCCGTGGCGCCCGAGGTCTTGAACTCGATCTCCTGGATCGACTCGATGTTGAGCTGCGCCCCCACCTTGCCGGTGTAGGGATCGCTCGAGGAGACTCCGTCCACGAGCGTCACGACGTCGGTGTCCCGCGCGCCGTGGACGTTGGGATTGCCGTCCCCGTCCGTGTCGCTGACCCCGGGAGCCAGGGTCAGGACGTCCTGGTAGTTGCGACCGAGGATCGGCAGCGCCTCCATGAACTCTTCGCCGATCCGCGTGGTGGTTGCCGGCTCGTCGAGGTTGACGATCGGCGGGCGGGCGTGCACCTCGATCCGATCGCGCAGCGCCGATTCGGGCTGCAGGACGACCGTGAGGGCGGTCGCCTGGTCGGACCGCACTTCGATCTCCGACAGGATCAGCGTCGCGAACGACGGGCAGCTGGCGCGCAGGACGTAGTCGCCTCCCGGCGGGAGGGCGGGAAAATGGAAGGCCCCGTCACGCGCGGTCACCGCACCACGCGGGGCAACCCCGGCATCGGGGTTCTCGAGGGCCAGGGTCACGCCGGGCAGCGGCGTGCCGTCGCGATCGACCACCCCGCCGCGGACGGATCCGGTCGACGCGGCCGCGGCGCGCCCGGACAGGATGACGGCGATCAGGCCGATGGCGATCGCGCCCGGCCGGGCCGCGCACGGGCGGCAGTGCAGGGTGCTGGCCATGAAGGGTGGGGCTCCGGTGGACTGGCGGCGAATCGGTTTGCGAGTTGTATTATACGCCCGGCGCGGGCCATTCATTTGACTGCCCCACGGTGACGCATTAGAGTAGGCCTCCACCATGACGGTCCGCGCCCGGCAGCCGCGACCACGTTCCACGAACGCGCGCTTCCTCCTGCTTGCCTCGATCCTCGCGCCGCTGGTTGCTGTCGGCTGCGGGGACGATGACGGTGGGACGGCCGCCATCCGCGATCTCCTCGACCGGGAAGTGAAAGCCATCAACGCCAGGGACCTCAACGGGCTGTCGGAGGTCTGGGCGCAGGACGATCAGATCACCCTGTTCGACGTCCCGCCCCCCGGCCGCTTCCAGGGCTGGCAGGTCATCGGGCACCAGTGGAAGTCGTTTTTCGACCGCTTTTCGGAGATCCATCTCGAGACCGCGTCGGTGCGCATCGACATGGCGGGGGATGCCGCCTGGGCGACCTACGACTGGACCCTGACCGGAACGATGGGCGACCGCCCGCTCGCCGACCGCGGCCAGGCGACGGCGATCTACCGGCGGGGAGAGAAGGGATGGCGGCTGGTGCACGCGCACTATTCGCCCGCCCCGGCAGGAACGGCCTCGGCCACGCCGGGCGCGGGGACGGCAGCCGCCGCGCCGGCGGCCGCGAAGCCGCCCGGTAGCTGATCGGAAACCGGCCAGGAGGCCGACGATGTCCCGCGACACCATCGCCAGGGAAGTCCTTCCGAACGGCCTCACCGTGCTGGTGGCCGAAGACCACACCAACCCGGTGGTCGCCAGCAACCTGTGGGTGCGCGCCGGCTACTTCGACGAGGACGACGCGGAAATCGGCATTGCGCACGTCATCGAGCACATGTTCTTCAAGGGGACGCCCGACCGGCCGCGCTCCGACCAGATCGCGACCGAGATCAAGACGATCGGCGGCGAGCTGAACGCCGGCACCTACTACGACTCCACCAACTACTACATCGTCCTGCCGGCCGAAAACTTCAGGCGAGGGCTGCAGATCCAGGCCGACGCCCTGATGCACCCGCTGTTCGATCCGGAGGAACTGAAGAAAGAACTCGAGGCGGTCATCCAGGAGGGGCGCCGCAAGATCGACACGCCGTCGGCCTACGCCACCGAGATCATGTACCGCGAGGCGTTCGACGCGCATCGCATCCGGCGATGGCGGATCGGGGAGGAGGAGGCGCTGCGCGGGCTGACCCGCGAGGCGCTGCTCGACTACTATCGCCGCCACTACGTGCCGGGACGCGTCCTGCTCGCGGTCGTCGGCGACGTGCAGGCTGCTGAGGTGTTCGATGCAGCGCACGTCTACCTCGCCGGGATGCCGGCGCGCGAGGCGCAGATCAGCCCGTCACCCGCCGAGCCGCCGCAGACGAAGTTCAAGGGGCGTCGGATCACCGGGGACATCAAGCGCGGCTACCTGACCTTCGGCTGGCACACCCCGCCGGTACTCACCGACGATGACCTGGCGCTCCGGGTGGGGGCGCACCTTCTGGGGGCGGGGCGGTCGTCGCGCCTCTACCAGGCGGTCAAGGAGCAGGCGGGGTTGGTTGACATGCTGGGCGCCTCGCTCGAGTCGTTCCGCGACATCGGCATCATGACCATCGGCACCGAAGGGGACCCGAAGCACCACCGGGCGGCGGCCCGGGCGATCCTGGCCGAGATCGAGCGCCTGCGCCACGAGCCGCCTTCGCACGCCGAGATGGATCGGGCGCGGGCCGCGATCGAGTTCCGGCATCACCAGAGCCGATCCGAAGTGCTCGGTCGATCGACGATCCTGGCGTACTACGAAGCGATCGGTGGATACCACCTGGCCGACGAGATGGTGGCGCGTCTCAACAAGGTCACGCCGGGCGACGTCCAGCGGGTGGCCCGCGAGTATCTGACACTTGCCAACGCCACGCTGCTCGAGTACCTGCCGGAGGACGCGGCCGGGACGCGGGTGGCGGGCGCGGCGCCGACGGAAGGCCAGACTGTCGCGGGGCAGGGGCCCTCGGAGTGGGCGGA
Organism: Acidobacteriota bacterium; assembly: GCA_031394595.1. Classification (GTDB taxonomy): domain Bacteria; phylum Acidobacteriota; class Polarisedimenticolia; order Gp22-AA2; family Gp22-AA2; genus JANNTZ01. The sequence continues at coordinate 17,673 of JANNTZ010000158.1, forward strand.
TGACCTGGAGCGCGTCGCCCCCGCCCCGGCGCCGGGCGAGATCGCGCCGTCGCGCCCGGCACCGTCCCAGGTGGCCACGCCGGAGTCGCGCGTCGCGCGTATCGGCGACAGCCGCGGTGTGGTGCGTTACCGCTTCGACAACGGCCCGGTGCTGATCCACGAGGAGCGGCACGACCTGCCGCTGGTCACGGTGTGCCTGCTGTTCCGGGGCGGGCGGTCAAGCGAAGGACGGGACAACGCCGGCATCACCCGGCTGATGCAGTCGTCGATGCTCAAGGGGAGCACGTCAAGGAACGCCCGGCAGGTGGCCCTCGAGATCGAGTCGCTCGGATCGGCGATCGAGAAGATCCTCGACGAGGACTACTTCGGCTTCGCCATCAGCATCCTGTCGCGTTATGTCCAGCGCGGCTTCGGGATCCTGACCGAACTGGTGCGCCGCCCGGCGTTGAAACACGAGGAGATCGACCGCGAGCGTCAATTGCTCCTGGCGGCCCAGGAATCGATCAAGGACCAGTCCCTGGCCTACACCTTCCAGCTGTTCCGGCGGGCGGCGTTCGGCAGTCACCCGTACTCGCTTCCGTCGTTCGGGCTGGCGGCGCCGGTGCAGTCCACCAAACGGGAGAACCTGGTCGCCTGGCACCGGGCCATGATCCGGCCCGCGACGATGGTCGTGTCGGTGGTCGGCGACGTCGGCACCCAGGAGGCGATCGACCTGGTCGGCGGGATCTCCTCCGACTGGCTGGTCGAGGGGTTCGGGGCGAAGGATCCGGGGCAGCTCATCGGGTGGGGGGTGGCCGAGGTGGTCGAGACCCGGCGCCGCCGTCAGACGGCGCAGGTCATCGGCTTCCCGACACCGGGTCTGCAGACGCCGGAACGGCTGCCGCTCGATGTCGTCCAGGCGGGGACCTCCGGGCTGGGAGGGCGGTTTTTCGAGGCGGTCCGCGGGCAGCGCGGCCTAGCCTACGCGGTCAGCGCCTTCAACTACCACCGGGTCGCCGGAGGGGCGTTCGCGGTGTACCTCGCCACCACGCCCAAGGACGAGGGAGAAGCACGACGCGTCCTGTTCCAGGAGATCGCCGGCCTGCGCCGCGAAGGGTTGCGCCAGGAGGAGATCCAGCGCGCCATCAGCTTCGCGCGCGGAGCGCATTCCGTCGGCATGCAGGGGAACGGCCAGCGGGCCTACCGCTACGCCGACGCCGAGACGCGTGGTCTCGGGTTCGAAATGGTCCAGACCTATCCGGAGTGCCTGGCCAAGGTCGGATACGACGAAATCCAGGACGCCATCTGGCGCTACCTGGACCCCGACCGCTGTGCCCTCGGAATTCTGCGCGGGGACGAAACCCGGCCGTAGTTTCGGGCCGTCAGCCTTCGGGGGCGGGAGCCGGTTCGGCCGGTGCGGACTCAGCCGGCGCTGGCTCAGCCGGGGCGGGAGCCGGTTCGGCCGGTTGCTCCGGGGCGGGAGCCGGTTGCTCCGGAGTAGGCGCGGGGGCCGGTGAAGTCTCGGGGGCCGCGGGTGGCGTCGCCTCCCTGGCCGTGGCCGGAGGCGTCTCGGAAGCCGCTGCCGACGGCGTCTCGGCGGCCGGAGCCGGTTCGGGCGCCGGCTCGGGCTCGGGCGCCGGGTGTTTTCGCAGGTCGCCGGAGACCCGCTTGACCTCGACGCGGCGATTCTGGCCGCGGCCGTCATCGGTGTCGTTCTCAGTGATGAAGTTGATCGCCCCGTAGCCGCGGATGCTCAGCCGCCGCTTCTCGATCCCGTGGGTCACCAGCCATTCGCGCAGCACTTCGGCGCGTCGCTGGGCGATGTTCTTGTTGGCGGCGGCCGACCCCTCGTTGTCGGTATAGACGCCGATCTCGATGCCGATGTCCTGCCAGTAGTTCAGCGCGTCGACCAGAAGCGACATCCAGGCGTCAGTGCCCGGCCAGAGTTCGATCCCCTCGACGAACTTGACGTTCTGCAGGATCTGCGGTTCGGGCTTGTCGAGCCGGACGCGCGGGCAGCCTTCCCGATCGGTCTTGCTCGCCTTCGGCGAGTCGGGGCAGGGGTCGATCCCGTCGAGCGCCCGGTCGCCGTCGCTGTCCTTCGGGCAGCCCTTCTCGTCCACCCACGCGCCCGCCGGCGTCAGCGGGCACTGATCGACGCCGTCCACCACCTCGTCGTTGTCGGAATCGTGCGGACAGCCGGCGGTCGGGCTGTCGGGCGGATCGACGAGGCCGCCGGCCGGTGTGTCGGGGCAGCGGTCGATGCCATCGAAGACGGTGTCCTTGTCGGTGTCGAACGGGCAGCCGTCCTGCTTCACCAAAGCGCCCTTCGGCGTGTCGGCGCATTTGTCGGTGCCGTCCGGCACCGCGTCGCCGTCGGTGTCGAGCGGGCAGCCGGCGGGATCGACCGGCCACGAACGCGGCGTCTCCGGGCACTTGTCGACCCCTTCCATGATGCCGTCGACGTCGAGGTCCCACGGGCAGCCGTTGCGCGAGTCGACCAGGGCGCCCTTCGGGGTGTCGGGGCAGCGGTCGCTCAGGTCGAGGATGCCATCCCCGTCGGAGTCCGCCGGCTTGCCACCCCCGAAGATCCAGGTCAGGCCGACGTTCAGATGCTCGTTGTGGAACTGATGGTTGAGGGCGTACTCGGTCTCGAACTCGGCGCGGAACGCCATGTGCGGGCTCAGGCGCATCCGGATGCCGCCGCCGGCGGAAAAGACGACGTCGTTGATCTGCCCTTCGTCCGCCGGCGCCAGCGCGGGGTCGAGCGTGTACTCGGAATAGCCGACTCCGAACACGGCGTAAGGCTTGAAGCGCCGGCGGGTGTTCCCCGGGTTGATCAGGAAGCGGGCGGCCAGCGAGTCGTTGGTGACCGTCCCATCGGCTGCCAGGAATGCGAAGCCGACGCTCTGCCGATCGAACAGCGTGCTGTCGACGCTCTGGACATTCGAGTCCGTCGATCGCAGCCACTGCAGTTCGATCTCGTACGCCGGTTGGAAGTTCCAGCCGGCACGCACGCCATAGTGCAGGCCGTTGTCGAGGTGCTTCTCGCTGGCGTAGTAATTGTTGCCGCCGAAGAACCCGAACTCCCAGGAGTTCTTCCGCTCTTCGGCCAGCGCCGGGAGGGAGATGGACGCAGCCAGCATCAGCGCCGCGCCGATGGCCGGAACGTTCAACCGGTGACTCGTCATCGCTCGACCTCGCACAGGAGCGTCCGGCATGTCCATTCTTTATTGCTGACCAAAGGGGGCCGGAATGTAACACACGCATTTTCGACGTGTCAACGCCGTAAAGCACCCCGGTCAAGGACTCCGCGGAGCCGATGCAGCGGGACTGAACGCCTACCTGCGGCTATACTTGGAGGGCCGATTACGGCACCTCAGGACACTGTCCGGAAGTGGAGACACCGCTCGTGCGCCAGGTCGTCCGATCCCAGCCGACCTACCGGCGGCAACTGCTGTACGCCTCGGCCCTGTTCATTGTGCTTTTCGTCGCCGATTTGCTTGTGGTCGGCGATCTCGCGTTCCGTGATCTCAGCCACCAGGTGATCGACGAGGCGTTCCGGGCTTCCCTCCAGGCCCTCGAGGTCGGCCCGCTCCCGGTGGTGCCGGACTCCGAGGTCGAGGGCCTCTCGCTCCCGCGCCCGATCGAGGACTGCCCGGCGGCGGCGCCCCAGAGCTCGGCCCTCTCGGAGCCGTGCCGGCACCCGCCGCGCGACGCCGTCGTCACGCCTCCGCTGTTCGGGCCCGTCGGGGACCGGGTGGAGCGGGTCATCACCGATGCCCGTGGCAACATCCGGAAGCGCTGGTTCGGCGAGGATCCCTCGCCGGGCGGGGACAGCGCCCGCGCCGGTACCGTCTCCTGGCACCCGGGGGAGGGGGGCACCTGGACGGTCGGGGACCGGTCGATGGAAATGATCGCGTTGGCGCAGGCGGTGCCGTCGGGACCGCGCACAGTTCGCGAAGTCGGCATCCCCCGCGAGGAGATCGAAAGGGATCTGGCGAAGATCCGCCGCGACCTGACGCTCAAGGTCTGGATTGGCGCCGGGGTGGCAGTGCTGGTCCTGGCGGTGGCATTCGGTTATGTGCTGCGCCTGCTGCACCGGACACGGCTTCTCGAGGCGCAGGCCCAGATGGACGATCGGCTGGCCTATGTCGGGGGGCTGGCCGCCGGTCTGGCGCACGAGATCCGCAACCCTCTCAACGTGCTCAGCATGAACCTCCAGATGCTCGAGGAGGAGATTGCCGGCAGGGATGGGGGCGAGGAGACCCGGGTCTATCTCTCGGCGCTGCAGGGGGAGATTCGCCGCCTCAGCACCCTGGTCAACAACTTTCTGTCGTACGCCCGCCCCAACCGTCCGAGCTTCGAAGCCCGCGACCTGAACCGCATCCTGAAGGAGATCTGCCTGCTGCTGCGACCGGAGTTCGAAACCAGACAGCTCACCCTGTACGAGGACCTGTCGCCCTACCTGCCGCCGGTGGATCTCGACGAGGCGCAGTTCCGGCAGGCCGTCATGAACGTCCTGCAGAACGCCGAACAGGTCTCGCGCGAGGGGGGCCGGGTGACGGTCGAAAGCCGGGTCGGCCAGCGTGGCGAGGCGATCGTCGCCATCCAGGACGAGGGGCCTGGCATCAAACCCGAGGACCGCGAACGGATCTTCGAGGTGTTCGTCTCGAACCGGCGCGGCGGGACCGGGCTGGGGCTGCCGATCGCGGCCCGGGTTCTGCAGGCCCACGGCGGCAGTATCGAGGTCGAGAGCGCGCCCGGTCGGGGAGCGCGTTTCGTTCTGACGCTGCCACGCCGCCAGGCCGTCGCTCCGGCGCCGCCCGACGGCCCGGCCCGGCCCGCCGCGGGGGTGTCGTGACGGCACCGCCCGATCGACGGAAGGCAGCGACGCGGGCCGGGACGGTGACCGCGGCCGAAGCCGCGACGCGGATCGAGACCTTGCGCCATGAGATCTGGCGGCACCGCAAGCGCTACTACGTGGACGATGCGCCGGTCATCTCTGATGCCGAGTACGACCGGCTGGAGGCCGACCTGCGTGCCCTGGAGGCGGCCCGGCCCGATCTGGTCACCCCTGACTCGCCCACCCAGCGGGTCGGAGCGCCGGTCGAGGGGGAACTGCCGACCGTCGCCCACGCCGTCCCGATGCTCAGCCTCGACAACGCCGGGACGCCGGAGGAGGTCCGCGAGTGGTACGCGCGGCTCCTCCGGTTCACCGGGCTCGACAGCGTGCCGCTGACCGCCGAACTCAAGATCGACGGGGTGTCGATTTCGCTGATCTACGAAAACGGCGCCCTGGTGCGGGCTGTGACCCGGGGCGACGGGGTGGTGGGGGAGGAGGTCACCTCCAATGTCCGCACCATCCCTTCGGTGCCGCTGTGTCTGATCGAACCGGTGCCGTTCCTCGAGGCGCGCGGCGAGGTCCACTACCCGATCCGCGGGTTCGAGACGATGAACCGGCTGCGCGAGGAGAAGGGCGAGCCGGTGTTCGCCAACCCGCGCAATGCCGCCGCCGGCACGGTGCGGCTCCTCGACCCGCGTCTGGCGGCGAGCCGGCCGCTCGACCTGCTGGTCTGGGGGCTGGCGCGGATGGAAGGCCACCCGCGCCCGGAAACCCACTCCGCCGGTCTCGACCTGCTGCGCGACCTCGGGTTCCGGGTCAACCCGACACGACGGTGCGCCGATCTCGCCGAAGCCGAAACGGCCTTCGACACCTGGCTGAAGGATCGCGACGCCCTGCCGTACGAGGTGGATGGCTGCGTCCTCAAGGTCGACCCGGTGTCGATCCAGGAGCAGGCGGGGGCGACGGCACGGGCGCCGCGCTGGGCGGTCGCCTGGAAGTTCCCGCCGCGCCAGGCCACCACGGTGGTGCGGGCGATCGAAGTGAACGTCACCCGGTCCGGCGCCCTGACGCCGACCGCGGTGCTGGATCCGGTGGAGATCGGCGGCGCGACCATCAGCCGGTGCACGCTGCACAACGAGGACGAGATCCGGCGCAAGGACGTCCGCATCGGCGACCGGGTGCTGGTCGAGCGTGGCGGCGATGTCATCCCGAAGATCGTCCAGGTAATCCTCGAGGCCCGGCCGGCCGAGGCGCCGGAGTTCGTCATGCCGCGCACCTGCCCGGTGTGCGGCGCGGCGGCCCCGCGGCCGGAGGGAGAGGCTTTCGGCCGCTGCGTCAATGCCTCGTGTCCGGCGCGCATCAAGGAGTCGATCCTGCACTTCGCGGGGCGCGAGGCGATGGACATCGACGGTCTGGGAGAGGCGATCGTCAACCAGTTGGTGGATCGGGGACTGGTGAAAAGCCTCGCGGACCTGTATGCCCTCGACGAGGCGACCCTCGCCGGCCTCGACCGGATGGGAAAAAAGTCGGCGCGCAACCTGGTGGCGCAGTTCGATCGCAGCCGGTCAGTGCCGTTCGACCGGGCGATCCATGCCCTCGGGATCCGCTTCGTCGGCGCGCGCACGGCGCAGCTCCTGGCCGAAGCTTTCCCGGCGATGCCGGCGCTGCTGGCGGCGACGGAGGAGGACCTGACGCGGGTCCATGAAGTGGGCCCGAAGGTGGCGCGGGCGGTGCGGCAGTTCCTCGACCAGGAGGAGAATCGCGCCCTGATCGATCGCCTGGAGGCGGCCGGGGTCACCCTGAAGACCTCGGGGCGGCCGGCGGCGATCGTCGCGGGGCCATTCACCGGCAAGACCTGCGTCATCACCGGGACGTTCGAGGGATGCACGCGCGCCGCGATCAAGGCGATCCTGCTGGGGCAGGGGGCGCGGGTCACCGATACCGTGTCGCGCAAGACCGACATCCTGATCCACGGAGAGGAAGCGGGTTCGAAACTGGACAAGGCGCGCGGTCTCGGGGTGCGGCTGATGGACGGGGAGGAGTTCCGCCGGCTGGCGGGCGGCGAGGCGGCCGGCGGGACGGAAGCGGGCGGCGGGACGGTAACGGCCGGCGGGTCGCAGGCGCCCGGCGAGGCGCGGATCGACCGGAACGGAGGCGGGTGAGGATGGCGGAAGACAAGGGACAGATTGTCGTCATCGACGACGACGAGGGAAACCGGCGCGGCATCGAGATGGCGCTGCGCAAGGATGGGTACGTCGTCACTTCGTTCGCCTCCGGGGAGGAGGGGCTGCAGCATCTCAGGACGCGCGGCGCCGATCTCCTGGTGACCGACATACGGATGCCGGGGATGGACGGTCTCGAGGTCCTGCGCGCCGCCCGGGCGGCCGACCCCGGGATCGGGGTCCTGGTGATTACCGGCTTCGGGTCGGTCGAATCGGCGGTCGACGCCATGAAACAGGGGGCCGACGACTACCTCCAGAAGCCGGTCAATCTCGTCGAACTCCGCAAGCGGGTCGCGGCGGGGGTGGAGAAGCGGCGTCTGGCCCAGGAGGTGGTCCGGCTCCGGGAGCGGCTGCAGGAAAAGTTCAGTTTCGGAGGGATGATCGGCCGATCGCCCGCCATGCAGCAGGTGCTGCACCAGCTGGCGCTGGTGGCGCCGACCCGGAGCAGCGTCCTGATCGTCGGCGAGAGCGGCACCGGCAAGGAGCTGATCGCCAACGCGCTGCACCAGAACTCGCCGCGCCGCGAGCATCGTTTCCTGCCGATCAACTGTGCCGCCATCCCGTCCGAACTTCTCGAGAGCGAGCTGTTCGGCCACGAGCGGGGGGCCTTCACCGGTGCCGTGCAGCGCCGGGTCGGCAAGTTCGAGCTGGCCGACCGGGGGACGCTGTTCCTGGACGAGATCGGCGAGATGCCGCCGCAGCTGCAGGCGAAGCTGCTGCGGGTCCTGGAGGAGCGCTCGTTCATGCGGGTCGGCGGTATGGAGACGGTCAACGTGGACGTGCGGATCCTCGCCGCCACCAATTCGGATCTCGAGGCGCGGGTCGCAGCGGGAACGTTTCGCAGCGACCTGTACTACCGCCTCAAGGTGGTGATCATTACGGTACCGCCGCTGCGCGATCGGCGCGACGACATCCCCTTGCTGGCGCACCGGTTCTTCGAGACCTTCAAGGAGGAGAACTCCCGGCCCGAACTGACGCTGTCGCCGGAGGCGATCGACACGCTGTGCGCCGCCCGCTGGGACGGCAACGTGCGCGAGCTTCGCAATCTGATGGAGAGTCTCGTGGTCCTGGCGGAGGCCGGCACCACGGTCATTGGTCCTGACCAGCTTCCCGATCCCTACCGGACGGCGCTGGCGGCCGGCGGGGCCGCGCGTGGCGATGCGGGACGCGGCGAGCCAGCGGGTGCCGGCGGGCCGGCCCGCAGGATGGACGAGATCGAGAAGGAAGCGATCCTGCGGGCGCTCCAGGAAACCGGCGGGAACAAGACGCGCGCCGCCGAAGTCCTGGGGATCGGCCTGCGCACCCTGCAGCGCAAGCTGCGGGACTACGGCGAGCAAGGGGGCTGACGCCGGATCGGCGCGTCATTGTGGCGCGGACGTCCCGGCCAGTTCAGCCCGACCGGGCCCTGCCGGAGCCGCAACACCAAGCCCGGAACTTGCTCCAGGAGAAAGGCTTGGGCGCCGGGCTGGGGCCGGCACCTGGCACGGACACCGGATCCCGCACCCCGTCGTGGCCGTGGCACACCGCTTGCTCTTCATCCAGTCGACCATGTCAACTCGAACCATCATGGTCGTCGAGGATGACCCGGCGGCCCTGCAGTCGTACGGGCGTCTTCTGCGCCGTCTCGGACACCGTGTCCTGCTGGCGGGCGATTGCGATCAGGCGCGCCACGATCTCGAGACCACCGGCGACGTCGACCTGCTGATTCTCGACAACCAGATGCCGGCGATCTGCGGTCTGGAGTTCCTGGCGTCGCTGCGCCGGGTCTGGCGGGGGGGGCCTTCGCCGGTGGTCCTCCTGGTCAGTGCCTTCCTGAGCGCCGACCTGCGCTCCAAGGCGCAATTGCTCGGCGTGACCGAGATCCTCGAGAAACCGGTCGACCCGCAGCGGTTCCTCGATCGCGTCCGCATCGCGCTCGCCGATCCCGAACCGGAGCCGGTTTCTTGACCGTCGATCGACCCCGGCCTATACTCCGACCTTACAGGAGAACCGATCGAATGAAGCGACAACCGGTTACGTTCGCGCTGATTGCCGCGGCCGTCATCTTCGGGATGGTGGTGGCGGGTGGCCTCAATCTCACCCTCCCCGGGCGGGCGCAGACCCAGGACGATCGACCGCTGCATGCCGCGGCGCGGGCGCAGATGGCCCCCGGCGGGCCGGTGGCGACCATTCCGGCGTCGTTCGCCGACATCGCGGAGCGTGTCAACCCGGCGGTGGTCAGCATCACGGCGACCGAGATGGTCAGCCCGCGGGAGCGGGGCCGGCGCCAGCCGTTCCACGGCGACCCGTTCGAGTTCTTCTTCGGACCCGAGCGTCGCACCCCGCCCGAGCGGCAGGACGAGCCGATTCCGGAGCAGAGCGGCGGATCGGGTTTCCTCATCAGCGACGACGGCTACATCCTGACCAACTACCACGTCGTCGAGGACGACTCGCGCATCCGGGTGAGCCTGACCGACGACCGGCGGAACTACGAGGCCGAGGTGATCGGGGCGGATCCGAGCACCGACCTGGCCCTGATCAAGATCCAGAGCGACAAGAAGCTGCCGGTCGTGCCGCTGGGCGATTCCGAGGCGATCCGGGTCGGCGACTGGGTGGTGGCGATCGGCAACCCGCTGAACTACGCCCACACCGTGACCGTCGGAGTGGTCAGCGCCAAGGGACGACGGCTCGACGAACTGTCGCGCGATCGATCGCTGGACAACTATATCCAGACCGACGCCGCCATCAACTTCGGCAATTCCGGCGGCCCGCTGGTCAACCTGAGCGGCGAGGTGGTGGGAGTCAACACCGCGATCAGCAGCGTCGGGCAGGGGATCGGGTTCGCGGTGCCGGTCAACGTCGCCAAGGGGATCATCGAGCAGTTGAAGCGCACCGGCCGGGTGGCGCGCGGCTACCTGGGGATCGACCTCGGCGAGATCACCCCCGACATGCAGGAGGCGTTCGGCCTGGAGAATGACCACGGCGCCCTGGTGCAGGTGGTGCGTCCGGGTCTGCCGGCCGAGAAGGCCGGCATCAAGCGCGGCGACATCATCACCGGGGTGGACGGCAAGCCGGTCGCTTCGTCGGACGAGGTCGTGCGTCTGGTGACCGCCAAGCCGCCCGGCGCCGGCGTCAAGCTGACGCTCAATCGCTCCGGCCAGACTCTGACCGTGACGGCGACCCTGGCCGATCGCGGCGAGAACATCGCCGCGGCCCGTCCGCAGCGCGGTCCGGAGGATCAGCAGGAGGACCCGCGCGAACGGCAGCTCGGGATCAGCGTCGAGGCGCTGACCCCCACGCTGGTCAATCGGCTCGGCCTGCCGCCCGACACACACGGCGTCGTCGTGACCGCGGTCTCGCGCGCCTCGGAGGCGTTCGAGAAGCAGATCGGCGAAGGCGATGTGATCACCGAGGTGAACCGCGCCACGGTCGCCAACGTGGGCGACTACCGCCGCGAGATCCGCAAGGTCAAGGAAGGCGGCCTGGTGGTGTTTTACATCGTCAGCCCCGCGACCCGTACCGGTGGCGACGTGATCGCGCGGTACGTGACCGTACGGCTGCAGGGCGCCGACTAGGACTTCAGGCGCCGACTGGCACCCCACTTTTTCATATATCATCCCCCGCGGACCGCCGGCTTCCGCCCGCGCGGCCCCGTGGATCCCTGTGTATGAAAGAGAAGATCCTGGTCATCGACGACGAGGCCGACATCCGGCAATCCCTGCGGATGGTCCTCGAGTACGAAGGGTACGAGTTCGTGGAGGCCGCCACCGGGCGCGAGGGGCTGGAGGTGCTGCGGCGCGAGTCCCCCGACGCGGTGCTCCTCGACATCAAGATGCCGTCCATGGACGGCCTCGAGGTGCTGGCGGCGGCCCGCACCCGCGACATGCACACGCCGATCCTGATGATCTCGGGGCACGGTGATATCCCGACCGCCGTGGAGGCGATCCACAAGGGGGCCTACGACTTCCTGGAGAAGCCGCTCGCCTCCGAGCGCGTCCTCACCGCCCTGCGCAATGCCGTCGAGCGCAAGCGGCTGCGTGACGAAAACTTGAGGTTGCGGCACCAGGTCGAATCGCGTTACCAGCTGATCGGCAACGCGGCCGCGCTCCAGCGGGTGCGGGAGGCGATCGCCCGCGCGGCGCCGACACACGCCACCGTGCTGATCACGGGGGAGAGCGGCACCGGCAAGGAGCTGATCGCCTGGGAGATCCATCGCGGCAGCCCGCGCGCCGGCAAGGCGTTCATCAAGGTCAACTGCGCCGCCATCCCCGAGGACCTGATCGAGTCGGAACTGTTCGGGCACGAGAAGGGGTCGTTTACCGGGGCCACGGCGCGGCAGGTCGGCAAGTTCGTGCAGGCCGACGGGGGGACGATCTTCCTCGACGAGATCGGCGACATGAGCGCGCGGACCCAGGCCAAGGTGCTGCGGGTCATCGAAAACGGCGAGATCGAGCCGGTCGGCATGGCCAGGACCGCCCGCGTCGACGTGCGGGTGATCGCCGCGACCAACAAGGATCTGCCGGCGCTGATCCGCGCCGGTTCGTTCCGCGAAGACCTCTACTTCCGTCTCAACGTGGTCCCGATCGCTTCGCCGCCGCTGCGCGATCGGCACGAGGACATCCCGGTCCTGGTGCGGCATTTCGTGGAGATCCTGCGGGGCGAGATGGGCGACCGGCCGAAGAGCTTCTCGCCACAGGTGCTGGAGCGGCTGGCCGAGTTCCCGTGGCGGGGCAATGTGCGCGAGCTGCGCAACACCATCGAGCGGCTGCTGATCATGACACCGGGCGACACCATCGGTCCCGATGACCTGGACGCCATCGAGATGGTCACCGGGCCGGCGTCCGTCCCGGGCGCCGGGGCCGTGGCGGGGGGCGCCATGGCGGTGGGGGCGATGGGGGGAGGGGCGGTGGCGGGAGCGTCCGCGCCGTTCGGGGCGGTTGCCGGTGCGCCCGGATCGACCGCCGTGGCACCCGGATCGACGACCGACCAGCCCGACCCGGCAGGATTCCGGACGCTCCAGGATTACCGGGACGCGGCCGAGAAGGTCTTCATCCTGCACAAGCTGAAGGAGTGCCGGTGGAACATCTCGCGCACCGCGCGGGCGATCGACACGCCGCGCAGCAACCTCTACAAGAAGCTCGAGCAGTACGGCATCTCCCGCGACCAGGTGCAGGAGTGACCCGGGGCGGACGTCCTTCGGGACCGGTATGAGCGACGGTCGATCCGTCGTCATCGTGGACGGCGTGCGGACCCCCTTCTGCCGTTCGTGGGGCGTCCTTCAGGGCCTGCCCGCCGACGAGCTGGCGCGTATGGCGCTCGGCGAGGCGATCACGCGGATCGACCTCGATCCAGCGGCGATCGACGAGGTCATCGTCGGCAACATCGCCCAGCCGGCCGAATCGACCACCCTGGCGCGGGTCGCCGCCCTGAAGGCCGGCGTGCCGCGGCGCGTCCCGGCGTTCACGGTGAACCAGAACTGCGCCTCGGGGATGCAGGCGATCGCCATCGGTCGCGACCGGATCGCCGCCGGCATGGCCGACATCGTCCTGGTGGGCGGCGTGGAGTCGATGTCCCGCATCCCTTTCCAACTCGGCTATCCGTTCACCGAACTGATGATGCGGCTGCGGCGGGCCCGGACGTCGGTCGGACGCGCCGGTGTCCTGGCCGGCGCGCGACCCCGGCATTTCAAGCCGGTTGCCGCCCTCGAGGTCGGCCTGCGCGACGCCCTGTGCGGTCTGAACATGGGGGAGACCGCCGAGGTTCTGGCCCGGCGGTTCCACATCGGCCGCGAAGAGCAGGATCGGTTTGCGCTCGAAAGCCATCGCCGGGCGGCGGCGGCGCGTGACCGACTGCGCCAGGAAATTCTGCCGGTCTTCCCTCCGCCGGGCTACGAGCCGGTGCTGGACGACGTCGGCCCGCGTGCCGAGCAGACGATGGAGGCGCTGGCGCGCCTGAAGCCGGCCTTCGACCGCCGCAACGGGACGGTGACGGCGGGGAACTCGTGCGTGATCTCCGATGGCGCCGCCGCCGTCGTGCTGGCGGCGGAAGAGACGGCGCGGGCCTTGAATCTGCCCTACCTCGGCCGGATCCGTGGGTATGGGTTCGCCGGGCTCGACCCCTCGGTGATGGGGCTCGGCCCGGTGTACGCCACCGCCGTGGCCCTGCGGCGGGCCGGGTTGGCGATGGCGAATATCGATCTCTTCGAGATCAACGAGGCGTTCGCCGCCCAGGTCCTGGCGGTGGTCCGGGCCTTCGGATCGGCCGAGTTCGCCCGCACCGAGCTGGGGGTCACCGACGCCCTCGGCGAGCCGAACCCCGAGAGGACCAACGTGAACGGCGGCGCCATCGCTCTCGGCCACCCGGTCGGCTGCAGTGGCGTGCGGCTGGCGCTGACATTACTAAAGGAAATGGCCCGGCGCGATCTGGCCCTCGGTCTCGCGACGCTGTGCGTCGGAGGCGGGCAGGGCGCCGCGATCATCCTGGAGCGCGCATGACGGAACCTGTTGTCCTGGATCAAACGCTGCCGCTCGAAGGACCCGGCATCACGGTCGAGACCCGTCCCGATGGCCTGGCTTTCCTGGTCCTCGACCGGCCGCAGGAAAAAGTCAACACGCTCAGCGCGCCGGCGGTCGCGGTGCTGGAAACCCTCATCGAACAGTTGGGGCGCGATGACAAGGTCCGCGGGCTGATCGTCGCCAGCACGAAGCCCGGGTCGTTCATCGCCGGGGCCGACATCCGCGAGATCCAGGGACTGCGTTCCACGCAGGAGGCCGAGAGCGCGTCGCGCAAGGGGCAGAGGTTGTTCGACAGCCTCGAGGCACTGCCGTTCCCGGTGGTCGCGGCGATCAATGGCACCTGCCTCGGCGGCGGGACCGAACTGGCGCTCGCCTGCCACTTCCGGGTGGCGGCCGACGACCCGCGCACGGAGATCGGGCTGCCGGAAGTGCGCCTCGGGATCCTCCCGGGCTGGGGCGGCACGCAGCGCCTGCCGCGTCTCGTCGGCCTCGCCAAGGCCCTCGACATGATCCTGGCCGGCAAGACGCTCGACGCCCGCCGGGCGCTCCGGGCCCGCCTGGTGGACGCCATCGCGCCCTCCGAGTCGCTCCTCGAGGCAGCAGAGAAAATCATCGCGGAAGCGGCGGCCGGGCGACGCCGGCCGCACTCGGTGTACAGCGACGGCTGGATGACCCGGTTCAACCCGGTGCGCCGCGCCCGGGTCGTCGTCGTGGCGGCCCTCGCCCGGCGCGGTCTGCGCCGGCGGGTGAGGGAGACCGATTACCCGGCGCCCTACCGGGCCCTCGAGGCGGTGGCCCGCGGTCTGGCCGACGGCATGGAGGCCGGTCTCGATCTGGAAGCGCGATCGGTGGGAACGCTGGCCCTGACCGGCACCTCCAGGAATCTCGTCGGGCTCTTCCTGATGCAGCAGGCGGCGCGACGCGATCCCGGCGTGGAAGGCACGGTCCGACCGCGCGAGGTCCGTGCGGCCGCGGTGATCGGCGCCGGCGTGATGGGAGGCGGCATCGCCCAGGCGCTGGCGCGCGCCGGCATCCCGACGCGGCTCAAAGACCTCAACGCGGAGGCGCTCGGCCGCGGCATGGCGTCGGCCGCGTCGATCTTCCGCCGCGAACTGAAACGCGGCCGGTTGCAGCCACGCGAGTTCGACCAGAAGATGGCGCTCATCCGGCCGACCCTCGACGACACCGGTCTGCGGCGCGCCACCGTCATCATCGAGGCGGTGGTTGAGTCGATCCAGGTGAAACGGAAGGTCCTCGATCAGCTGGAGGCGATTGCCGGGGAGGATTTCATCTTCGCGAGCAACACCTCGTCGCTGCCGATCGGCTCGATCGCGGCGCACTCCCGGCGTCCGGCGAATGTCGTCGGTCTGCACTTCTTCAACCCGGTGCACCGCATGCCGCTGGTCGAGGTCATTCGATCGGAGCAGACGTCGGACGAGACGGTGGCGACCGTCGTGGCGCTCGCCAAGCGGATGGGGAAGACCCCGATCGTCGTCGGCGATGCCCCCGGTTTCCTGGTGAACCGGCTGCTGATGGCGTACCTGGGCGAGGCTCTGGTGATGCTCGAGGAGGGGGCGCGCATCGACGTGCTCGACCGGATCATGCTGGCGTTCGGGATGCCGATGGGGCCATTCGCCCTGATCGACCAGGTCGGGATCGACGTGTCGGGCCACGTCGCCGAAGTGCTCGCCGAGGCGTTCCGCGACCGGGTGCCGCGGACCACGGCGCTGCAGATCCTCAAGGAGAAAGGGTGGCTCGGCCGCAAGTCGGGGCGCGGGTTCTATGTCTACCGCGATCACGATCGCGACGGCGATGGGTCGGGCGGCACGCCGCGCGAGGTGAACGCGCCGGTCTATGGCCTGGTCTCGAACCGTCCCCGGCACGACGTCGAGCCAGGAGCGACCGAAATGCGTCTCGTCCTGCCGATGATCAACGAGGCGGCGCGTTGCCTCGAGTCGGGGCTGGTGCGGACTCCGGCGCAGGTGGATCTCGGCATGGTCCTCGGCACCGGCTTCCCGCCCTTCCGCGGCGGCCTGCTCCGCCACGCCGACACCCTCGGTCTGCTCACCGTCGTCCAGGGGCTCGAGACCCTCGCCACCCGCCACGGCACCCGTTTCGTGGCGTCGCGCCTGCTCCTCGAGATGGCCCGCTCCAGCCAGCGCTTCTACCCGGCCTGATCCGGCGGCGGGTGGCCGCCCCCGACGCCCCGGGGGGACTTGCGGTGGAGGCCCGGCCTCATTAAGTTGAACCCGTGGATGCCCGGGGTCTCCCCCGGCGCCCCTCCCTGAGGAGATCCGACGTGGCAGCGACGCGATCATTCATGAAATCGCTGTTCAACGGCCGGCTCGAGGCCGATCTGGTCTTCCCATACCCGCGTCCCGACAAGGACGCGCAGGAGACCCTCGATCTCACGCTCGAGGCGTTCCGTGGCTGGGCGGCCGACAACCTCGACGGCGCCGCCGTCGATCACGGCGCCACCTTCCCGGTCAAGGTGGTGGCCGGTCTCAAGGAGCTCGGGCTCTTCGGTCTGACCATCCCCGAGCAGTACGGCGGGTCGGGTCTGCCGCTGTCGTCCTACTGCCGGGTCATGGAGGAGATCTGCCGCCGCTGTGCCTCGACCGCGACCATCGTCGGCGCGCATCTCGGCATCGGCAGCAAGGGGATCGTCCTGTACGGCAACGAGGAACAGAAGAAGCGGCTGCTGCCGCGGGTCGCCTCGGGCGAGCTGCTGTCGGCCTACTGCCTGACGGAGCCGGAGGCGGGGTCCGACGCCGCCTCGCTGCAGGCACGCGCCGTCTGGGACGAAGGCCGCCGCGCTTTCATCCTCAACGGCAGCAAGCGCTACATCACCAATGGCGGCCACGCCGGGCTGTTCACGGTGTTCGCGCGCCAGACGGTCAAGGGCGAGGAGAAGATCACCGCCTTCATCGTGACCCGCGACCTGCCGGGGGTGTCGACCGGCAAGGAAGAGGAGAAGCTCGGTCTCAAGGGGTCGTCCACGACCGACCTCTATCTCAAGGACACCCCGGTGCCGGCGGAGAACCTGCTGGGCGAG
>JANNTZ010000349.1:0-2878 GCA_031394595.1 Acidobacteriota bacterium
GTCGACAAGCACACGAAGGAGGGCGAACTGCCCGTCCGACTCTGCAACTACGTCGATGTCTACAAGAATGACCGAATTACTGACCGCGTATCGTTCATGCGGGCTACCGCGATGGCGGAAGAGATAGCGCGCTTCCGGCTAGAACCCTGTGATGTCCTGATCACCAAGGACTCGGAAGCATGGAACGACATCGGCGTTCCCGCGATGGTCGAATACACCTCAGCGGATCTTGTCTGCGGCTATCACCTGGCGTTGCTGCGACCTCGGAAGGGGCTGCTGAATGGTGCCTATCTCCTGCGTGCTTTGCAGAATCCTGCGGTCGCCTACCAGTTCCATGTAGCGGCGAACGGGGTGACGCGTTATGGCCTGTCGCACGATGCGATCAAGTCTGTGCTCTTACCCCTGCCACCCATTCCCGAACAAGCGGCCATCAGCCTCTTCCTCGACCACGCGGACCGGCGGATTCGGCGCTACATCCGCGCCAAGCAGAAGCTGATCAAGCTGCTGGAGGAGCAGAAGCAGGCCATCATCTACCGCGCCGTCACCCGCGGACTCGACCCCAACGTCCGCCTCAAGCCTTCCGGGGTGGTGTGGTTGGGGGGCGTGCCGGAGCATTGGGAGGTTTCTCGGGTCAAGGCCGAGTTCCATTGCCTGAATCACCGTCGCGTCCCGCTGAGCGCCACTGAACGAGGAGCGATGACGTTGCGTCGGTACGACTACTACGGCGCGTCCAGCGTGATCGACAAGGTGGATGATTTTCTGTTCGACGATGACCTACTGCTCATCGCCGAGGACGGGGCGAATCTCGTACTTCGCAACCTGCCCTTGGCAATCGTCGCCCGTGGCAAGTTCTGGGTAAATAACCATGCTCATATCCTGAAGCCAATGCGCGGGAATCTCGAGTATCTGGCGGCAGTGATGGAGAAGCTGAATTACATGCCCTGGATCTCCGGGGCGGCGCAGCCGAAACTCACGCAGGATCGGCTCATGAGCATCGCGATTGCTGTACCGCCACGGGATGAGCAGGACAGGGTCATCGTGGCCGTGCAAGAGGAGACCGGTCCCATCCGCGCCGCCATTGACCGGGCCCGAAGCGAAATCGCGCTCCTCCGCGAATACCGCACCCGCCTGATCGCCGACGTGGTCACTGGAAAGCTCGACGTGTGCGAGGCGGCGGCGCGGCTTCCGGACGAGGCCGAGGAGCCTGGGCCGCTCGACGAAGCCGATGCCCTGACCGATGGCGAGCAAGAGGCGGAGGACGACCGTAGCACGGTCCCCGAAGAGGCCGAGGCGTGAGCAGCGACCGCCCAGCCGACTACCTCGTCAGCCTCGTCCGCGAGTTGTGCGCGCTGCCGCGGGAGACCGAGTGGCTGGAGTTCAAGGTGAACGACGTCGAGCCGCAGGGCATGGGCGAGCACATCTCGGCGCTGGCAAACTCCGCAACACTTGTGGGCAAGGCATTCGCGTATCTGGTGTGGGGCGTGCGCAACGAGGATCACGCCCTCGTCGGCACGACGTTCGATCCTCGCGCCGCCCGGGTTGGCAACGAGGAGTTGGAGAGCTGGCTGCTGCGGTTGCTGGAGCCCAAGATCGACCTCCGATTCTTCACGGTGGCGGTGGATGGATCTCCGGTCGTCCTTCTGGAAATCGCGCGGGCCGCCCGTCACCCGGTGCGCTTCTCGGGTCAGGAGTTCATCCGCGTCGGCACCTACAAGAAGAAGCTCAAGGACTTCCCCGAGAAGGAGCGGGCGCTGTGGCGCATCTTCGACCAGGCTCCATACGAGGACGGTGTCGCTACCGAGCGCGCGCCCGTCGACGAGGTGCTGCGACTCCTGGACTATCCGGCCTACTTCGACCTGCTCGAGCGGCCGCTACCGGCGAACCGCGACGGCATCCTGGCGGCCCTGGCCGACGATCGCCTGATCCGCCCCTGCGATGCGGGCGTCTGGAACATCACCAATCTTGGCGCGATCCTGTTCGCCAAACGGCTGGATGCCTTCCATTCACTCCGCCGCAAGGCCGTGCGGGTCATTCAATACCGTGGCACGGGGCGCACCGAGACGCTGAGGGAGCAGGAGGGCGCAAAGGGTTACGCCTGCGGCTTCGAGGGGTTGATCGGCTACATCAACGGGCTCCTGCCCGCCAACGAAGTGATCGAGCAGGCCCTGCGCAAGACGGTGCCGATGTTCCCCGAGCTGGCCGTTCGCGAGCTCGTGGCCAACGCTCTCATCCACCAGGACTTGTTCGTCACCGGCGCCGGGCCGATGGTTGAGATCTTCGACGATCGGATCGAGATCACGAATCCGGGCGAGCCGCTGGTGGACACGCAGCGCTTCGTGGACACGCCTCCGAAATCCCGCAACGAGGCGCTCGCCTCGCTGATGCGCCGCTTCCGGATCTGTGAGGAGCGCGGCAGCGGGATCGACAAGGTCGTCTTTCAGGTGGAGCTGTTCCAGCTCCCGGCACCGCTGTTCGAGGTGCCCGAGGGGTTCACGAGGACGGTCCTGTTCGCCCACAAGCCTTTCTCTGCGATGGACAGGGCGGACCGGGTGCGGGCCTGCTATCTGCACGCGTGCCTGCGCTACGTGACTCGCAAGCCCATGACCAACACATCGGTCCGGGAGCGATTCGGGATCGCCGAGAAGAATGCATCGGTCGCTTCGCGCCTGCTCAACGAGGCCGTGGAGGCGAGTCTCATCGTCGTGGAAGACCCGGAGGCCGGAACGCGGATTCGCAGCTACCTCCCATTCTGGGCGGCTCCGAGGCCGAGCCCAGAGGAAATTGCTTGATGCGCTACCCCCGAACAACCCCTGGTAGGCAGAAGAGAGAGCGAAACCGGCTCCAAATCAAAGGGTTACGGCCCACGCGGTTGCTTGAC
>JANNTZ010000177.1:0-7791 GCA_031394595.1 Acidobacteriota bacterium
GCGGTGGCGGCCCTCACGTCGCCCGACGGGCCGGGCGTGAAGGCGGTGGAGGACCTGCGGGCGGCGTCGGCGGCCCTGCGGCGGATCGCCTCCAATCTTGACCAGGGACGGGGGTTGGTCGGCCGCGCGCTGGGCGACGAAGCCTATGCCGACACCCTGCTGAAGAAGATCGACCGCACGGTCGGTCATGCCGAGTCGATCCTCCGCAAGGTCGATTCGGGAGAGGGGACGCTCGGCGGGATCGTGAACGACCCGGAGGTTTACGAAGGGCTGCGCGACGTGGTCGCCGGCGTCAACCAGAGCAAGATCGGCAAGTCGATGATCCGGCGCTATGGAAAGAAGGGGGCCGAGGAACGGGCCACCCAGGGAAGCGGGAGCGATGACGAGAGCACGGTCCAGCCCAAGCCGGAAGAAAACCCCTAGATCGGCCGGGGGGCAACCCCCGCGCACGGCCGGCGCTCCGCAGGCCGTGTCGCAGGCGCTGTCCCTGGCGGAGCGGTTCCGGACCGGTGACGCGACGGTTGCGGTCATCGGTCTGGGCTACGTCGGCCTGCCGCTGGCCTGCGAGTTCGCCCGGGGAGGGCTGCGCGTCGTCGGCATCGACGTCGATCTGAAGAAGGTCGCGGATGTGGCCGCCGGCCGGTCCTATGTCCAGGATGTGCCGTCGGACCTGATCGGGGAACTGACCCGGTCGGGCCACCTGCGTGCCTCCGGAAAGTTCGATGCCCTGGCGGACTCCGACGCCGTCATCATCTGCGTCCCGACGCCGCTCCGCAAGACGCGGGATCCGGACATCTCCTACATCGTGGCGGCGGTCGACGCGATCGTCCCCCGGCTCCACCGTGGCATGCTGGTCGTCCTCGAGAGCACCACCTACCCCGGAACCACGGAGGAGGTCATCCAGCCTCGGCTCGAGGCGACCCGGCTGAAGGTCGGCCAGGACGTGTTCCTGGCGTTCTCGCCGGAGCGCGTGGATCCGGGAAACCCGAAGTTCCACACCCGGAACACACCGAAGATCCTTGGCGGTGTCACGGAGGCCTGCCGGGACGTGGCGCTGGCACTCTACGGCCGGGCGGTGGACCACGTCATCCCGGTCTCCAGCCCGCGTGCCGCCGAGATGGTGAAGTTGCTGGAGAACACCTTTCGCAGCGTCAACATCGGCCTGGTCAACGAGGTGGCGCTGATGTGCGACCGCCTCGGGCTCGATGTCTGGGAGGTGATGGACGCGGCCGCCACCAAGCCGTTCGGGTTCATGGCGTTCTACCCGGGCCCCGGTTTGGGCGGTCACTGCATCCCGATCGATCCGCATTACCTTTCGTGGAAGCTCAAGACGTTGAATTACCAGGCGCGGTTCATCGAGCTGGCGTCCCAGGTCAACGGCCAGATGCCGCATCACGTGGTGTCCAAGGTGGTGGACGCCCTGAACGACCAGAGAAAGAGCGTACGGGGCGCCCGGATCCTGGTGCTGGGTGTCGCCTACAAGAAGGACGTCGGCGACGTGCGCGAGTCGCCGGCGCTGGACGTGATGAAGTTGCTGCTCGACCGTGGCGCCGACCTCTGTTTCAGCGATCCGCACGTGCCGGAGATTGCGCTCGATGGCGGTGGGCAGTTCCGTGCGGTGCCCTTGGAGGCCGGGACCCTGCGTGGCGCGGACCTGGTTGTGATCCTCACGAACCACTCGGCTTGGGACTACGACTTCGTCGTTCGGCACGCCGGCTGCGTCCTGGACACGCGCAATGCGACGCGTGGTGTGGGCGAGGGTCGGGAGAAGATCCGGAGGCTTTGATCGACCATGAGCAAAGTGCTGGTGACAGGGGGCGCGGGGTTCATCGGGTCGCACCTGGTGGAGGCCCTGCTGGCGGCCGGCCGCGAGGTCGTCGCCCTCGACAACTTCGATGACTACTACCATCCCGAGGTGAAGCGCCGCAACCTCGAGCCTTCCCAGGGACAGCCCGGATTCGTCCTGGCGGAGGGGGACATCCGTGACGAGAAACTGGTGGACTCGGTGTTCACGACCCATCCGATCGGAGTCGTGGTGCACCTGGCGGCGCGCGCCGGCGTCCGCCCGTCGATCCAGAACCCCGTCCTCTACAGCGACGTCAACCTGACCGGTACGACCGTCCTCCTGGAGGCCTGCCGGCGCCACGGGATCGGCAAGTTCATCTTCGGGTCCTCGTCGTCGGTCTATGGCAATAATTCAAAGCTGCCGTTCTCCGAGAAGGACGAAGTGGATAGTCCGGTGTCGCCGTATGCCGCGACCAAGCGATCCGGCGAGCTGCTGTGCGCCACCTACCATCACCTTTACCGTCTCAACGTGTTCTCTCTGCGGTTCTTCACGGTCTACGGGCCGCGGCAGCGCCCGGAAATGGCGATCCACAAGTTCACCCGTCTCATCGACCGGGGTCTGCCGGTGCCGCGCTTCGGGGACGGATCGACGCGCCGGGATTACACCTACATCACCGACATCATCAATGGCGTGATGCGGGCGATCGAGCGGGTCCAGGGGTGCGAGATCCTCAACCTCGGCGGATCGCACACGACGAGCCTGGCGCAGTTGATCACGATGCTCGAGCGGCGACTGGGCCAGAAGGCGATCCTCGAGGAGGAGCCGGACCAGCCGGGAGACGTCATCGCGACATGCGCCGACGTCGAGAAGGCGCGACGGCTCCTGGGATACGAGCCGCAGGTCGGGATCGAGGACGGCATCGCCCAGTTCGTGGAGTGGTACCGGGGTTTGAGGGAGCGGCGATGAACATCGGGGTGGTCGGAACGGGATACGTGGGTGTCGTCACGGCGGCCTGCTTCGCCGAGTTCGGGGTGAGCGTCGTCGGGGTGGACAAGGACGCTGCGAAGATCGCGCAGCTGCAGAAAGGGGTCATCCCGTTTTTCGAGCCGGGGCTGGAGGAGATGGTCGGCCGGAACATGCGCGAGGGCCGGCTCACGTTTACGACCGACATGAAAGCGGCGGTCGAGAAGTCGCTGGCGATCTTCATCGCCGTCGGGACCCCGCCGGGGGAGGGCGGCGCCGCCGACCTGAGTTTCGTGCAGGAGGTCGCGGGCGCAATCGGCCGGCACATGGACGGCTACAAGGTCGTGGTCACCAAGAGCACCGTCCCGATGGGCACCGGTTCCAGGGTGCGCCGCTGGATCGAGGAAACGCAGCCGCAGCGCGGTGCGTTTAGCGTCGCCAGCAACCCGGAGTTCCTGCGCGAGGGATCGGCGATCGAGGACTTCATGCGCCCGAACCGGATCGTGATTGGCGCCGACGATCCGCAGGCGGTCGCCATCCTGAAGGACCTCTACAACCCGCTGAACCTGATCGAGGTTCCCTTCGTGGTCACGAGCGTGGTGAGCGCCGAAATGATCAAATACGCCTCCAACGCTTTCCTGGCGATCAAGGTTTCGTTCATCAATGAAGTCGCGTCGTTGTGCGAGGCGGTCGGTGCCGACGTCCATGACGTGGCGCGTGGCATGGGGCTGGACAACCGGATCGGCCGCAAGTTCCTGCACCCCGGTCCGGGGTACGGCGGTTCGTGTTTCCCGAAGGACACGCGCGCCATCGTCAGCATGGCCCGGGAGTCGGGGGTCACGGCGCGGGTCGTCGAGGCGGCGATCGAAGTCAACGAGGCGCAGATTGGCCGGATGATGGACAAAATCCAGGCAGCGGCCGGCGGGGACCTCAAGGGACGGCGCATTGCCGTCCTCGGGCTGGCGTTCAAACCCAACACCAGCGATGTCCGGGAGTCGCCGGCGATGCGGATTGTCCGCGAGATCCTGGCGCGCGGGGCATCGGTGCGCGCCTTCGACCCGGCCGCGACGGAAGAGGCGAAGGCGGCGTTCCCCGAGCTGGAGACCGCGAAGGACGCCTACGGTGCGGCGGCCGGCTGCGACGTGCTGGTGATCGCCACGGAGTGGAACCAGTTCCGTAATCTCGACTGGAGCCGGATGAAGAGCGCTTTGCGCCAGCCGGCGGTCGTCGATCTCCGCAACGTCTACGAGCCGGGACCGATGAAGGAGCTGGGATTCCGCTACACCAGCGTGGGACGCTGATGGGCGCGCGTCGCTACCTGGTGACGGGAGGGGCCGGATTCATCGGCTCGCATATCGTCGAGGCGCTGATCCGCCGTGGCGATCGCGTGGCGGTGATCGATGACTATTCGACCGGCCGCCGGTCGAACCTCGAAGAGGTGGCCGCCCGCCGGTCCGCCGGGGTTCCCCCCCCGGAGCTTTTCGAGGGGGACATCCGTGACGGCGTCCTCGTCCGGAGAGCGCTGCGGGATGTGACCCATGTCCTGCACCAGGCGGCGCTCCCTTCGGTGCAGCGCTCGGTCGAGGATCCGATGCCGTCGCACGAGGTGAATGCCACGGCGACGCTCGGCCTTCTCCTGGCCGCGCGCGATGCCAGGGTGCGACGCTTCGTTTACGCCTCCTCCTCGTCCGCCTACGGCGATACGCCGACGCTCCCGAAGGTGGAGAGCATGCCGCCGGCGCCGCTGTCCCCCTATGCGGTGAGCAAGCTGGCGGGGGAGTCCTATTGCCGCATCGCGACCGCCCTGTATGGTCTCGAGACGGTGTCGCTGCGCTACTTCAACATCTTCGGCCCGCGCCAGGACCCGAATTCCCAATACGCCGCGGTGATCCCGAACTTCGTCACCGCGGCCCTCGATGGTCGGCCGCCGACGATTTACGGGGACGGGCTGCAGTCGCGGGATTTCACCTACGTGGAGAACGCGGTCGCGGCCAACCTGCTCGCCTGCGACGCGCCCGCGGCCGCGGGCGGGGCCTACAACATCGCCTGCGGCGCGAGCGCCACGCTGCTCGACGTGATCCGCCTCCTGTCGGAGATCGCCGGCCGGCCGATCACGCCTACTCACGCGCCGCCCCGCGCCGGCGACGTGAAACACTCGCTCGCCTCCATCGATGCGGCCCGGCGGGACCTCGGCTTCAAGCCCGGTATCGGTCTCGAAGAGGGGCTGCGCCTGACGGTCGCCTGGTTCCGCAAGTGAAGTTGTCGATCGTGATCCCGGTCTACAACGAGGCCGTGACTGTCACCGCCGTCGTGGAGCGGGTCTTGGGGACGCCCTACGACCTCGAGGTCCTCCTCGTGGATGACGGATCGACGGACGGCACCCCGGACACCCTGGCGCGGATCCGCAACCCGCGGGTCATCGTGATGAGCCACGATCGCAACCGTGGAAAGGGAGCGGCGCTGCGCACTGCCTTCGCGCGGGTGACCGGCGACATCGTCATCATTCAGGACGCCGACCTGGAATACGACCCCACGGACTATCCCCGGCTCCTGAAGCCGATCCTGGACGACCAGGCGGACGTCGTGTTCGGGTCTCGTTTTGGCGGCGAAACCCACCGGGTGCTGCTGTTCTGGCACTACGTGGGGAACCGCTTTCTGACCCTGCTCTCCAACATGCTGACGAACCTGAACCTCGATGACATGGAGACCGGGTCGAAGGTTTTCCGGGCGGAGATTCTGAAACGACTGCAGTTCCGGTCGGATCGATTCGGATTCGAGCCCGAGTTCACCGCCAAGGTGGCGCGGCTGGGCTGCCGTATTTACGAAGTGCCGGTGTCGTATCACGGACGAGGCTATGAGGCGGGGAAAAAGATCACCTGGAAGGACGGTGTCGCGGCGATCCTCTGGATCCTCCGCTACCGGTTCTTCGATTGACGGATTCATGACCCGGGTCCAAGCGCCGGTCATGGTCGGCGGCCGGCAGCCCGTGTACGCGGTTATCCTCGCGGGGGGCGGGGGGGCGAGGCTCTGGCCGTTGGCGGGGCCCGACTGCCCGAAACCTTTCCTGTCGATCCAGGGACGACCGAGCCTCTTCCAGCGGACGGTCCGGAGAGCGCAGCTCCTGGTCGGGTCCAATCGAATCCTGGTAGTGGCCGGCCAGGAACATCGGCGGTGGATCCGGCGGCAGGCTGCCTTCCTCCGCCCCGGCCAAATACTCCTGGAGGGTGCCGGCCGGAACACCGCCGCCGCCATCGGTCTGGCGGCGCACCGTCTGCTCGCCCGGGATCCGAGGGCGATCATGGTTGTGCTTCCGGCGGATCACTGGGTCGATCCGGATGGAAAATGCCGTGCGACCATCCGCCGGGCCATCCAGGCCGCCGCCGCGACCGGCGGGCTCATCACCTTGGGCCTGCCGCCCCTCAGGCCCGACACCGGGATGGGGTATATCTGTCCAGCCCGCGGGGCTGCGACCAGAGGCGCACGGCGGGTCTCGGCGTTTCTTGAGAAGCCGGATCGTGCGCGGGCGGCCCGGATGATCGCCAGCGGGCGCTGGCGTTGGAACAGCGGTATCTTTGTCTGGAAAGCGGCAGCGATCTTGGCGGCGCTCCAGCGCCATGCCCCGACCATCGCCGCCAAGGTGTCGGCCTGGGCGCGACTCGCCGCGGGCCGGGGGGACGTGCCCGCCACGGTCATGCGCCGGATCCCATCCCTGCCAATCGATCGGGCTGTCCTCGAGCGGTCGCCCAATGTGTGGATGGTGGAGGCCTTGTTCCGCTGGTCCGACGTCGGATCCTGGGACGCGATGGCGGCCCTCGGGCCGCGGGATCGGCGTGGCAATGGCGGGTGGGGGCGGATTCTCGCCGTCGGTTCGGAGCGCTGTTTTGGGGTCAGCGATTCGGGGGTCATCGCCTTCGTCGGAGTGCAGGATCTCGTCGCAGTCCGTTCCGGTTCGGCCGTCCTTGTCTGCCGACGGGGGGCCACGCAGTCCGTGCGGGCGGTCGCCGAGGCTGTCGGGCCCGCGGGCCGGGGAACGACAGGAGGGAGGCGACGATGATCGCGGAGGGTGGTCGTGTGCCGGAGATCTGCGACCGGATTGTAGGATGGGGTCTGGCAGGTCTGGTGGCATTCACACCGCTGGCATTCGGCACCGTCGAAGCCTGGTCCTACGCGATCCTGGAGGGCGGTGTCGTCGCGCTGATCCTGGTTTTCGTGCTCGGCCGGGCGTGGAATCCGGGACCTCCCGGGCTGCGCTTCCCAGCCACGGGCCTCGGTGTGCCGCTGGCCCTGTTTCTGGCCTACTGTGCGCTGCAGATGGTGCCTTTGCCGCTCCCGCTACTTCAGACCGTGGCGCCGGGTCCGGCCGCCGCTTACGCGGCCCCGGGGCGATTGGCTGCAGCCGGCTTCGAGGCCGCCGGAGCAGTCGCGCCGGAGGAGATGTTGAAGGAGGCGAGTCGCCCAGCGCGTCGACCGATCAGTCTCGACCCCGGGGCCACCTGGTCACGGACACGGCTGCTGGCCGTCCTGACGGGTCTCTTTTTCCTCACTGTCTCGTGGGCCGATCGGCCCGGCCGGATACTCTTCCTCCTGATTGCCATCGTCGGGGTCGGATTTCTCGTTTCGGTCGAGGGGCTCTTCCAGTATTTGACCTGGAATGGCCGCATTTTCTGGGTCCGCCAGGTCCCTCCTTCCTCAGTGTTCGGGCCGTTCGTCAACCATAACCACTTCGCTGCCTACGTCGGGATGGTGATCCCGGCGACGGTGGCTTTGGCATTTCACGGCTTCGGCGCCCGCGGGGATTCACGATCCCTCGACGCCGCAACCGTGCGTGACGACGCGCGGAGCGGGGTCTCAGGACGCGACAGGAGAATCGGCCAGATCGGGCTCGCTCTGTTCGCCGCGGCGATCATTGGGGTGGCCCTGGTGTTTTCGCTGTCGCGCGGCGGCATTCTGTCGAGCGTGATCTCCCTCGGTGTCCTGTTCCTGCTTCTGCGCCGGAGGATTTCCTCGAGGATCGCCCTGCGGGTCGCGGCAGTGGGCGTCCC
>JANNTZ010000193.1:0-3740 GCA_031394595.1 Acidobacteriota bacterium
GCCGATCGTCCCAGTGCGGAACACCTGAGGCGCGAAAGCTGGGTGGTCCTGGCGCCGCTGCTGGAACTGACCGAAGTGGAACGAGAATACTCCGAGCAGCTCGAGGTGGGCGAGTTGCGGCCGGAACTCCTGTTCCCGGACGATGACAGTCAGGCTGAGCTGTTGAGAAACCATCCGGCGCTGCTCTGGAAGGTCCGCAGCGCGAAGGCTGGGCTCACGAACCGCGGGACGCCACGCCGGCGAAGCCGGAAGAACACTCGTTGAAGAGCGCGCCCATGCCATCCGCGTTGACGCCGGCCGCCGGCCTGCGTTAAGGTGAGCGGCGTCCCCCGAAGCAGCGACAGGCAGCGCCCGCGCCGGCGGGCCGGTGACCACATGCTTGAAGCACCGCAACCCACGCAGGGACCCCGCCGTCCGCCGCGGCGCCCGAAGCCGCGCAGCCGCCTCAAGATCGGCGACGAGTGGACGGCAATCCAGATCATCGCGCGCTCGCAGGCCAATCCGCAGAAGGCGGTGGCCGAGCTGGTGGAGAACTGCATCGACGCCGGGGCGAAGCACGTCAAGATCACCCGCGGGCGCCGCCGCGGCCGGGTCTTCCTGCGGATCTCCGACGACGGGCGGGGCGTGCCGCTCAACGAGGAAGGCGTCCCCGACTTCGACTACGTCGCGACGCACATCTGCGACTCGCTGAAGCGGCGGCTCGACGAGCGCCAGCGCGGCGGCGTCCAGGGGGAGTTCGGCATCGGGCTCCTGGGCTTCTGGTCGATCGGACACGAGCTGGAGATGGTGTCGCAGACCGGCGAGGCGCCGCCGCACATGATGATCCTGCGCAGCGGGTCGAGGACCTACGAGCGCCGCCGTTACCTGGGCGGTCGCGCCGGGCCGGGAGTGGACGTCACGATCCACGAGGTCCACCGCGAGGTCCAGAGCCGCCTGACGGCGGAGAGGCTGCAGCGCTATCTCGGCGAGGAGCTGCGCGAGCGGATCCGGCGCCAGGAGGTGACGATCGTCCTCGAGGATCGCCTGCCTCCCTCCAGGACGCTCGAGGTGCGCCCCGCGGTGTTCCGCGGCGAGCGGATTGCCGAGATCGGCGAGATTCCCGTGGCGGACCACCCGCCGGTGCGCGCGGAGATCTATCTCGCTTCGGAGGCGGCGACGGGCGCGGAGCGGGCCGCCGTCGCGCTCTACCGGCTGGGAACGCGCGTCTGCCAGGACATCGTGACGCTGCCGGAGTTCGCGTGCGAGCCCTGGTGCTCCGGAAGGTTGGAGGGGGCGCTGGACTATGCCGATTTCCGGGTGGCGCCGGCGTCGCGCGAGGGGTTCACCCCGGACGCCGCCTATCACGCCTTTGTCGAGGCGGTCCGGGGCGTCGAGCCGATCCTTCTCGAACGGCTGCGTCGCGAAGAGGAAGCGCGCTCCGAACAGGCCGGGCGGTCGCTCGTGCGCGAGCTGCAGTCGGCCTTCGCGCGCCTCCTGAAGGACCTTCCGGCGGGGGACTACGAATGGTTCGGCTCCGACGGCCGGCGCCCCTTCGCCGGCGGCGGCGAAGGCCGCCCCGGGGGGCCCGACGCCGTGCCGGGAGGCGGTGGCGCGACACCGGATGAGTCGGAAAGAGCGGGGGAGGGTGCCGAAACCCAACGCGAGCCCGGCGACGCGACTTCCGGGACCGCGACTGATGAAGCCCTCGGAGACGAGGAGCCGGAAGCGGAGCCGATTCTGCAGCCGGCCCTGCTCACCGGACCGCTCGATCGCGTCGTCATCAGGCCGGCGATCGTACGGGTCGCGGTCGGGCGGCGGCGTCGGCTCGCGGCCATCGCGTTCGATGCTTCCGGTTTCGTCATCCAGAACGGCTCCGGGCGGGGGACCGGCCCGGACCTGGAGTACGCCTGGACGCTGTCGGCCGGCGTCGCCTCGCTCATCGTCGCGCCCGGCGGTTGCGCGATCGTCGAGGCGGGCGGCCGTCCGGGGCGTGCCATGCTCGCGGTGCGGGTCCGCCAGGAGGGTGCGGGCGGCCCCGCCGGCCCGGACGCCTCCGGCGACGGTGCACGACGGCAGACCGAGGACGCATCCGGGCGCGAGGCGATCGCGGAGGCGGAGGTCCTCGTGGAAGCGGAGGCGGCGCGCCGGGCGTTTCCCCTCCCGGACTTCGTGCACGCGCCTGGAGAGGCGTGGCGCTCGCGCTGGAACGGGGCCTCGGGGAAGCTCGAGGTGAACTCCGCCCACCCGGACTATCAGGTCGTGCGCCCGCATCCGGCCCGCCGCCGACGCTACCTCGGGCGGCTGTACGCCAAGGAGCTCGTTCTCCACAACTTCGGCCACGAGCCTTCCTCCGCCGTCCTCGAGCGTCTGCTCGAGGTGCTCACGCGCCTGGACGAACACCTGTAGGTCGTGGTGCGGGAGCCCGGGACCGGGACCAGGAAGGCGGGGTGAAGTTGGCGGCCGAAGTGCTTGAAATGAGACGGTGGTTGACTTGTCTCGTTCGGGCGTGATGGTGTAGATTGATCTTTGTTCATCCCGCGGGGTTCGCCCCCGCGGTGCCCGTGGGCCACGGTCCACGGGCGTTCTCCGCCCCACCCTCAGTCCCGTCCCCTGATGGGAACATTTGCCAGCCATTCGTGTCGCCGCGTTCGTGGACGGCTTCAACCTATATCACGCACTCCGGGACCTCGGCAGGAACCATCTGAAGTGGCTTGACCTTCGGATGCTATGTGAACACTTCGCGCCGAGCCCGGCGCTCTCCATAACCTAGGTGTTCTATTTCTCCGCCTACGCGACTTGGAAGCCAGACTCCTACCGACGTCATCGCGAGTACGTAAAGGCGCTACCGGCGTCAGGCGTCAAGGTTGTCATGGGTCGAGTCAAAGGCAAGGATCGCCGGTGCCGGCGCTGCCAGGCGACATGGATGGATCACGAGGAAAAGGAGACCGACGTCAATATCGCACTGTACCTCCTGCTTGGCGCGCTTCGAGGGGGGTTCGATCGTGCTCTCCTCATCTCCGGGGACTCTGACCTGGCCCCGGCCATCAGGGTTCTGAGAGCCGAAGCGCCGAGCGTAAAAATTCGAGTCCTGACTCCACCTGGCCGTTCGCACAGCATGGAACTGGTGAAGGCGGCTGGAGGGCTCTCTTGCGGTCGACACATCGAATTGGTCCATGTCGAGCGGTCGCTTCTGGCGCGCGAGATCCGAGACCTGGCAGGACGGCTTGTCGCATCGAGACCGGCGGAGTACGAGCCGTAGGCTGAGTCATTACCTAAGGCCCGTTTGTCCGGACTGGAAGAGGCTATTCGGCGGGAATTCATCGCGGGCGGCACCGGCACCCCCCAAAAATAACCCCGCCCGAGGCCTTTCGGCATAATGTGAACAGGCCCGGGCCGACTGTGACCCAAGTCACGGAACCGCGATCCCGGTCGCTGCTAACGTATTGCCAAACCCGACTCCGCCTGTTTCGGCCGATAGGCAGTCCGCCCTCCGGCCCGAGGGGAGACGTGAACCGTGAGCTGACAATCGACCCCGGACCGGGGGGCGGACACCACCGGCGGATCGACGCGCTGGTGGTTTAATGCGAGACTGATTCGCGACCGGCCTCGACCCCGTAGACGCGCCCCAGCGCCTTCCTGTCCAGGATTTCAATCCGTTTCCGTCCCAGCCGGAGCAGCCCCGCCTCCTGGACCGATTCCAGGGTCCGGCTGACGACCTCGCGTGTCGTCCCTAACTCGTCGGCCAGCTTCGGGTGGGTGAT
>JANNTZ010000201.1:0-2258 GCA_031394595.1 Acidobacteriota bacterium
TCCTCTACGACCGGCGCCTGCTCGGTGCGCTGTCGCGTTGCGCGTGGGAGACGGTGCGGGATCTGTACGGCGCGGGTCTCGAGGATCGGCACGCGGCGCCCGGGATGGTGGTGTCGATACAGACGTACGGGGATCTGGCGAACTGGCAGCCCCACCTGCACGCGCTGGTGAGCGCGGGAGCATTCGACCGGGAGGGGGAGTTCACGCCGCTGGCGCTGCCGCCGGCCGGCGTGGCGGAGGAGCTGTTCCGTCGCCGGGTCATCCGGATGCGGGTGCAGCGGGGGAGGCTCGAGGAGGACGGGGCCGCCGGGCTGCTTTCCTGGAAACACTCGGGGTTCTCGGTGCACCATGCGATCCGCGTGGACCCCTGCGACAGGGAGGGTGTGGAGAGGCTGTGCCGCACCCTGGTGCATCCGCCGATTGCTTTGGGGCGGTTGCAGTATGACGGGACCCGGGCCAGCTACAGCGGCCGGCGCGTGCATCCGCTGAGGGGCGAGGCGAGCGTCACCCTCGACCCGCTGGAGATGCTGGCGCGGCTGTGCCCGCACATCCCGCCGCCGGGAATGCACCTGACACGGCTGTACGGAGCTTACGCCAACCGCACCCGGGGAGCGCGGGCGCGGCGGAGGGCCGGGGCCGGCAAGAAGCCGGCCTCACCCCGCAGCGAGGCGGACACCCCGGCGCCGACCCAGCGCGAGCGGCGCCGGCAGTGGGCGAGGCTCATCGCGAAGGTGTTCGAGGTCGACCCGCTGCGCTGCCCCTGCGGCGGGACGATGCGGGTCATCGCCTTCATCCTCGACCCGGCGGTGATCCGGAAGATCCTGCAGCACCGGCCGCGGCCCGAGCCGCGCGCCCACGCTCCGCCGCCCGGTTGAGATCGCTGACTCGCAACGCAGTGCCTTGGCGGGTGCGCGGGCGCCTGCGGATGGCGGTGTGTGTCAGCGGGGCGGCACGCGCCCACCCCATACCCTGGCAGCGCCCACCCGAGGCCAGCACGGGGGGGCGTGCCGCTGGCTGAGCGCGCCCGCGAGGAGCCCGCCAGCCTGGGGGGCGGCGATCAGCGCCCCCGCCGACCCCTGCGCACTGCTCCGGTGGCCAGAGGGGTGATAGAATTCCCTACATTTCGCGCGCGCCATTGGAGCACAGTGGGCCGCGAGACGCCCAAGCGTCGCGCCACCTCCCGGTTCGAGACCCCCTTGGCCGCCGCCAGCACGATGCGGGCCCGGGTCAAGACCCGCATCGACACGTCGCGAGATCGGGCCATCCTCTGCAGATCCCGTCGCTGAGCCGCATCGGTTACAAGACGGGGGGCACGGTTCCACACGGCAAGACCCTATCCGCTGAGCACCACATTGTCAATGAACTTATGATACAAGACAGGGCGCATCCAGGCTCCGCGGCGGCCCGACTCCACTTTCACGGCCCGTTCATGTTGCCAGGACCCTCCTCTGGTCGTATATAGAATGCCTCCGCCGGAAGGTGGCCTGCCGGCGCCCGGGATACGGTCGTGCAATCGCGAAGAAGGGAGGTTCGCCTGAACCACTGTCAGTTTCGGCACGTGGTTCTTCTGCTCGTCGCGTTTCTCTCCCAGCTCTTTGCCGTCCCTTCAGGCGCCGTGGAGCCGGGGGTGGACATCGCCGCCCCCCGCGTGATCACCTCGGTGGTGAACGCCTCGCTGGCGTTCGTCCCCAGAAACCCGGTCGTGGAGCGGGGGGATTACATCCGCTGGCAGAACATCGGCTTGGGCATACACACATCCACCAGCGGGCCGGCCTGCCTCGTGAAGGACGGGCTCTGGGACTTTCCGCTCGGCCCCGGGGTCCTGACCCCGGCGCGGCAGTTCAATGAAGCCCCCGGAGGCTTCCTCTATAACTGCAGCCCCCACTGCGCGCTGGGCATGACGGGCACGGTGACGGTGACCGGGATCATCGACCTCAGAGCCACCGATTCCGGAAGTATCCTGACCCTTAGATGGTCCGGCGGAAGCGGCCGCTACCAGGTGGTGCGCAGCGACAATGCGCTCTGCGCGGGTGCCAACACCCAGACCCTCTTCCCGGACGGAGGGATCGACACCGGGACCACCTTCACCGATACCGTGGCCCAGCCGGTCGTGGGCAAGGCATTCTTCTATCTGGTGATGAACAGGACCCTGAGCTGACCCTCTCCCCTCTTCAAGCGATCGTGGCGAGCCCAGTAAGGAGACACAAACTATGCGGAGATTGATCACGATTCTCGTCGTCGTTGCCGTGGCCTTGCTG
>JANNTZ010000203.1:0-2773 GCA_031394595.1 Acidobacteriota bacterium
GGCCGGTGCGCGGTTTCCGGAGCGTCCTGATCTCGCTCGGGCTGCCGATCGCATCCTTCCTTTACTTCGCGACCCGCTATCTGCTGGAAGTCCGGCGCTGGATGGAGGGGTAGGAACCAGTCCGGGTCAGAGAGTCGAGCCCGGCGCTGATGAAGCGCCGGGGGCCGGTGGACGGCGCGCCTCGAAGCGTGACAGCGCGATGGCCGCCGGTCTGTATTCGGGATGATCGTGCAGTCGGAAGGCGACCTGGAACTCGCCGCTCAGCCGTGGATGCTGGCGGAATATGCGGCGCAGGGTGTCGTTCTCCAGCACCAGGTAGGACGACCCGGCATTGACGCGGAACGTGATGCGGCCGTCCCCGGTCAGGACGAAGCGGCCGATCGCCTCCAACTCGGACTCGCCTCCGATTTTGAACCCTGCCGCCAGGATCCGGTCCTTCACGTCCCGCAAGCCGACCGACCGACCTTCCAGCGCTTCGACACGGACCAGGCCCGCGGACATGTCGGCTGTGACCCGGACACCGCCGAGCCCTTTCACCGATTCCTCGACGCTCCTGGTGCACAGGGCGCAGGTCATGCCGCGCACCGGCACCGTCGCCCCGACCACCCGCGCCTCCACGCGCCCGGGAGAGATCGCCAGCGCGGCGACCACGCAGATGACCGCGGTCACGACGCGGAACGCCACGCCGCCCCGTTCCTGGTCTATCCTCTCGCCGCGCATCGGCCGCCGGTCTCCCCCAGTTCGCGACACCGGTCTCACCGGGGTCGCGACAGACGATAGCCCCCCGGCTGGACGAAGGCAAGCGCACCGGCTTCATCGGTGTCGATCCTGAGGATCGGAGACGGATGCAGACACGCCCGCCCTTCTCGATCCCGATCTCCCTCGCCTGGATCCTGGTCGGATCGGGCGTCTTCCGGGCCGCCTACCTCCTGGCTGCTGCCGGCGGCGATCCCCTCTTCGACACCCCGATTCTGGATGCCGCGGTCTACGATTCCTGGGCCAGGCAGATCGCCGCCGGGGCCTGGATGTCATCGGAACCGTTCTACCTGCCCCCCCTTTACCCGTACCTGATCGGTCTTCTGTACCTGATCACCGGCCCGGGAATCGGTCCGGCCGTTCTCCTGCAGGCGGGAATCGGCCTCCTGAACATCCTCCTGGTTTTCCGGATCGGGGACCGGGTGTTCGGCCGCCGGGCGGCGATCCTTGCCGCCGCCGGGACCGCACTGTACGCGCCGTTCCCGTTCTTCGAGACGAAGATTCTCGGCGCGACCGTCGGAGTCGCGATCAACCTCGTCGCCCTCCTGCTCTGGCTGCGCGCGGAGGATGGCGACGCGCCACTGCCCGCCAGGAGCCGGCCCGGGACCGGCCACGCGCCGTGGGCGGCCTGCGGTCTGGCGATCGGCGCCGCCGCGCTGGTCACGCCGGGGGCCCTGATCCTCGGCGCGCTCGCCCTCCTGCGCCAGGTCCTGAATCGCCGGCCGCGGGCCGCCACCGCGCTCCTTTTGGGGATCGCGACGGCGCTCCTGCCGGTCCTCGCCCACAATCTCGCGGTCGCGCGCGAGCCCCTGATGGTGTCCGCGCAGGGAGGGATCACTTTCTACCAGGGGAACAACCCAGGGGCGCGCGGTCTGTACGCGCCGGTCCCCGGCTTCAGCGGCGACCCCTCGGCACAGGCCGCCGAGGAAAGGACGATTGCCGAGCGCGAAACCGGCCGCACGTTGAGCCGTTCGGAGGTGACGCGGCACTTCTTCCGGAAGGGGCTGGCCTGGATGGCGGCGCACCCGGTCGAGTGGATCGTTCTCGAGTTCCGGAAGGTCGGCTTCCTGATCGGCAATTACGAGCCGGCGACCGAGTACAGCCTGTACGAGGAGCGCAGCCGGCTGCCGCTGTTGTGGACCCCCTGCCTGCCGTTTGCGCTCATCGCCGGGCTCGGTCTGGCCGGAGCGTGGCGGCTGCGCAGTCATCCGGCGATCCGCCTGTACCTGGTGTACGGGGCGGCGGTGCCGCTGATCTTCTTCGTGTCGTCGCGCTACCGGCTCCTGATCGTCACCGCCCTGCTGCCCTTCGCCGGCGGTCTCGCCGACCGGCTGCTGACGGCGGCCCGGGCCCCGGCCGGTGGCGGGCCGGACGCCGGGGGGCGTTCATGGGTCGGGCGCGATCGCACCGCGCTGATCGCCGCGGTCCTGATCGCATTCGCGTCGTTCGCCTTCCTCGGCGATCGGGTCGCCTCGACCGAGTCGAACGCCGCCTACAACCTCGGGAACGTCCTGGCGGACCGGGACCGTCACGACGATGCGATCGCCGCCTATGACCGCGCCCTCGCCCTCTGGCCCGAACACGCCCTCGCCCTCGTCAACCGCGGCAACAGCCTGCTCAAGACCGGCCGGTACGACGAGGCGTGGACCTCGTATCTGCGCGCCGAGGAGGTCCGCCCCGGCTTCTGGCCGGCCCTTCGCGGCCAGGCGATCGTCCTGCGCCGCCAGGGGCGATTCGAGGCGGAGGCCGCCGCCTGCCGCCGCGGTCTCGCCGAGGGAGAGGCGGAGGCTGAACGCTGGCTCGCCGCGGCCCTGGAACGGCTCGGGCGGATCGATGCCGCCCGCGAAACGGGACCCGGCCCCTGATGGGAGGGGGGAAAACGCTGTGGTACGATCCCCTCCTCATGGAAACGAAACCATCCGACACCCCGACCGGGGTCGTGCAGGATCCGCCGGTCGCGGCGGGGAAATCCGCCCACTACCGCACCTTCTGGCGCAAGCTCGACGCCGCGCTCAGC
>JANNTZ010000304.1:0-36332 GCA_031394595.1 Acidobacteriota bacterium
GCTCGTACGGCCCCGCCGCGTCGCGTGTTTCGTCGTGGTCTGCCATGTCCCCCTCCCGGTTCAGGCCGTCTGCCTTGGCGGTTCGATTTGCAGCATCGACGTCGTCGGTTTTTTGGACCCTGCTCCGCAGCCGGTGGCGCACCCACCAGTGCCGCACCCGCCCCGGCTCTCCTGGGTCCGTGGCAGGATCGCCCCCGGCGGAGTCCATCCCGAGGCGACCCGGTCGGCATGGGCGCGCAGCCGCCCCGCTTCCTGCGGCCGTCCGGACTCCGCTTCGAGAATGGCGGCGCGCCGGTGGGTAATCTCGCAGTACCAGGGGATCCAGCCGTCCGGGCTGCCGGTCTCGAGGGTCGCGGTGGCGGGACAGCGGTCGCACATCGCGCGCAGATCGCACGCGGCGCAGACGTTGGACGGTTCGGCCATCCGTTTCGTCAGTTCAGCCAGCGGCCCGTTCCAACCTTCGAGAAAGTTTCCCCTGCGCAGGTCATAGGCGTTGATCGGGAGGGCCTCGCAGGTCAGCAGGCGCCCCTTGGGATCGACGTGAAAGCTGTTGATCCCGGCGCCGCACGACAGCAGGCGGCCGTTGCGCGGGGCCGGGCGCTCGACGAAGCCCCGGTAGAACTCCAGCCACTCGGCACGCCGGACCGGGTCGTCCAGATCGAAACGGACCGCCCGTTCCGGCGTGGAGCGCACCAGTGTCGGCTGTGGCGATCCGTCCAGACGGCCATGGATCGTCGGGTCGTAGCGGAAGGGGACGCCGAGGGTGGCGGCGTACTCCTGCATGCGTGGGATGTCGTCGGCCAGCGGCTCCATGGCCACCGCCTTGAGAGACAACGGCAGCCGCCGATCGAGAGCCAGTTCGATTCCGCGACGCACCCGCGCGAATCGTCCGGGGAACCCGGTTGTCACCTGGTAGGTGGCGTCCGACAAACCGTAGAGGGTGAATTCCAGGGAGAAGGGCGGCCACTCGGCGAACAGGTCGGCGACCCGCTCGTCGAACAACACGCCGTTGCTGAACACGGTGACCAGGAAGCCACGGCGCTTGGCATGGAGGTAGATCTCGGGGAAGTCGTGCCGGGTCAGGACCTCGCCCCCGGTCAGCAGCAGCCAGAGGCATCCCGCGTCCGCGATCTGGTCGAGGATTCGGGTGATCTCGGGGGTGGTCATTTCGTCCCGCCCGGAGAAATCCGGGATGTAGCAATGAATGCAGCGCAGGTTGCACTTGAAGGTCAGCTCGATCGATCCGGACAACGGCAGTCGGGTCCCGGCGGAGGCACGGGCGATGGTGAGACCGAAATCGCTGTAGGCCTGATCCCGGCAGGCGGTCATGACGCCGGTTCCTCCGGGACGGCGAGCCCGGCTGCCTGGAGCGTTTCGAGAAATGCGTTCACGTCGGTTCGCGCCTGATCGGGGGTGAGGCCGTAGGCCGCGCCGACGGCCGCGGCGAGTTCGTCCGCGGACCGGGCGCCGTCGAGAAGATTGCACACCAGGCTGCCGGCGGCATTGACCGTGTAGATGAAGTTCATCTGCGCCGCCTCGTGGCGCACCGGGACGAGCAGGTGCTCCCCGGCGATGCGGCGGGAAACGATCGCGGGCGCAAGCCGCCAGACGGGCGCGCGATGGGCCGTGCTCATCGTCCCCTCCGATCGGCGATCCAGCGGACCGCACCGGCGGTCACCGTGACCGCCCTTGCTGGAAGCGCCGCCGCCCGGGCGAACCGATGGGCCGGGAGATCGCCGGCCGGCAGGAGCGCGTCCATCAGGAAGCGCGCGCCCGACAGCACTGCGCCGCTGGAACAGGCCATCAGCAGCTCGCCGGTCCAGGGAAGCGGGGCGAGCCGGCCGACGCGATCCATCAAGGCGCGCTCGAGACGCCCCGCCGGGGCGCCGCGGAAAGGTTCCGGGATTCCCACCCCCAGCATGGTGGCGGCCTCCAGGGCGCGTGCCAGCACCCGGTCGAGGCGGGCCGCGGCGGCGCGTTCGCGCACTCGCGACCAGTCGATCGATCCGCCGTGAATGGCGAGCGCGTGGGCCAGGTCGGCGATCCGCACCAGGCGATCGAATGAATGCTTGACCAGGTGCACCGCGAGCAGGAGAAGTTCGTCCTCCGGTTCGAGGATCAGCGCCGGCGCGCCGGCCACCCGGCCCGGGGACGCCCGGCGGAACAGGCGCTCCACAGCCACCGGGAAGATCTCGTGTCGAGTCGGCCGGCGGCGCGCACCCAGCGGATCGGTGTGCAGGTCCACCAGGACGCCACCGCGCCTGAAAAGACCGGGACCGGGGTTCTCAAACCCGAGGCGGCGCAGCGCCGCTGCCGCCCCCCCTTCGTCCGGGGGCTGCACCAGGAGGTCGTGATCCTCGAATGGGCGGGCGCCAGGATCGGCATAAATCCATTCGGCGTGGCGGAGACCGCGCATCACCAGGACCGCGATCCCGCTGCGATGGAGATCCTCGAGGACCTCAGCGAGCGCCAGGCCCTGGGCCAGCGTGGCGGCGGCAAGCCGCTGGTGCCGCCGTTTCAGTGCCGACTGCATCCAGGGGTGGGCGCCTGTCGGTCCCAGGCGGTGGACAGAGCGGTGGGCCAACCCGTCGATCCGGTGCCATGCAATCCGTTCCAGCAGGTGGGGGATTCGTGTCCCCGGGATCGAGGCGAGGGCCGCCCGCAGCGTCCCTTGTCCGGCGACCGGGCTGGCGAGCAGCCCGAGGATTCCGGATCGCGGAGTCTGCGATGTCTCGGCAGCCGGGACCGCATCTCTGGATGTCTCCTCCTGGTGCATTACCTTCTCCAGCCTGCGGCGCGCACCTCGACGGAGGCGGTCGGCGTCCTCAGGTCGGGGCGGAATATATGTCCCGGTGCCGGGCTCGCAAGTCATCCCCGGCGAACCACTTACGCATTACGAATCTGAAATACGGGTCTGCCGGAAGGCTGCTAGAATGAGGGCTCTCCGCCGTCGATCCGTGACGCGGATCGGGATGACCCGATGACCACCGACTACCGGGATTCTTTCGACGAACTGGAACGCAAGTGGCAGGATCGCTGGGAACGGGAGCGGACCTTCGTGGCCCCGCGAAGCCCCGGGTCCCGGCGGTTTTACTGTCTCGAGATGCTGCCGTACCCCTCGGGCCGCCTGCACATGGGACACGTCCGCAACTATTCCATCGGCGACGCCGTGGCCCGCTTCCGGAGGATGCGTGGCGACACCGTCCTGCACCCGATGGGCTGGGACTCCTTTGGTCTGCCGGCCGAGAACGCCGCCATCAAGCATGGCATCCATCCCGAGAGCTGGACCGAGGACAACATCGCCCAGATGCGGGTGCAACTGCGACGTCTCGGGCTGTCCTACGACTGGGACCGCGAGATCGCCGCCCACCGCCCCGAGTACTACCGCTGGAACCAGTGGTTTTTCCTGCGCATGCTGGAGAAGGACCTCGCCTATCGCAGCCGGCGCCGGGTCAACTGGTGCGAATCCTGCCGGACGGTGCTCGCCAATGAGCAGGTGGAGGCGGGGCGATGCTGGCGCTGCGAATCGGTGGTCGGGACCCGCGAGCTGGAACAGTGGTTCCTGCGCATCACCCGCTATGCGGAGGAATTGAACGCCGACCTGGAGACGCTGACAGGCTGGCCGGAGAAGGTCCGGTTGATGCAGCGGAACTGGATCGGGAAGAGCGAGGGGGCCCGGGTCCGTTTCCCGATCGTCGATGGGGCCGGCGGCGACTCCGGGGAGTCGATCGAGATTTTCACGACCCGGTTGGACACCATCCACGGGGCCACCTTCTGCGTCGTTGCCCCCGACCATCCGGCGGTGCGCCACGCGCCCGCGGCCGGGCCGGCGCGATCCGGTCTGGAGGCGTTCCTGCGGCGCGCGGCGGCGCGCGAAGCGGCGCGCCCGGGCACCGCCCCCGAGGACAAGGACGGAGTGGACACCGGTCTGCGCGCCCGCAATCCCTACAATGGGGAGATCCTGCCGGTCTGGACCGCCAACTTCGTCCTGATGGAGTACGGCACCGGCGCCATCATGGCGGTGCCGGCACACGACGATCGCGACTTCGAGTTCGCCACCAAGTACCGCCTGCCGATTTGCCAGGTCATCGTGCCGACCCGGGACCCGGGTGCAGTGGAACCGGCGGTGGCGGCGTTCGTCGAGGACGGGTGGCTGATCGCGTCCGGAAGGTACGCCGGCCTGTCTTCGGCGGAGGCGCGGACGGTGATGCTCCGCGATGGGGAGGCGGCGGGCTTCGCGCGTGGCATCGTGCACTACCGCCTGCTCGACTGGGGGATCTCGCGCCAGCGTTACTGGGGCACTCCGATCCCGGTCATTTTCTGCGACGCCTGCGGGGTCGTCGCGGTCCCGGATCGCGATCTTCCTGTGCTGCTGCCGCGCGAGGTCCCGCTCACCGGATCAGGCGGCTCC
This sequence comes from Acidobacteriota bacterium, assembly GCA_031394595.1. Classification (GTDB taxonomy): domain Bacteria; phylum Acidobacteriota; class Polarisedimenticolia; order Gp22-AA2; family Gp22-AA2; genus JANNTZ01. The sequence goes on from JANNTZ010000304.1 coordinate 4,412, forward strand.
CCCCTGGAGCAGTCCGAAGCGTTCGTGCGCTGCGTCTGCCCGCGCTGCGGCGCCCCGGCGCGCCGCGAGACCGACACCATGGACACGTTCTTCGACTCCTCCTGGTACTTCTACCGCTATGCCGACGCGGCGAATCGGCAGGCGCCGTTCGACTCCACGGTGGCGGAGTCCTGGATGCCGATCGATCTCTACATCGGCGGTATCACCCACGCCACGATGCACCTGATCTACTGCCGGTTCTTCACCAAGGTCCTGCGCGATCTGGGGCTGGTGAAGTTCGGCGAGCCGGTCCGCAACCTGCTCTGCCAGGGAATGGTCCTCAAGGGCGGGACCGCGATGTCGAAATCGAAGGGGAACATCGTCGACCCGGATGACATGGTGCGGCGCTATGGCGCCGATACGACACGCCTGTTCACGCTGTTCGCCGCTCCACCCGAGAAGGACCTGGAGTGGAACGAGGCCGGTGTCGAGGGATGCTTCCGGTTCCTGGATCGCGTCTGGCGGTTGTTCACGCCGCGCGCCGCAACCCTGGCGGCCGAACCGGCGCCGGCGCCCGGTGACGGTTCGGGCGACCCCCGCCGCGCCGCTCTGCGGCGAAAGGTGCACCAGACGATTGCCCGGATCACCGTCGACCTGGATCGCCGGTTGCACCTCAACACGCCGGTCGCGGCGCTGATGGAACTGACCAATGCCGTCCAGGATTTCGATCGCGAGGGGCGGCCGGGGGACGGGCCGTTCCTGAAGGAGGCGGGGCAGGTCATGGCGCTCCTCCTGCAGCCGTTCGCTCCTCACATGTCCGAGGAACTCTGGGCATTGCTGGGCGGCGAAGGCACGGTCTCGGGCCGGCGGTGGCCGGAGGCGGACCCGGTCTGGTTGCATGAGGAGGACGTTGAGATTGTCGTACAGGTCAACGGCCGGGTTCGTTCCCGTCTGCGGGTGCCGGCCGCGGCGACCGAATCGGAAGTGCTCGCCCTGGCGCGGGCCGATGCCCATGTGGCCGGCCACCTGGAGGGGAAGTCGATCCGGCGCACCGTGTTCGTCCCCGGACGGCTTCTCAACCTGGTTGTCTGAGCGGTGGTCCGTCAGGTTCCGCGCCACACGACCGCCCTTCGGCGCGCTCCCGGCCCGCGTATAATGCGGCTGATGCCGCGCTGCAGCAGAGGGGATCGGGCCGCCCGACCGCGGCGGCCGAGTCATCGGGCCCCGGCGGGGCGGTCCGCCGTTCTGCTCGGGCTCGTGCTGTTGTCCGCCCCCGCCTGTGGCTACCATCTGGCGGGGCGATCGACGGCGCTGCCGCCCGGTGTGACCCGTCTCGCGATCCCGACATTCCTGAATCGCACCAACCGGCCGCAGATCGAGCAACGGATCACCGAGCACGTCATCGATGAGATGACGACCCGGGGCCGGTTGCGGATCGTGGCGCGCGAGGAGGAGGCCGACGCGGTCCTGCGCGGCGAGATCTTGTCCTACACCGTGGTGCCGGTGATCATCAGCAAGGAGGGTCGCGCGCAGCGCTACGAGAGCCGGATCACCGCGCACGTGACCCTGAACCAGGTGCCGACCGACCGGGTGCTCTGGGAGGACAATCATTTCCTGTTCAAGGGCCAGTACAACGTGACCGTCACCGAGCAGGGGTTCGTGGACCAGGAGATCGTGGCCATCGACGATGTCGCCACCGATTTTGCCCGCTCGGTCGTCACCTCAATCCTCGAGGGGTTCTAAGGCGATGCCCGCCCTGACCGTCGGCGATCTGGAGCGATCCCTCCGGGACCGGCTGGCAGACCCGGTCTACCTGCTGGACGGGACGGAGGAGTTCTTCCACCGGGAGGCGCAGCGGCTTCTCGAGGGGGCGGTGATCGGCGCGGGCGCGTCGGCTGTCGACCGTCACCTGCTGCGCGGCGACGAGATCGATCTCGCCGCGTTAATCGACCTGGCCTCGACCTACCCCATGGGGGGCGGCCGCCGGCTGGTGGCGCTGCGGGACGCCGATCGGCTGCGCCCTGGTTCGGTGGACCTCCTGGTTGCCTACCTGAAGGATCCCAACCCGCGCACTTGCCTCGTCTTCAGCGACACCGGCTTCGACCGCCGGCGGGCCCTGTACCGGGCGCTCGAGCCGCGCGCCACCCGGATCGACTGCGCCCCGATCGACGAGGCCCGGACCGCCCTCTGGATCCGCGAACGGCTGCGGGCGCGGGGTTACGGCCTGGGCCCGGAACTGGCCGAGGCGATCGCCGCGGGGCTTGCGGGCGCGTCGCTGGCACGCGTTGCGGCCGAGATCGACAAGCTGATGAGCGCCATCGGGTCGCCACGACCGGTGGAGGCGGCCGACCTGTCGATTCTGGCTGACGTGCCCCGGGTCGAGGATGCGTTCCGAGTCGCAGCCCAGATCGTGCGGGGCGAACGGGGCCCCGCCCTGGTGGCCGTGCGCGGCCTGCTGGAGGCGGGGGAGGAGCCGGTGCAGCTTCTCGGCGCCATCGCCTGGTACGCGCGCAATGCCCTGCGGGCCACGGCGGCGGCCGGACGGCGGATCGCGCCGCGCGAGTTGAACGTGGTTTACGGGATCGATCCCGGCCGGATGGCCCGCTTCCGATCGGAGGTCGGGCGAGCCGACGTCGACGACCTGATGGGCCTGGTGCGGCTGTGCGCCCGCGCCGATCGCGAACTCAAGGGACAGGGTGCGAAGGACCCGGCCCATGCCTTCGAAAGACTGATTCACGCGGCCGCCCGGCGGCCCGGGAGGCCGGCGTGAGCGCACGGCACGAGACGGTCATCGTCCTGGACTTCGGGTCGCAGTACAGCCAGCTGATCGCGCGCCGGGTCCGGGAACTGAATGTCTACAGCGAGCTGTGGCCTTACGACACGCCGACGGTGCGTCTGCGTGATCGGCAGCCACGCGCCATCATCCTCTCGGGGGGGCCGGACTCCGTGGATGGCCCGGGCGCGCCACGGGTCGACCCCGAGGTCTTCCGTCTGGGGGTCCCGGTGCTCGGGATCTGCTACGGGATGCAGTTGATGGCCCACCAGCTCGGGGGGCACGTGACGCGGGCGCCGCAGCGTGAGTTTGGACCCGCGGATCTCGAAATCCGCCTTCCCGGCACCCTGTTCGCGGGTCTGCCCTCGCGGCAGAAGGTCTGGATGAGCCACGGGGATGAGATCGAGACGCTGCCCCCGGGGTTCGCGGTGACGGCCGGCAGCATGAACGCCCGCTGTGCCGCGATGGCCGACGACGTCCGCCATCTGTACGCCATCCAGTTCCACCCGGAAGTCGTCCACACCGCCCACGGTACGGCCATCCTGAGGAACTTCGTGATCGGCGCGGCCGGCTGCCGCGGCGACTGGCAGATGACCACCTTCCTCGAGGAAGCGGCGGAGTCCATCCGGGCCCAGGTGGGCACCGGCCGGGTCCTGGTGGGTCTGAGCGGCGGTGTGGACTCGGCGGTCGCGGGGGCAATCGTCGGCCGCGCCCTGCAGCCGTCCCAGGTGCTCTGCCTGTTCATCGACAACGGACTGTTGCGCCAGGGGGAGGCCGACGAGGTCGTGCGGGTGTTCGGCGAGCGTTACCACCTCGCGGTCCGCAAAGCGGATGCCTCGGACCGTTTCCTGAAGGCGCTGCGCGGCGTGGCCGATCCGGAGGAGAAACGGCGGGTCATCGGGCGGGTCTTCATCGAGGTCTTCGAGGCCGAGGCCCAACGCCTGAAACCGATCGATTTCCTGGTGCAGGGAACGCTCTACCCGGATCTGATCGAATCGACTTCCTTCAAAGGCCCCTCGGCCGTCATCAAGACGCATCACAACGTCGGCGGTCTGCCGGAGGGGATGCGACTCAAGCTGGTCGAGCCGTTGCGCGAGCTGTTCAAGGACGAGGTGCGCCGCCTGGGTCTCGACCAGCTCGGTCTCGACCGGGACATCGTCATGCGTCACCCGTTCCCGGGGCCCGGTCTGGCGGTGCGAATCCTGGGCGAGGTGACGGAGGAGCGTCTCGATCTGTTGCGTCGGGCCGACGCGATCTACACCGAGGCCCTGACCACGACACCCGGGGCCCGATCCGAAAGGCTCTACGACGAGGTGGCCCAGGCATTCGCCGTGCTGCTGCCGGTGAAGACCGTCGGGGTCATGGGCGATGGCCGCACCTACGAAAACGTCCTGGCGTTGCGCGCCGTGACCACCGACGACTTCATGACCGCCGACTGGGCCCGCCTGCCGTATGAATTCCTGGCCAGGGTCAGCGCCCGGATCGTCAACGAGGTCCGGGGCATCAACCGGGTCGTCTACGACATCAGCAGCAAACCGCCCGCGACGATCGAGTGGGAGTGACGATGGCGGAACCGTCCTTCGTCCACCTGCACAATCACACGCAGTACTCGCTGCTCGACGGCGCGCAACGTCTCGAGGAGCTGGTCGACCAGGCGGTCCGCTTCGGGATGCCGGCCGTGGCGATGACCGACCACGGCAACCTGTTCGGGGCCATCCCGTTCCTGGACCTGGCGGTGGAACGTGGCATCAAGCCGATCCTCGGCTGCGAGACCTATATCGCACCGGGTTCGCGGGCCGACCGCACGCCCCAGGGGCCGGGGAAGAAGCCGTACTACCACCTGCTCCTGCTGGTCCGCGACCGCGAGGGGTACCGCAACCTGATGCGGCTGTCCACGGCCGGGTTCCTGGAGGGGTACTACTATCGCCCGCGGATCGACAAGGAGATCCTGGCGCGTCATGCGGGCGGGCTGATCGCCACCTCGACCTGCCTGGGAGGCGAAATCCCGCAATTGATCCTGGCGGGAAGGACGGCGGAAGCCGAGCGTGTGGCCGGGGAGTTCCGGGACATCTTCGGGCCCGAGAACTTCTATTTCGAGATCCAGGACCAGGGAATTCCCGAGGAACGCGCGGTCAACGAGGTCCTGGTGCCGATGGGGCGCCGGCTGGGAATCCCCCTGCTGGCCACCAACGATTGTCACTTCCTGCAGCGCGACGATCACTTCGCCCACGACGTGCTGATCTGCATCCAGACCGGCAAGACCACGAAGGATGCCGACCGGATGCGCTTCACCCAGGAGCACTACTTCAAGTCCCCCCAGGAAATGTGGGCCCTGTTCCGCGATCTGCCCGAGGCCGCGGAGAACACCCTGCGCATCGCGGAGCGTTGCAACTTCGTCCTGGAGAAGGGCGAGAACCTCCTGCCGCATTTCCAGGTCCCCTCCGGTCGCACCACCGAGGACTACTTCCGCGAAGTGGCCGAGGCAGGTTTCGAAAGTCGGCTGCCGGCCTGGAGCGTCCTGGAGCGACAGGGGACCGCGGCCGCGCCGATCGCCGGGTACCGGCGCCGCCTCGACGACGAGCTCGCGATGATCATCCGGATGGGTTTCGCCGGTTACTTCCTGATCGTCTGGGACTTCATCAAGTACGCCCGCGATCACGGCATCCCGGTCGGGCCGGGACGCGGATCGGCCGCCGGATCGCTGGTGGCTTACTGCCTGCGGATCACCGACGTCGATCCCCTGCGCTATGGCCTCCTGTTCGAGCGCTTCCTCAATCCCGAGCGGATCACCCTGCCGGAAATCGACATCGACTTCTGCATCCGCGGCCGCGGCCAGGTGATCGACTACGTGCGCGAGAAGTACGGCCGCGAGAACGTGGCCCAGATCATCACCTTCGCGACCCTCGGGGCGAAAGCGGTGGTGCGCGACGCCGGCCGGGGGCTGGATATCCCGTTCGGTGACTGCGATCGGATCGCCAAGATGATCCCGAGCGAGCCCGACATGACCATCGATCGCGCCCTGCAGACCACACCGGCGCTCAAGCAGCTCTACGACAAGGACGAACCGGTCCGCCAGCTGCTCGATGTCTCGCGGCGGCTGGAGGGGCTGACGCGGCACGCGTCGGTCCACGCGGCGGGGGTGGTGATCTCGCCCCGTCCGATCGTCGAGTACGCCCCCCTTGGGCGGACCCGGGACAACGAGATCGTGACCCAGTATGCGATGGACGAGATCGGCTCCATCGGGCTTCTGAAGATGGACTTCCTGGGGCTCAAGACCCTGACGCTCATCCACGACTGCGTGGCCCGCATCACGCGCGCCGACGGCGCCGGACTCGACATCGAGTCTTTGCCGCTGGACGATCCGGCCACCTACGCCATCTTCGCGGGCGCCCAGACCGCCGGCATCTTCCAGTTCGAGTCCTCGGGGATGCAGGACATCCTGAGGCGCCTCAAGCCGGATCGCTTCGAGGACCTGATTGCGCTGAACGCCCTGTTCCGTCCCGGTCCGATCGGCTCCGGGATGATCGACGACTACATCGATCGGCGACATGGCCGGCGGGAAGTCGAGCTCATCGTGCCGCAGCTGCGCGACGTGCTCGGGGAAACCTACGGGGTCATCGTCTACCAGGAGCAGGTCATGCAGATCGCCTCGGGTCTCGGGGGATTTACCATGGGCGAGGCCGACCTCCTGCGGCGCGCCATGGGCAAGAAGAAGAAGGACGTGATGGCGGCGCAGCGCGCCCAGTTCGTCCGCGGCTGCTGCGAACGCGGGGTCGCGGAGAAGGACGCCGGGAAAATCTTCGACCTGATGGAGCATTTCGCCGGGTACGGGTTCAACAAGGCGCACAGCACCGCCTACGCCCTGGTCGCCTACCGCACCGCCTGGCTCAAGACCCACCACCCACAGCATTTCATGGCGGCCCTGCTGACGGCCGAGCGCGAGAATACGGACAACATCGTCAAGTACATCGGGGAATGCCGGGCGATGAAGATCGCCGTGCTGCCACCCGACCTCAACACCTCGGATGTCGATTTCACCGTCGAGACCGAAGGGATCCGGTTCGGCCTGAGCGCCATCAGGAACGTCGGCGAAGGCGCGGTCCAAAAGATCCTCGAGGTCCGGCAGCGCCTGGGACGGTTTGCCTCGCTGGAAGAACTCTGCCGGGAGGTCGATCTCAGGCTGGTCAACAAGCGTGTGCTCGAGTCGCTGGTCAAGGCCGGGAGTTGTGATGGCCTGGGGGCGAACCGCGCCACGCTGTGTGCCGCTGTGGACGGCTCCATCGAGGCGGCCCAGAAGGCGGCGCGCGATCGTGACAGCGGCCAGAGTGACCTGTTCGGCAAGACCGCGCCGCGGGCGGCGGCGACCCACCTCGCCCCCCAACCTGAGTGGCCCGAGGCCGAGCGGCTGGCTCACGAAAAGGAGACCCTGGGCTTCTACGTCAGCGGGCATCCCTTGCACGAATTCGCGCAGGTCCTGGCCGGGCTGGTCAGTCACACGACGGGCACCATCCGAAACGCCCCGGCCACGCGCAAGGCGACGATGGCGGGAATCATCGCGGCTCTCAAGAAGCGGAAGACGCGCAAAGGCGACCTGATGGCTGTCTTCCGCTTCGAAGACCTCGAGGGGGCGGTCGAAGCGATTGTCTTCCCCGAGACCTACGGGCGGATCCACAGCCTGATCGAGGAGGATGCCGCCCTGCTCCTGACGGGGACGGTCGAAGTTTCCGAGGACCAGCGGCGGCTGGTCGTCGACCAGGCCCTGCCGCTGGACCAGGCCGAGGAAAAGCATGCCCGCGAAATGATCCTCGCGCTGCCGGGGATGGTCCGGGACGACACCCTGATCGAAGTGCGGCGACTCATCCGCGACCGCCCGGGACCCTGCCCGGTCTTTGTCGAAGTGGTCCGTCCGGAAGGGTTCCGCGCCATGCTCCGGGCGGAGAACGCCCTCAAGGTTTCGCCCAGCCGCGACCTGACCCTGGCGCTCGAGGGGCTGCTGGGCAGGGGAGCGGTCCGGTTCCGTTGACTTCCGCATCCCAGTCCTTTATTCTCATCGACTTCCGGGTCGCGTTTCGCACCGGTCGCTGAAGGAGAAAGGAGCCAGCCGATGGGCCAGGGGAAAAGCCTGTTCACCTCCGAATCGGTCACGGAGGGGCATCCGGACAAGATCGCGGACCAGGTCTCTGACGCTCTGCTGGACGCGGCGCTGACCCAGGATCCCGCGTCGCGTGTTGCGATCGAGACCCTGGTGACGACGGGGGTGGTGTTCGTGGCGGGAGAGATGACCACGAAGGCCTCCCTGGACGTCCCGACGATCGTGCGCGACACCGTGCGGGAGATCGGCTACACCCATTCCTGCTTCGGTTTCGACAGCGAGACCTGTTCGGTGCTCAACGCCATCAAGAAACAGTCCCCTGACATCGCCATGGGGGTCGACACCGGCGGCGCCGGGGACCAGGGCATGATGTTCGGGTTTGCCTGTCGCGAGACGCCCGAGTTGATGCCGATGCCGATCATCCTTGCGCACCGGCTGGTGCGCCGGCTCTCCGAACTCCGCCGCTCGGGAAAGCTCGGCTATCTCGGCCCGGACGGGAAGTCCCAGGTCACGGTGGAATATCGCGACGGTCGCCCGGCGAGGGTCGAGGCGGTGGTCGTCTCGACCCAGCACAAGGACGAGATTGCGGTCGAGGACCTGAGACGCGACGTGGAGCGCGACGTAATCCGCGCCGTCATCCCGGATGAACTGCGTGACGGAGCGACCAAGATCCACATCAACCCGACCGGCCGGTTCGTCGTCGGCGGTCCGCAGGGGGATACCGGAGTCACGGGTCGGAAGATCATCGTCGACACCTACGGCGGGTACGCGCATCACGGCGGCGGCGCGTTCTCGGGCAAGGACCCGACCAAGGTCGACCGATCGGCGGCCTACATGGCGCGCTACATCGCCAAGAACCTGGTGGCAGCGGGCCTGGCGGATCGGCTCGAAGTCCAGATCGCCTACGCCATCGGCGTGGCCGACCCGGTATCGGTCATGGTCAACACCCAGTCGACCGGTGCGGTCCCGGACGAACAGATCGTCCGGCTGATCCGCGATCACTTCGGGCTGAAGCCGCGCGAGATCACCCGGGACCTGGGCCTGCAGAGGCCGATCTACAAGGCGACCGCGGCGTTCGGCCATTTCGGGCGCAGCGAGGGCGATTTCACCTGGGAGCGGACCGATCGCGCCGAGGCGCTGCGCCGGGCAGCGCGCCTGTAGCGCGCGGATGGAGGGGACGTGGCACGCGTGGATTCCGACGTCAAGGACCTGAAGTTCGCACCGGCAGGACACTCGCGCATCGCCTGGGCCGACGCGCAGATGCCGGTCCTGCGCGCCATCCGGGAGCGCTTCGCCAAGGAGAAGCCATTGGCCGGAATGCGACTGGCCGCCTGTCTGCACGTCACCTCCGAGACCGCAAACCTCGCGCGCACGCTGGCGGCGGGCGGGGCGCAGGTGCGGTTGTGCGCCAGCAACCCGCTCTCGACGCAGGACGATGTGGCGGCGTCCCTGGTGGCCGATCACGGCATCGCGACCTTCGCGATTAAGGGCGAGGACAACGACACCTATTACCGTCACATCCTGAGCTCCCTCGAGGGGGGGCCGCACCTGACCATGGACGACGGCGCCGACCTGGTCAGCGTCCTGCACTCGAAGAAGCGCGACCTGCTCAAGGGAATCGTGGGCGGGACCGAGGAGACGACCACCGGCATCATCCGCCTCACCAGCATGGCGAGCGAGGGAGTGCTCACGTACCCGATCATCGCGGTCAACGACGCGATGACCAAGCACTTCTTTGACAACCGCTACGGGACCGGTCAGAGCACCCTGGACGGCATCGTTCGGGCGACGAACTTCCTGATCGCCGGGCTCAAGGTGGTGATTGCCGGCTACGGCTGGTGCGGGCGTGGAATCGCGCTGCGGGCACGCGGGCTTGGAGCGCACGTCATCATCGCGGAAATCGACCCGGTGAAGGCGCTTGAGGCGGTCCTCGACGGGCACGAGGTCCTGCCGATGGAAGACGCCGCGCAGCGCGGCGACATCTTCGTGACCGTCACCGGCAACAAGCACGTCCTGAACGCGGCGCATTTCCGTCTCATGAAGGACGGCGCCGTGCTGGCGAATTCGGGACACTTCAACGTCGAGATCGATATCCCCGCCCTCGAGGCCATGGCGGGTGGGCGCCGGGAGCGGATCCGCGACTTCATTGATCAGTACGTCCTCCCCGATGGCCGGCGAATCAATCTGCTTGGCGAAGGCCGGCTGATCAACCTGGCAGCGGCCGAAGGGCACCCGGCTTCGGTGATGGACATGTCCTTTGCGAACCAGGCCCTGGCCGCGGAATACATTGCGAAGGAAGGCAAGTCGCTGACCCGTCAGGTCCATCCCGTTCCCCCGGCGATCGATCGTGCCATCGCGCGGCTAAAGCTCGAGACCATGGGCGTGCGAATCGACGCCCTGTCCGCCGACCAGCAGACTTACATGTCCAGCTGGAACGAGGGGACCTAGGAGTCCGGCCGCACCCGCCATGACCCTTGACGCGATCCTCCGGCGCAGGGTCCCGATTGCGATCGTCTTCGTCCTCCTGTCGCTCTGGATGGCGGCAGGGATCCGACGGATCGATGTCGCCGAGGGACAGGCGATCCGCGACTCGCCACTGGGGATCCTGGCGCCCGTTGTGGTTGCCCCGGGCTGGCACTTCGCGCCGCCGGGAATCGTCCGACTCTCGACTTATCCCACCGGTGGCGCCACTTACGGCTTCACGCTCGGGGGCGATGACGCCAGTGCGCTGGTGTCCCGCGAGGGGATCGCGCTGCTGACCGCGGGCACGATCCGCTACCGTGTCGAGCCAGAGAGGATCCTTGAAGCGCACGCCGCCCTCGGATCCGGGTTCAACCGGCGCCTCCTGCCCGGATGGGTGCTTGCAGATCTGCGGGCCGCCGTCCGGGAGTCCGGCTACAGCGATATCTCCGGCGCTCGCACCGAGGTGCTGCGCGAGAGCCTGGCCCGGGCGCTCACCGAGCGCTTCCGCCCGATCGGGCTGACCCTGCTGTCGTGCGATGTGAGCGGCGTGCAGATGCGGGCGGCGGATGCGGGCGCTGCCGCCGCACCGGCGGTGCGTTCGCGGGTCGTTCTGATTGGCCTCGATGGTGCCGACTGGAACGTCCTCAATCCCTTGATCGAGGCGGGCAGCCTGCCCAATATCGCGCGGCTGGCGCGTGGTGGCGTGCGCGGGAGGCTGCGCGCCATCACCCCGATGCTCTCCCCGGTCATCTGGACCAGCATCGCCACGGGAGTCCTTCCGGCGAGGCACGGGATCATCGATTTCCTCGCCAGCACCGGCCGCGAAGGAGAGAAGGTGCCTGTGACCTCGACCCTACGCCGGACCCGCGCGATCTGGAACATCCTCAGCGATCGTGGCGTGTCGGTCGGTATCGTCGGATGGTGGGCCACCTACCCTGCGGAACAGGTGAACGGTTACGTGGTCTCCGACCGCGTGTCCTACCAGCTTTTCGGGGCGCACCCGGCTCGGGCCCAGGCCCGGGAAGGGAAGGTCTACCCGCCCGATCTCGACCCGCTGATCACGTCGCTGACCATCCCGCCGGAGACCATCCCCGCCTCCACCGTTGAGCGCTTTGTTCGGATGCCCGAGGACCCCGCCGGGATGCCCGAGGCGCACGTCCGGATGATCGAAGAACTCAAGACTCTGGTCGCGGCGGGAGACACCTACACCGGCATTGCCCTGGCCCTCGGGGAGCGGATGAAGCCCGACTTCCAAGCGATCTACATCGAGAGCACCGACACCATCGCACACCTGTTCATGCGCTATGTCCCGCCGCCGCTGCCCGGGGTCCCTCCCGACGACGTGCGGCGCTTCGGGAGGGCGGTGGACGCGTACTACCGCCATGCCGACGTCCTGGTCGGGCGACTCCTCGAAGCGGCCGGCGAGGACGCAGCGGTGATCCTCTGCTCCGACCATGGTTTCCGGACAGGGGAGAACCGGCCACTCACCGACCCGCGGATCGGCTACGGTCAGGCGGCCGACTGGCACCGCAAGCACGGGGTGATCATCCTGCACGGCCCGCCGTTCCGACGCGGGGTCGAACTGCAGGAGGCCTCTGTCCTCGACATCACGCCGACAGTGCTGGCGCTGTTCGGTCTCCCGGTGGCGGAGGAGATGGACGGCAGGCCAATCGTGGACGCCTTCGATCCGGATTTCCTGAAGCGTCACCCGATCACCTGGGTGCCGACCTACGAAGGAACCACGGTGGCCGCCTCGCCGCCAGGCCCACCGGAAACGCCCCCCGCGGATCCGGGAGGTGACAGCGAGTTGAAGGCAAAGCTGGAATCGCTCGGGTACCTGCGGCAGGACACTGCGAACTCCCACAACAATCGCGGCATGATCCTGCTGCAGGCAGGGAAATATGACGAGGCGATCGTCGAGTTCCGGGTGGCCATTGCGGCGTCCGAGGACCTCGGCATCGCGCGGCTCAACATCGCCCGGGCGCACTTCAAGAAACGGGAGTACGACGCCGCGGCGGCGGCGATCGCCGAGCACCTGGCCCGGCAGCCGCAGTCCAAGGACGCTGAAAACCTGCTCGGCAACATCGCCATGGAGCGTGGGCGGACGGCTGAGGCCGAGGACCACTTGCGCAAAGCGCTGAGCTATGAGCCCAACTTCACCGATGCGCGCAACACACTGGGGATCCTGTACGACCGGATGGGCCGCGCGGAGGACGCCCTGCGCGAGTTCCGCCGGGTCGTGGAGGTGGACCCGGAATACGCCGAAGCGCTGAACAACATCGGGATCATCGAGAAGAAACAGGGGCGGATGCGCGAGGCGATCGAGACGTTCAGGCGCGCCATCGCCGCCGACCCCGAATTCGCCGGGTCCTACAGCAACCTGGCGCTGATCCTGGAACAGAGCGGTGACCGGGCGGGTGCGGAAACCGAATATCGCAGGGCGCTGCAGCACGACCCGCGGAACGCCGCGGTGCGGACAAACTACGGCGGGCTGCTGTACACGCTGGGACGGTACGACGAAGCGCGTCGGCAGTTGGAGGAGGCCGTGAAGGTCGATCCCGACTACGCTTCAGCCCACAACAACCTCGGGGCGGTCTACGGCCGCCTCGGTCGGGACGCCGACGAGTTGACCGCCTACCGCCGCGCGGTTTCCCTCGATCCCGACTACGCGGATGTGCGTCACAACCTCGGGCTGGCGCTGATCCGGCAGGGGAGAGCGGCCGAGGGGGAAGTGGAACTCCACGCCGCCCTGCGGATCGACCCGGACTATGCCCCGTCCTATGTGGCGTTGGCGCGCGCGATCCTGGTACGCGGCGAGGTACGGTCGGCAGCCGATCTCCTGGCTGCAGCATCGCTGCGTCTGCCGCGCGACGCGGACATCGCGGCGCTTCTGGGCGAGGCCAGGATCCGGTCGGGGGATCGGGCCGGGGCGATCGAGGCCTTCGAGCGATCTCTCGCGATTCGCCCGGATCAGGAGGGAGTGCGTCGGCGCCTCGACGAGACACGGGCAGCCCCATGATCGGATCGCGGGAAATGATGGTCCTCTTCCTGGTGGAGGTCGCCGCCGCCATGTCCATCCCGACTCTCTGTGCCTCCCCCGGGGGCCAGGACCTGGTAGAAGCCGCCACGACCCCCGATTCGCGCCCGGGCGATCTGAATCTGTTTCAGATGGTGGCGAGGGCTGACCTGATCGTGGATGTCCGTATCCTCAAGGGTTCCCTCAAGTATGCGCTGGTGGAAGTCCGCGCCGCGATCAAGGGGGTTCCGCCGGACTTTCAGATTCGGGTGGCATTCCGCGATTTCAACTGGAGTCGGCCAAAAGGCGAGCCACCGATCGTGTTTCCCGACGGACAGCGGGAGATTCTCTTCCTCGTTCCGCAGACCCACGAGAAGCCGTCGGAGAAGAACCGCGATCTCTACACGCTCTTTCGCGGGGGGGCTGGTCGGATCACCCCCGCGGCTGAAGGACCCGATCCGAGGGTGGAAGCAACCCGGAGGCTGGTCAAGATCGCGGCCCTCGATGCGGCGGCCCAGGTTGCCGCCCTGCATGGACTGATCGCCAGCGACAATCCGGCCCTGAGAGACACGGCCATGAAGGAAGTGACCAGGCTGCGGGCCGTCGACCCTTCGCTCTACCCGGTACTGACCGGCGTTCTCTCCTCTCCGGAGGCCGCGATGCGCGCCGACGCGATCGTCCTCATCCGCCAGATGTTCCTCACATTCGGGACGGGGGAGGGGTTGATGCTGGAAGAAGAGCCGGGGCGCATCGCCTTGGCGCGCGTGCTCGAACTGGCGCGAAACGATCCGGCCCCAGTCGTGCGCCGCGCCGCGGTGACTGCGCTCGCCGCCTGGCCGCGCCGTGATGAAACCGGTTCGGACCTCAAAACGCTGGCGACCGCTGACCCCGACCAGGAAGTTCGTTACGAGGCGCAGAGAGCGCTGCTGAAGCACTAGTTAATGGTTAAAGCGATTCTTTAACTATTTGAATATCAGGTTGGGGTTCTCAGGAGGAGATAAACGCCGGCGGCGGAGAACAGGATGTTGGGAGCCCATGCGGCGAGGAACGCCGGCATGAAACCAACACCGCCGAGTGAGTTGGTCGTCGAGAAAACGAGCAGATAGACGGCAACGAGCAGGACGCCGAGACCAACACCGTACAGCGACCCCCGCTTTCCCATCCGGAAGCAGAACGGCAGCCCGAGCAGCACGATGGTGAACGACACCAGCGGGAAGGCCGTCTTGTCGTAAAGGTCGACCATCAGCTCCTGCACGTCGTAACCGCGACCCTTCAAATCCTGCACGAACCGGCTCAGCTCGCGGTAATTCATTTGTTGCGGGGTTTTCCACTCGCGGACGAAGTACGAGGGTGGCTCGGGAAAATCGAATGACTTCTCCACGAAAGTCTCGAAACTCTCCTCATTGCCGGAGAACTCCCGAACCCAGCCGTCGCGGAACAACCAGTGTCCTCCAACGTGGACCGCGGTCCGTGCGTAAATCCTCTGGCGGATCTGGAAGCCCTCATGGTCGAAGACGTAGACCGACATCCCCTGGAAGGTCCCGCCCCCTGAATCGGAGAGGACCTGGAACCGGCTGGATGGGACATAGGTCCGGAAATTGAAAAGCCGATCCTGCTCGCCGAATACCCAGCGGCGCTCCTGGCCAGCGTAGCTGCGTGGACTTCGACCGCGGATGGCGTCCTTGACCTGTGCTGCCTTCTCGCTGGCGCGGGGCATCAGGTAGTCGTAGTTCAGATAAGAGAACATGCTGATCGCGAGCACGGCCACCACGACCGGGGCCGTCAACCGGTAGATGCTCATGCCACCGGCCTTCAGGGCGGTGACCTCGTTAAACCGCATGAGGATCCCGAATGCCAGGAACACCGCCACCAGGCAGGACATGGGAAGGATCTGCGCCAGGATCCATGGAGACCGGTACTTCAAATACTCGAAGACGAAGCCGAACGGAAGGTCCCGTTCGACCAGGTCGTCAATGAGATTGATGAACTCATAGACTGCGAAGAGGAAGTACAGACTCGTGATGGCGGCGGCGAAGAACAGCCCGAATTTCTCCAGGACGTACCGGTCGATTCGCGTGCTGTAGATGAGCAGGATGGCGAGAATCACCAGTCCGACGACGAGGAAAGGCCCGCGTGGTCGGCTCAGGACCGCGTAGGCGGCGAGGATGCCGAGGAGGACCGCGACAATGCGCCGTCCCGGGCGTGGGGTGTCGTGATTGCCAAGTTCAACTCCGTCATCGGCTCGGCTCGCAGCGGCAAATGGGGGAACCAGGGCGACGGGCGGCTCCGGACCCGATCCTCGATGGCGACCCCTGGCGCGAAGATGACTGGCTTCCCGGCGGCCGCCGATATCGGAAGCGGGGCGGGCGCTCCGCTGTGCCGGGGCGGGACCGGGCTTCTTCCGACGAACTTGACGGACCTGCCTGGCGAGCCCAGCCAGGAAGGTGCGGAACCGTTTTGGCAGGAGCGCCATGAAACTAAACTCCTCCGTTCGTTCCCGCACCATGAACAGCACGATCCCCAAAATGCCAAGAATCGCGTTGCCCATCCAGAGTCCAATGTACGGAGAGAGCCGGCCCTGGTTCACGAGGTTTTGACCGGTCGTGAACATGACCCAGTAGGCGATCGCGATCGCGATGCTAAGGGAGAATCCCGAGGCCTTGCCGCCACGACGGTTCATCACACCTAGGGGGACTCCGACGAGAGCGAAGACGACGCAGGCGAGGGGCATGGAAAACTTCTCATGCATGACTCCCAGAATGTGGCCGACGAGCCGCTGGCGGGTCTCGGAATGGGTCAAGGCGTCCGCGCGAGCAACCGACTCGGCCAGCTCCGGCAGCGTCTGCTCACGGAAGTTCTTGGGGCGGGGGCGGGCCAGGATCGTGCTCCGGATTCGGAACGACTCGTCCGGACCCTGCTGAATCATCTGTCGTTCGAAGCGACTGAGCTGGTAGTTCTCCGCCTCCGCGGGAACGGTCCCGTGAGTGGTCCCGTCCTCGAGGAAGAACCGCGCCACGCCGAGCTTCGGGTCGTACTCGATCTGGGCCCGCCGCGCCAGAGTCAGGAGCTCCTTGCCACCCTCGATGGATTGGTAGAGAAACACCCGCTCGAGGAAATCGCCGTTTTGATGAACTTCGTCCGCATAGAGGGTCATCCCCGGGATCTCTTCGAAGAAAACCCGGGGCTTGATCTGCCGCCGCAGGTCTGCCGAGTACACCAGTTGATCGAACACCTGGTGACGGCGGTAGTTCGCGTGGGGCTCCGCCTGGAGAATCATCCAGCTGCAGAGGCTCCAGCCAAGGAACCCGAGTGCCAGCGCCGGGTAGAGGACCCTCCAGTAGCTCACCCCGGCCGCCCTCAGGGCGATGACTTCACTATCGGTGGAGAGCCTCCCGACACCGACCAGGACTCCTAGGAGGATCGCCATCGGGATGGTCATGACCAGGACCCGCGGCAGAAAGAAGAAGAGGATTGCAGCTGCCGACGAAATTGGGACATCACGCTTGATGGCGAGCTCAGCGAGTTCGAAGACGGCATTCATCAGGAAGACGAGCACGTAGACACAGAGTCCCAGAAAGGTGGGCCCGAGGAGCTCGCGAAAGATGTAGCGCCAGAGAGTATCGATGCCGAGGAATCTCATGCGTGGCGATGTTAGGCCGTGATCGTCAACCGGTCAACGGCTCATAACGCGTCAGACTCTCAGGGTCCGATAAGATATGTTATGTAAACCTACGCGCGGGCAGCGAAAGCACCGACAGCCGCTGCGTCCGACATACCAACGCATGGGCTCAAGACGCCTGATCGGGATATGAACATTCTCAGACAGCGCAATGTCGGCGCGCCGACATTAGCTAGGCTGAGGTCAGTGGAGCAGCAATGAGTCTTGGTTACTACGAATGTCTGAGGCGGTTGATCAGCTCTTCAAGTGTGCCGATGATCTCATCCTTGCTGACCTCGGAACGCTTGAATTTCAAATTGAGGGAGTACTTGTTGTCCGGCGGTCTGAAGTGGAAGATGAATCCCCGCGGTCGCCCGGGTCCCTTCCTCACGTCGTCGGTCAGCTTCCGAACGTCATCGCGCGTAAGGCCGGCCTTTTTAATCTCATCAATGACATGAGCCATGGCGTCGCGACTTGGCTGCCTGGCAATCTGGAGCAGCGTCGATCGAGCTGTGATACCTCCCTCACGGCATCGATCCCGAAGGTCCACAGGGATATTGTTCAGAGTCAAAGTCTCGGTAATCGAGGAACGCGACTTGCCAAGCTTTTTGGCAACGTCCTCGTGCGTGTAGAGAAACTTCTCGCATAACTTATGAAGGCCATCGGCCTCCTCAAAAGGACTCAAGTCCCGGCGCTGGAGATTTTCAATCAGGCTGATTTCCAGCACTCCCCTGTCGTCCACATCGATCTCGACACAGGGAATCTGCGACAGGCCGGCCTCGAGAGACGCTCGATAGCGACGCTCGCCGGCAATGATCTGGTACTTGTCGCCCGTGGGGCGAACCAAGACCGGCTCCAGCACGCCCTTCTCCTTGATCGAGGAGATGAGGTCTGCCATGTCACCAAAGCTCCGACGTGGCTGGTCCGGGTTCGGTACCAGCATATCGACCGGGATCATCTTCCCGATGGCCACGGGTGCTCCGGTGGCGAGCCCGTCGACATAATGATAGTCATGCCGCATCCGACGTTGAACAGGAAGGCCGCGCTGCTTAGACACGTCCAATGACCTCTTCTGAGAGCTTGTAGTATTCCAGTGCGCCGCTGGAGTTGGGCGCGAAGCTGAAGATCGCCTCCTTGTATGCCGGACTTTCCTCGAGCCGGATACTTCTTGAGATGATGGTTCGGAATACCTTCGCGCCGAAGACTTCCTTGATGTGGTTCCGGATGTCCCGGCCCAAGATGGTTCGCTTGTCATGGATGGTGATGACCACGCCGAGGAACTCAAGGTTGGGATTCGGCCTGGCCTTAATCTTCTCGACTGTTTCCAGGAGATCGTCGGTCCCTTCCAGGGCGAAGTAGGACGACTGGATGGGAACCAGCAGATGGGTGGCCGCGACCAAAGCGTTGACGGTCATAAGGCCCAGAGTCGGAGGAGTATCCATCACGATGTACTGGTAGTCCCTGATGACCGGCTTCAGCCTGTCCTTCAGACGGAAATGACTGTCGATATCTCCCAGCAGCTTGCTTTCAAACTTCGCAAGACTGATGCGCGCCGGTATGACATCGAGGTGCTTCAGGTTTGTTTTGTGAATGGCGTCCCGGAGGGTTTTCCCATCCTCGACGAGAGCCTCATAGACCGAAGTCTGGATCTGTTCAGGATCGAGGTACGACAGACTGGCATTGCCCTGGGGATCGAGATCGACCAGAAGCGTGGTGAAGCCCTTCTGCGCCAAGGCCGCAGCGAGATTGATGGCGGTGGTGGTCTTGCCAACACCGCCCTTCTGATTTGCGATTGCGAGTATCACGAGATGGCGCTCTCCGCCGCGACCGGATTCTACGCCACAACTCCCACCGAACGACCCGCCATGGATCGACAGGTTCGGTGGATATTCCTAGAAGTGGTGTTTTATCAATTACTTAGCAAGGAACGTTCTGCTGGAAAACAACTCACATTTCATACTTCCCCATCTCATCGGGGTCCAGGTTTTCGAGCCATTTGCGAATCCGTTCGGACTCCCCCGCGTCGCGCGTGATGTCGGTGTTCTTCGCCTTCTCGATAACCTCGGTGCGCACGAAGATCGGCGAGCCGGTGCGCAGCGCCAGAGCGATCGCGTCGCTGGGCCGCGAATCGATGGAGACCACCTTGCCGTCATGGCTGAGGAAGATGAGTGCGTAAAACGTGTTTTCCTTAAGGTCCGTGATGACGATCTTCTCGACCGATGCTTCCATGTTGGTGATCATGCTCTTCAGGAGGTCGTGGGTCATTGGACGCGGCGTCACGATTTTCTCGATCTGCAGCGCGATCGCGTTGGCCTCGAAGATCCCGACCCAGATCGGCAGAACCGCCGAACTGGCGGGATCTCGCAGGATGATGATCGGCATGTTGGTAATCGGGTCGATCATCAGGCCTTTGATCTTCATTTCGAGTTCCACGGATTGCTCCACAGAGAGTTGGCCTTTTATAACCCGCAGGCCCATGCAAGTCAAGCCGCGGCGACGAGGGTCCCCTGCAATGAGTGGGCGGCAGCACGGACGATGCGCGCCCGGACATACTGGCCCGG
Source organism: Acidobacteriota bacterium (assembly GCA_031394595.1). Lineage (GTDB taxonomy): Bacteria > Acidobacteriota > Polarisedimenticolia > Gp22-AA2 > Gp22-AA2 > JANNTZ01. The sequence goes on from JANNTZ010000304.1 coordinate 23,954, forward strand.
TGCGAGTTCGCCTGCGGGGAGGTGGACGATCCTGTGACAACGGGTCCGTCCCTGAATGAGCCCATTGTCGAGCCGGCCGTGGCCGTCCACGAGCACTTCGAACTCGCGGCCGACGAGGGCTTCGTGTCGCCGCCTCTGGATCTCCTCCTGGAGCCCCAGGACGGCATGGAGGCGCGCTTCCTTGTCTGGGTCCGGGACTGTCCGATTCAGGAGGACGGCCGGCGTGCCCGGGCGAGGTGAGAACATGAAGGCGTAAATCTGATCGAATTCGATCTCCCGGAGGAGGGAAAGAGTCTCCTGGAAGTCCGATTCGGTCTCCCCCGGGAAGCCGACGATGATGTCGGTGCTGAAAGCCATGTCCGCAACCCGCGCCCTGAGATAGGCGATCTTCGCCACGTAGCGGGCTCGCGTATAACCACGATCCATGGCCCGCAGGATCCTGTCCGAGCCGGACTGCGCGGGCAGATGGAGATGGTTGCAGACTGCCGGCAGGTCCGCCATGCGGTCCATGATTTGCGATTTCAAGTGCCCTGGATGCGAGGTCGTGAACCGCAGGCGGCGCACACCAGGCACCCGGTCCACCTGGTGCAGCAGGGCGGCAAAGTCGTCCGTCCCTTCATGCCAGGCGTTGACGTTCTGACCGAGCAGCTCGATCTCGCTGAAGCCGCTTTGCGTCAGCGCGCCGACTTCCTCGACGATCGCCGTGGCCGGCCGATAGGCCTCGCGGCCGCGCGTGTAGGGCACGATGCAGTAGGCGCAGCTCTTATTGCACCCCTCCATCACCGTCACCCAGGCACGCGGCCCGCTGCCCCGGGCGGCCGTCCCGCCCGGGAACCCGACGGGATCCCCGTCGCGTACCAGGCTGATCGATCGGCCCTCGTCCCGGGCCTGGTCGAGCATTGCGTCCAGGCGATCGATGGCGCGCGGTCCCATCACCAGATCCACGTGTGGCGCACGCCGGAAGATGGTCTCCCCTGCCTGCTGAGCCACACAGCCGCAGACACCGATCACGAGGTCGGGCTTCGCCTGCTTGAGCCGGCGGAGCCTCCCCAGATGGGAGAAGACCTTGTTCTCGGCGCCGGCCCGGACGCTACAGGTGTTGAGCAGGATGATATCGGCGTCAGCGGGCCGGACCGCGGGAGCGTAGCCGCGGGCCTCGAGAACGCCCGCCATCTTCTCGGAGTCGTGGGCATTCATCTGGCAGCCCCAAGTCTGGATGAAATAGTGTTTCACCGGGACCTTCCCGTTCGCCGGACGGGGACCCTGCCCTTTGCGCGGCGCCGGACGACGATTGGAGGCGCTTCAGGTCGTCGCTTCAGGTGAGGCCGGAGCCGACGCCACGTCTCCCCGAGCGCCTCGGGAATCACCCGTGTGTCATGCACGACGGTCATGAAGTTGGTGTCTCCGTCCCAGCGGGGCACGATGTGAAGGTGCACGTGCCCTTCGATACCGGCGCCCGCGCTGCGACCGAGGTTGATCCCGAGATTGATTCCGGTCGGTCGGTAAACCCGGCGCAGCGCCGCCTCGCACTGGGCCGCCAGGGTCATCATCTCGGAAAGGGTCGCGGGGTCGAGGTCCCCCAGGCTGGCCTTGTGGGCGTTCGGGACGACCATCAGATGGCCGTTATTGTAGGGGTACTTGTTCAGGATGACGTAGTTCGATTGCCCATGCGCGAGAACCAGGGTGCGCCCGGCGGCCCGGGCACGCGCCGCACCGCAGAACACGCATCCGGACCCCAGACGGCGCGCCGACCGGATGTACCGCAGTCGCCAGGGACTGAAGAGTTTTTCCATGGTCGGCCCGGTCCGGGGCACCGGCGTCCGGGGATCAGCCTTCCGCGCCGGAGGACAGTGCGGGGCTCGCGGCCGTCTCCGAGGAGGCTGGCGTGGAGTTGATCAATTCCTTCAACTCTTTGCCCGGTTTGAAGTACGGGATCCGCTTGGCAGGCACGTCGACCTTGTCACCGGTCTTCGGGTTACGTCCCTGGCGGGAGCGCCGCTGCCGGATGCGAAAGCTGCCGAACCCGCGCAGCTCGATCTTCTCGTCCTTGCACAGGGCGTCGACGATCGATTCGAAGACCGTGTTGACGATGACCTCGGAGTGTTTCTTGGTGAGGTCCGAGACCCGCGCCACTTCCTCAACCAGCTCGGCCTTGGTCATGCCCACGCCCCCCGCCCGGGCACCGGCCGGGGAAACCCGCGGCCGGTCCACCGGGATGGTGACTAGTCTTCTTCCGCTTCCTCGAGGACGTCCTTGTCCTTACGACGGCGTTCCTCGCGCGCCCGCCGGCCGCCGGAATGCTCGACCAGCTCGCCGAGATTGACGCCCCCGCCGCCCTGAGTCCGCATGTACTGGCGGACTTCGTCCCGGCCCTGTTCCTTCGTCGCGCCCTTGATCGAGAGTCCGACCTTTTGCTCGGCGATGTCCAGCTTGATGATTTTGGCGGTGACCGACTCGTCCAAGGCCAGTTTATCGGCAGGTTTCTCCACCCGCTCGTCGGCGATCTCCGAGACGTGCACCAGGCCCTCGATCCCCTCCTGGAGCTCCACGAAGGCGCCAAAATCGGTGAGCCTGACAATCTTTCCGATCACGACGTCGCCCACGGAGTGGCTCTTGAAGAACTCCTCCCAGACGTTCGGCTGGAGCTGCTTGACACCCAGGCTGAGCCGCTGATTCTCGGTGTCGATTTTCAAGATCACCGCTTCGACTTCGTCCCCCTTCTTGAGCATCTCGGAAGGGTGCTTCAGGCGGCGGGTCCACGACATGTCGGAGATGTGCACCAGCCCGTCGATCCCCTCCTCGACTTCGATGAACGCACCGAAATCGGTGAGATTTCGGACCCGGCCGGTGATCCGGTCGCCTTCATGGTAGCGGTCATTAATCGTCTGCCAGGGGTTCGGCTCGGTCTGTCGCAGCCCGAGCGACAAACGCCGGGCCGTCTTGTCGACGTCCAGCACGACCGCCTCGACCTGGTCGCCGACATTGAGCAGCTTGGACGGGTGCTTGACACGCTTTGTCCAAGACATCTCGGAGACGTGAATCAGCCCCTCGACGCCGGCCTCGAGCTCGATGAAGGCTCCGTAATCCGTGAGACTGACGACCTTCCCCTTCACGCGGGATTCGCGGGGGTACTTGCTGTCGACGCTCTCCCAAGGATCGGAGGACCGCTGCTTGAAGCCGAGAGAGACCCGCTCCTTCTCCTGGTCAAACTTCAGGATGACGACTTCGACCTCGGTCCCCACGTTGAACATCTCCGAGGGGTGGTTGATTCGGCCCCAGGACATGTCGGTCTTGTGGAGCAGGCCGTCGATGCCACCCAGGTCCACGAAGGCGCCGTATTCGGTGATGTTCTTGACGACGCCGCGGATCAGCTTGCCCTCGGTGAGCCCGTCCAGCGTGCGGCGTTTGCGGGAGGCGTTCTCCTCCTCGAGGACCGCCTTGCGCGACAGCACGATGTTCCCGCGCTTGCGGTTCACCTTGATGACGCGCATCTGGAGTTCCTTCCCCTTGAGCGCGTCCAGGTTGCGCACCGGTCGGAGATCCACCAGCGAGCCGGGCAGGAAGGCGCGGACACCGATGTCCACGGCGAGCCCGCCCTTGATCCGCTCCTTGACGATGCCGGTGACGGCCCGTCCGTCCGCGTAGGCGCGCTCGATCTCCTCCCAGATCTTCATCTTCTCGGCCTTCTCCTTGGAGAGGACGACGTAGCCGTCCTTGTCTTCGGTCTTCTCCAGGAGAACGTCGATTTCATCCCCGACGGTGACGTGGTTCTGTCCATCCACGCCGCGGAACTCGTCGAGGTCAATGACCCCTTCAGACTTGTAGCCGACGTCCACGATCACATCGTTGCCGGAGATGCGCAGGACGCGCCCGCGCACCACTTCACCTTCGCCAAGAGTGCAGAGCGACTGGTTGTACATCTCCATCAGTTCTGCAAATTCAGCCTGCGGGATATCGGCTTCGACGCCTTGCATCAGTTTCAGCGGTTGGATACGCTTGGTGCGGGGTCGGGAGGGCGGGTTTTGCGGACTATCGGCCTCTCCCCTTACAAAGTCATCGTTGGTCTTCTGTAAATCCATGCAGGCAGGTTCCTCCTTATTTTTTCGGGCGACCCTAGGGGCCGATCCCGGCGGGGCGCCTGCGGGCGCCCGACTCTGCGCGGAACCCCGGCCACGGCCGGATCCCGCTTCCCCCCCGGACAGTGGACGGCGGTCAGCCGAACCGTTCCCGTGACACATCCTGAGGGATGCCGAATAATACTGACCGGCTCCGGTCCTGTCAACAGAAAACTATATTTTTCATTGGATTACGGCGTTCGACCGTCCGGCGTCAGAGCGCCGTCCAGTGCGGCCAGGAAACGGAGGTTTTCCGGATGGGTTCCGACCGAAACCCGCACCCCGCGCGGAAAGCCGTACGATCCCATCGGCCGGACAATCACCCCCTGCCGGAGCAGTCGAATGTACAGATCCTGGGCATCCATGTCGGTCTCGACGAGGAGGAAATTGGTCACCGACGGGATGAACGCGAGTTTCCGGTCGGCGATCTCACCCATGAGAAAGGTGCGCTCCCGGGAGTTTTCTTCGCGGGAACGCCGCACGTGGTCGCCATCACCCAAGGCCGCCAAGGCAGCCACCTGGCCGACGACCGAGGTGTTGAACGGCGACCGCACCCTCTCAACCGCCGCGGCCAGTTCCACCGGCAGCGCAGCGTACCCGATGCGCAGACCGGCGAGCCCGTGGATCTTCGAGAAGGTGCGCAGAACTGCGACATTCCGCCCGCGCCGGAGGTCTTCCAGGCCATCGGGGTAGTCGGGGGCCTCGACGTAATCCCGGTACGCTTCGTCGAGGACGACCAGGAGCGATTCCGGCAGCCGGGTCAGGAAATCGTCCAGTTCGGCGCGTGAAACGTAGGTGCCGGTGGGATTGTTCGGATTGCCGATGTAGACGATTGCCGTTCCGGTTCCGCAGGCTGCCGCCATCGCGCTCAGATCGTGACGATGATGAACAAGCGGGACCTCGCGAATCGAGGCTCCCATCGATTGAACCGCGATGCGGTACATGATGAAGGACTGGGTGGCAACGACCGCTCCCCTGCCCCCAGGGAGCAGCGTCTTGGCCAGGAGCTCCACGATCTCGGTCGATCCGTTGCCGAGCACGATCTGGCCGACAGGGATCCCCAGCCGCGCCGCGAGGGCCTCGCGCAGCACCAGACCACAGGCGTCCGGATAGCGGTGCACCCGTCCGGCAGCCTGATGGATCGCCTCGATGGCCCGTGGTGACGGACCCAGCGGGTTCTCGTTGCTCGCCAGCTTGACCACCTGGCCCACACCGACCTCGCGCTCCGCCTGCTCGATCGGCGTGCCCGGGACGTAGGGGACGATGCTGCGAATGTGTTCCGGGATCAGGACGCTCACGACGCCTCCCGCAGACGTCGCACTTCCTCGGTCGTCAGCGGTCGCCAATCGCCGGGCCGCAGCCGCCGGTCCTGGATCGGACCAATGGCAGTACGACGGAGCTTGAGCACCGGGTGGCCGAGCCGCTCGAACATCCGGCGGATCTGGTTCTTCCGCCCCTCGTGCAAAACGACCTCGATCCAGGTGTTGACCTGCGTCGAAATCGGTGTGATGCGCGCCGGCATGGTACGGTGACCGTCGATCGGAATGCCCCGTCGCGCGGATTCCAGCGCCTCGCGGGGGAGGTGCCCTTTGACCTTGACCCGGTAGGTGCGGGGAACATGGTTGGCCGGATGGGTGAGTCGGAACGCCAGCTCCCCGTCGTTGGTGAGGAGCAGCAGTCCCTCGCTGTCCCAGTCGAGACGCCCCACCGGGAAGACCCTCTCGCGCACCTGTTTCACCAGGTCCATGACCGTGGGGCGCCCCTGCGGGTCGGACGCGCTGGTGATGAACCCGCGCGGCTTGAAGAGCAGGACATACACGCGCGGTCCCGAACCACGGAGACGCTGACCGTCCACGACGATCGTGTCGCGTTCCGGATCGACCTTGACCCCCTGGGTGGTGATGGTGTGGCCGTTGACCATCACCCGACCCTCGGCGATCAGCCGTTCGGCCGCCCGGCGCGAGGCGATCCCGGCGTCGGCCAGCGCCTTGTGCAGCCGGACGCCGTCGGCGCGATCAGGAGTCGTCGCCGTCGTCGTCTTCGGCTTCGTCCGCTTCGACTTCCTCGTAGCCATCTTCGTCATCTTCCTCGAATGGCCCGCCGCGGCGCTTGCGTGCCGGCGGTGCCTCGGACAAGCTCTCGTCCCCCGCCACCTGCGCCCCCGCCTGGACCTGCTCGAGGCGCGCCACCAGGCCGCCGAATTCCTCGGGGCTCGGAAGGTCCTGGAGCGTGTTGAGGCCGAAGTGCGCCAGGAAGTCCGGCGTCGTGCCGTACAGCAGCGGTTTCCCCACCACCTTCTTGCGGCCCAGTATCCTGACCAGACGCTTCTCCAGCAGGGTGTCGAGCACGCCGCTGGGATCGGCGCCGCGGATCGACTGGATCTCCGGTGTGGTGATCGGCTGGCGATAGGCGACGATCGCCAGGGTCTCGAGCGCCTGAGCCGACAGCCGGCGGCGGTTGCGGGCCCGGAACAGGGCCCGGACCTGCTCTCCCAGCTCGGACTTGGTCGCAAGCCTCCAGCCACCGGCGATGCGCAGCAGACGCAGGCCCCGGTGCTGGGCTTCGCAGTCGCGCTCCAGCGCTTCGAGTGCTGCTCCCAGTTCCTCCCGGGAAGTGCGAGGGAAGATCTCCGCCAGTTCCTCGATGGTCAGGGGCTGATCGGCGGCGAACGCCAGGGCCTCGACTGCCGCGCGAAGGCGATCACCCGCCGGGTCGGTGCGCCCTTGGGGATCGACAGCGGGCACCGACCGTGGAGACGTCGTGGTGTGCGTGTCAGACATGAACGGGTTCCTCCAGATCCGCCTCCTCCGGGGGGGCTTCGGTGTCCGCGCCGAGGACGATCAGGATGTCCGACCCCGCGTGACTTGTCCAGGCGCGTGCCAGGCGGAGACGCAGGACTTCGAGCAGGGCCAGGAAGGTCAGGATGCAGTCCATGCGGTCCTCCAGACCCTCGAACAGAGTCCGGAACTCGAGACGTCGGCCGCGGTTGAGGCGATCCATGAGCCAGTCGATCCGCTCCACGAGCGACACGCGTTCACGGCTGATCCGGGACCGCGCGTCGTTGCCGAGGCGGCCCAGGATGTCACGAAAGGCGCGTACCAGGGCATAGAGGTCGACTTCGATCGACTCCTCGCCGCTGAACTCCGCGATCCCCTGGGCGCTGCGGGCAAACACCAGCTCCATCGCGGCCTCCCGTTCCCGCAGGTGATCGGCGGCCACTCGGAGACCCTCGGTGCCGACCAGGATCCCGTCGGTGCTGTCGCCAACCGATCCGAACTCCTCGGAGACCTGGGGATCCGGCGGCAGGAGGCCGCGCGATTTCAGGTAGACGATCGTGGCGATCTGGACCAGGGCATCCCCCGCGCCCTCCGGATCCGGGCTTCCCATTGCGTCGAGGTAACGATCGTACTGCCGCGCGATCTCCGCCACCGGAAGACCCGAGAGATCGAGGGCCCCGGTACGCACCAGATGCAGGAGGACGTCGAGAGGCCCCTGGAAGGCGTCGAGATGGACGACCAGGTTTTCTGGCCTTCCGGGAAGCGCAGTCCCCGGTGTCATGCTTCGCCCTCGGTGTCGAGACCCATCACGGCGCGCACCCGTTCCATCGTGGCCCGGGCCTCCTCACGGGCCCGCTGTGCCCCCGCGGCGAGGATCTCGCGCACCCTCCCCTGCTGCGACAGGAGCGTCGCGCGTCGATCTTGGAGCGGCGCCAGCACCGGCTCCAGGTGGCCAAGCAGGGCCTTCTTGCAATCGATGCACCCGATCCCGGCCTTCCGGCATTCGATGTTGACCATCTCCTGGGTGCCCGTCGTGGAGAACGCGCGGTGCAGGTCGAACACCGGGCAGACCTCAGGGTTGCCCGGGTCGCTGCGTCTCTTGCGGGCCGGATCGGTGACCATCGTGAGGACCTTCTGTCTCAGATCCTCAGGGCGGTCCGCCAGGCTGATGGCGTTGCCGTAGGACTTGCTCATTTTCCGGCCATCGGTCCCCGGGAGACGCGGGGTCCGCGTGGTCAGGGCCTGTGGCTCGGGGAACACCGGGCCATAGAGCGTGTTGAACCGGCGGGCAATCTCGCGGCACAGCTCCAGATGCGCCAGTTGGTCCTCCCCGACCGGCACGAAGCCGGCGCGGTAGATCAGGATGTCGGCGGTCTGCAGCACCGGGTAGCCGAGGAAACCGTAGTTGCCGAGATCGCGGTTGCGGATCTGCTGCTGCTGTTCCTTGTAGGTGGGCACCCGCTCGAGCCAGCCCACTGGCACGATCATCGACAGCAACAGATGCAGCTCGGCGTGCTCGCGTACGTGGGACTGCACGAATAACGTCGCCTTCTCCGGATCGAGTCCCGCGGCCAGCCAGTCCACGGCCATCGTGGTCACGTGCTCGCGCAAGTGCCGCGGGTCCGCGTACTCGCTGGTCAGCGCGTGCCAGTCGCAGATGGCGAAGAAACACTCGTGCGTTCCCTGGAGACGGATCCAGTTCTCCAGGGCGCCGACCAGGTGCCCGAGATGCATCGGGCCGGTGGGCCGGAACCCGGAGAGCACTCGCGGCCGCCGGTCCGAGCCGGTCGATGGTTCGTTCATGCGTCCGCTCATTTCCTTATGGTCAGCGCCGTCTTGATGAGCTGCAGGGACGTCGTGATCCGGCTGAGCTTCCGCCCGCGACGCTGGATCGCCTGGGTATCGTCCTGCCCTGGCTGATCGGCCCGGGCTTCCTTCTGCGCCCTGTCCAGCTCGAACTGCAGCTGCCGGAGCTCCGCCGGCGTGAATTTCTTCAGCGTGTTCGCGTTCAGCAGGATGAGCCCCTCCGCGATGTCACGGGCCATGCCATAGGCCGAACCCCCGATGAAGTTGCTCATGACCCTCGCTGCGCCTCCCGCTCCGCCCTCACAGGTCCGCGAGCCCGTACGCCGCCCATTTCTTTTCGATCAGTGCCCGTGTCTCCGGATTGTGCCGGATCTCGGTCGGCCAGTCCCGTGTGAAACCTTCCGAGGGACCCTTGCGGGTGGCGTCCACACCCATGTGCGACCCGTACTGAGGCAGCCGCGAGGCGTGATCGAGGACGTCCACCGGGCCCATGACAAAAGCGATGTCGCGTTCGGGGTCGATGTGGTTCAGCGCCTTCCACGCAACCTGCCGGAGATCCTGCACATCGACATCATCATCCACGACGACGATCACCTTGCTGAACATCGCCTGCCCCATGCCCCAGATGGCGTGCATGACCTTGCGCGCATGACCGGGGTAGCGTTTGCGGATCGAGACCAGAATCAGGTTGTGGAAAATCCCTTCCGCCGGCATGTGAACATCGACGATCTCCGGCAGCTGCCGACGCATGAGCGGCAGGAAGACCCGCTCGATGGCCTTGCCGATGTAGAAGTCCTCCATCGGCGGCGCGCCGACGATCGTGGTCTGATAGATGGGCCGATTCCGGTGCGTCAACGCCGTCAGGTGGAAGACCGGGTAGTCGTCCGCCAGCGAGTAATAGCCGGTGTGGTCCCCGAACGGTCCCTCCCGGCGCCTCTCACCCGGGTCCACGTACCCCTCGAGGACGATCTCCGCGTGCGCCGGGACCTCGACGTCCACGGTGACCCCCTTGACCATCGCCACCGGTTCGCGCCGGACGAACCCGGCGAGCAACATCTCGTCCACGTCGTCGGGCAGCGGCGCCGCGGCGGCGAAAGTCAGCGCCGGATCGGTCCCCAGGGCACAGGCGACCTCGAGCCGCCGTCCCCCGCTCTCTGCCAGCCGGTGGTGGTGGGCACCATGCTTGTGGATTTGCCAGTGCATCCCGGCGGTCCGGTCATCGAAAACCTGCATCCGGTAGATCCCGCAGTTGCGCCGGCCGGTCCCGGGATCGCGGGTGAACACCAGCGGCAGGGTGATGTAGCGGCCGGCGTCCTCCGGCCAGCATTGCAGCGCGGGAAGGGACCGCAGCGATGGATGTTCCTGATCCACGACTTCCTGACAGGGGCCGCGGCGGACCACCTGGGGGAAGAGATCCGCGAGGTCCTTGAGCCGCGGCAACATCTTGATCTTGTCGAGCAGGGTGGCCGGAGCCGGGGCGTCGATCAAGGCGTCGATCCGGGCCCCGAAGGCATCGAGGGATTCGACCTCGAGCGCCAGGCGCATGCGGTCGATCGATCCGAGGGCGTTGATCAGGACCGGCATGTCGAACCCGATCGGACGCTCGAAGAGGAGCGCCGGACCGCCACCGGGGGATTTGCTGACCCGGTCCGTGATCGCGCTGATCTCGAGGTCCACGCTGACCGGCTCGGTAACCCGGCGGAGCAGACCACGTGCCTCGATGACCTGGAGGAAGGCCCGGAGATCGGAGTGGGCCACCGGCGCCTCAGCCGCGCCGACCGGTGTCGGACCGACCCCGATCCTCGGCCGTCTTGAATGCCATCGAGACCATTCCCAGCCCCAGGCGATCGCCGTCCTTGATCACCATCGGCTTTCCGGTCGTCAGGCGCTGCCCGTTCACGAATGTGCCGTTGAGCGCCCCGACTTCCTCGTACAGGACGAAGGATTCGTCCTCGAGCACGATCTTGGCGTGCCGCCGCGAAACCGAACGGTTGATATCGACATGGGTGAGATCGATCTCCGGCCGTGTGCCGGTGACCGGATCGTAGCGGCCGATCAGTGCCACTTCCGCCGTGATCGGAAACTGCCGCGATCCACCCTCGAGCACCAGCAGGGCCAGCGCGCCGTCCGGCACCGCGATCTCGGCGATCGGGCGGGCGGGCGATGCGACACCGGCCGAGGGCGGCGCGTCGGCCGAGGGCGGCGGGGCTTCGGCCGGGGAATCCATATCGACCCCCGGGATGGGCACCGGGGCGACGGCCTGGTTTCCCGCGGACGCTTGCGACAGCAGCTCGATCTTGCGGTTCGCCTCCTGCAGGCGGCTGCTCAGCTTGCGCAGCATGCGCACCGCGATCTCGATGTTGGAGCGGATCATCTTGTCGAACGTCGAGGTGTTGAGCTCGATCAGTTCGACATCGTCGAGTGCCTCGGCCGACGCGGTGCGGGGCAGGCCTTCGAGGACGGCCAGCTCGCCGAAAAAGTCCCCCTTCTCCATCACCGACAATTCCTGCCGCATTCCCGCCAGATCGCGGTAGATCCGGACGACGCCACTCTGCACGACATACATCTCCGACCCGAGGTCACCCTCGCGGTAGAGGGTCTCCCCCTTCTTCAAACGAATCGTCAGGTCCTTGAAGGCGTCGGCGGCCATCCCGGCATCCTCTTGCACCGGAGGAACTTCGGCGGAAACAGCGGGCGATGATAATGAACGTCGCTCGCACCTGTCAAACCTCGCCTCCGCGGGCGCGGGCGCCGGTTTGTCATTACAATGACCCGGTCATGCGGGATTCCCAGCCGTCGATCGGGTTCCGCCGGCGGGAGCGGGCGGGATGTTTCGTGGCCATCGCGCTCGCGGCCATGGCCGCCTCGCCCCCCGCCCTGGGGCCGCGAACTCCGGCACCCGGGCTTTTGTGGCCGCTCGAGGTGCCCGGAACGCTGCTCTCCGCTTTCGGCGAGTACCGTTACGATCACCTCCACGCCGGCATCGACATCTCCACGTCCGGCGCCACCGGACACAAGGTCCTGGCCGCGGCGTCCGGTGTCGTTTTCCGGCTCAAGGTCGAATGGCGCGGTTACGGACGGGCCCTCTATCTCCGCCACCCCGACGGCCGCGTGACGGTGTACGGCCACCTGGAACGGTTCGAGGACACCCGTCTCGGGCTGGAAAACCGCGTGACCCGGCGGCGCCACGAAACCGGGACGCGCTACCCGGGCGACATTTACCTGGACCCGCCGGTGCCGGTGAAGCGCGGGCAGGTCATCGCCTTCTCGGGCGAGTCCGGTGTCGGGCTGCCGCATCTGCACTTCGAAGTGCGGCTGGGCGACGATCACCCCGTCGACCCGCTCGCGGCCGGGCTGCGGCCGCCTCGCGACGAACGCCCCCCGATCCTCGAGGAACTGATCATCACTGCCGCCGAAGCCGGAACCCTCATCGATGGGATCCGCCGCGAGCGCGTCTACCCTCTGGAACGCCGGAACGGCGTCTATCAAAGCGCCGATCCGATCCGGGTGACCGGGGCCTTCATCCCGTCGATCGTGGCCTACGACGGCGCCGGGCGCGAGGGCCGATCCGGCGTGCACGCCATCCGTCTGGAGTTGGATGGCACGATGCAGTACGACCTGGCCTGGAAGTCCTTTACCTTCGGGCAGTACCCGCAGGCCGGTCTGATCTTCGACCACCGC
>JANNTZ010000310.1:0-3779 GCA_031394595.1 Acidobacteriota bacterium
CCACCAGTCCTCCCAACTCCTTTTGGTGACCTCGAAACTCGCGAACTGGACCGCGCCTTCTCCCTTCTTGAGAACGATCCGCGTCACGAATCCTTCCCGATCCTCCACCACAGCCCCGACGTCCCCGATTCCCGGTGGCAGCCGGTCCAGCCACTTCTGGAACAATTGCGGCGGGACCCCTACCTGAAGCCCTCCCACTCCACGCTTGGGCACGGCGTCACCCCGCCCTTGCTCTTGACCTCCCCTAGTCTCCCGATTGGCGACCCCAAGTTGAACCACGGTCCGATTCGGGTGCGGGGCAAGAGGATTGATCCGGCCGCTCAAAAGCCCCCGGTGGAGCGCCTCTGCCCGCCCACGCGCCTCGGCATGGATCCGCTGATCGTAGGCAAAAAAGTTGTGGACCAGGCGGTCGACCAGCACCGGCCGCGCCAGACACTCCTGGACGAGGACCGGATCGTCGCCCAGCGCCCCGAAGATCTCGCGCAGCCTCTCCGGCGTTCGGGAGCCGCGTTTCATGCGCTCCACCTCGGCTCGGAGCAGTTCCGCCGTGACCGGGGTGTTCCAGAACTTCTCCAGCGCCACGGACTCTTTAAGGTATGTCCGGACCTTCTGCTCCACCACCGCGCGCGGGACCGCCTCCTCAAACGAGCGGGTCGTACCAATCTGGTGGGAGTAATAAAGGCGCTCGATGGCCAGCTGAGCTCTGACTCGCACTTCGAAGGTCACATCGGGCGCTTGCGCTGTACCCGGGGGCAGTGTCAAGAGGACAAGCGGCATCAGAATGGACGGGATGGCCATGACTCGCAGCGAGGAACGCGCTCTCGGGTTCTGCATGGCACACCTTTGGCGAAAACGTTACCAGACACGCTACGCCCACATTGACAAGCCTGTCAACTCAGGCTCACGCTGCCTTGACAGTGGCGAAGGGCACCCTGATAATCGCGGCACTTTCCGTACCGCGCGGCGACCCGCGCAAGGAGAATCCGGTGATCCAACCGTTGCGTTGCGGTGCGGTCCTGGGGCTGTTGTCCGGTGTCCTCCTCGTAGTCAGTCCGGGCCCGGTCCCCGGCGCGCCTTGGCCGGCCGGCCAGTCGGCTCCGGAAACCGAACCGGGGAATCCGCTCGCGAAATTGCAGTGGCAGCACGGCCCGCTCGACGCGAAGCTCGGCGATTCCGCGTCGATCCAGGTTCCCGAGGGGTATGTCTTCCTGTCGGCGGCCGACACGCGGACCTTCATGGAGATCAACGAGAACCCCGCCTCCGGGAACGAGCTCGGGCTCATCATGCCGGCGAGCGAGGATGGGCCGCACTGGTTCGCGGTGTTCGAGTTCCACGACTCCGGCTACGTCAAGGACGACGAGAAGGACGCGCTCGACGCGGATGCCATTCTCGCCAACCTGCGTGAGGGGAACGAAAGTGCCAACACCGTCCGGCGGGAGCGTGGCTGGTTAACTCTCGAGATCGTCGGGTGGGAGACTCCTCCGCACTACGACGATCGTACCCAGAACCTGACCTGGGCGATCCGGGGCCGATCCTCGGGAGGCGTTGTGATCAATCATTCCACCCGCCTGCTCGGACGTCGCGGCTACACGACGGTCGATCTGGTTCTCGATCCGGAGGCACTGCCGGCCTCCCTGCCCCGGTTCGAAGCGATCCTCGGCAGCTTCGGCTACGAACAGGGACAGCGTTATGCGGAATTCACCGCCGGCGACAAGATCGCCACCTACGGGCTGACCGCGCTGATCGCCGGCGGCGTCGGGGCCGCGGCCGTGAAATCCGGGCTGCTCGCCAAGTTCTGGAAACTGATCGTGGTCGGCGTGCTGGCGGTGGTCGCCTTTTTCCGAAAGCTGGCAACACGGATCTTCGGAAAGCGTGAGCCGGACTACGGCCCGCCGCCGGTCTGAAGGCCAGTTCCCTCCCGACGGCAGCGGGGCCTGACTTCATGAGCGACTTCCAGGTCCTGATGATCGTCCTCGTCGCCGCCTACGGTATCGAGTGCCTGGTTTGGGTGCCACGCCGCGCCGTGGTGTTCCGGAAATCCTGGTGGCGGGACGCGGCGATCTTCGACGGCAACGCGCTGCCCGGCACCGGGCGCACCGGCGTCGCCCTGGGCTTCCCGCTGCCCCCGTTCGGCCCGACCGTCGTCACCTCCTGGCCGCCGATCTCCCTGTCGCCCGAGGGGGTCTGCTCCTTTGTCGCCGCCGCCTTCAATCCCGGCTCGGGACCCGACCAGGAGATCCGGCATTTCCGGTTCGAGGCCATCGACCGTGTCGAGGCGATCGACCGCGACATTCGCGTCAACGGCCGTGCCTTCGTGACCACCGTGTCAGCCGGGCAAGCGCGCCACATCGCGGGGGTCCTGGAGCGGGTGCGGGGACTCCCGCGTGCCGCCCGCGCGGACGCGATCGTGGCGGCGATCCGGAGTTCGCTCGACGGGGATGCCGCAGTCCTGCAGTGGGGCGCGCTGCGGGCGCGGTCCCGCCATCTGGTCATCGCCGCCACGACGTTGTTTGCGTTTCTTTTCGGGGCGGCCCCGATCGTGATCTGGCGGAGCGGCCTCATCGGCAGTTGGAAGCCAATCCTGTCCCTCGCGCTGCTGCTGGTGACCTGGGTGATCGTCCTGTTCGTCCGGGCCCACCGCGACCTCGTCCCGGGTGGTGCGTTCGATCGCCGCGGTCACGTCACCGCCATGGTCCTGGCGCCGCTCGATGCGATCCGCGCCCCGGATCTCCTGGCGCGGGACCTCTTCTCCACCTGGCATCCGGTGGCAGTCGCCACAGCGACCTGCGGCGAGATCCAAGGACGGGCCTTTGCCGCGGCGGTGCGCCGCGATCTCCGGCACCCCCTGCCCCCGGCCGATCGGATCCCGGATCCGGAAGCCCACGCCTGCGTGGGGTGGTTCCGTGAACAGACTGCCGCCGAGATCGATCGTCTGTGCACCAGGACCGCGGCCGGGATGCCGGTGGTGGAGTCACGACCGGCGAAGGACGAGGCCCGGTGCCGGTCCTATTGTCCCCGTTGCCTGGCGCAGTTCGTGGTAGCGGGCGGATCCTGCAAGGACTGCGGCGATCTCGAGTTGGTATCGTTCGATGAGGACTCCGTTGCGTCGGCGTAGAGGCGGGATCCGCCGACCCGAGGGACGCCGACCCGGCGGGCGGGCCAGCGACCTGGTCGTCATCGGCGGCGGGATCATCGGCCTGGCGATCGCGCGTGAGGCGGCCGGCGCCGGCCTGACGGTCACGGTCCTCGAGCGGGGCCGCCCCGGCGCCGCGGCCTCGGCGGCCGCCGCCGGAATTCTGGCCACGCAATACGAGGCCGATGGCCCTCACCCTCTGCTGCCGTTGATCCTGCACAGCCGCGCGCTGTACCCCGGTTTCCTCGGCGCCCTGCGCGCCGGGAGCCGGATGGATGTGCGGATCCGCCCGGCCGCAACGATCCAGGTGGCGCGTCATGCCCGCGACCTGGCCCGGCTCGACCGCCACTTCGAGTTCCAGCGATCGATCCGGCTGCCGGTGGAGCGTCTGTCCCGTCGACGCCTGCGTCATCTCGAACCGAGTCTCGATCCCAACCTGATTGGCGGGTTGCTCCTGCCGCACGATGGCGCTGTCGACACCGTGCAGCTTCTCGAAGCCCTGCAGCGCGCGGCGGTCCGGGCCGGCGTCCGCATTCATGCGGACACGCCGGCGACGCGCCTGCTGGTCGCCCGGGGCCGGGTCACTGGCGTCGCCGCGGGTGAGCGGGTCTTTCCGGCCGGAATGGTCGTCGTGGCGGCGGGTGCC
>JANNTZ010000372.1:0-1758 GCA_031394595.1 Acidobacteriota bacterium
GGAAACGGTGGCGGGGTTCCTGTTCACCGGTCTCAATCCCGGCTCGACGACCATCCGGTTCGAAAACGGCGAAGCGATCGATTCCAGTCTCCAGCAGATCGCCGGTATCTCCTTCGTCTCCACGCTCCAGGTCGACGTCGAGTAGCGACAGTCAGGCAATCGGGGAAGGGGGGCTTCTTGAGCATGACGATCCGACGGGTGGCAGGTGCGCGGGCGGCAGGCGCACGGGTCGCGCGGGCGAGGGTGACAGGCGCCCTGATCGCAGGCCTCGCGATGGCGGCGGGGACGGCCGGCGCGGCGGTCCCGGTGATCCCGGGGGCGGTCGGCTTCGGGATCGAGACGCCGGCCGGTCGGGGCGGCAGGATCCTCCGGGTCACGAACCTCAACGACTCCGGCGCCGGTTCGCTGCGCGCGGCGCTCGAGGCCTCGGGCCCGCGGATCGTCGTCTTCGACGTCTCCGGCACGATCGTGCTGTCCACGGAGATCAAGATCACCAGCCCCTACGTGACGATCGCCGGGCAGACGGCCCCCTCGCCCGGGATCACCGTGCGCGGCAACTACATCGGCCCGCGGGCGCACAACATCCTGATGCAACACCTGCGGGTGCGGACCGGATACGGTCCGAACGTGGATGCGAACACCGGCGCGATCCAGCTCTACAACCCCGGATCGAACCCGGTCTTCAACATCGTCATCGACCACTGTTCGGCCAGTTGGGCGATCAACGAGAACCTCACGACATGGGGGACCAGCGGCGACCGGGTCCACGATGTCACGTTCCGGTACACGATCAGCAGCGAGGGGCTCGCCTGCACCCCCGTGAGTGACGAGGGGTGCCACTCCAAGGGGCTGCTCATCGGCGACGGCAACCGCAACATCGCCGTCCTCGACACACTCTTCGCGCACGACGCCGACCGCCTGCCCGAACTCAAGGGCGGGGCGCAGGCGGTCCTGGCTAACAACATCATGTACAACTGGGACCCGTCCCAGCAGGCGACCCACATGGGCTGGGAGGCGTACTTTGCCGAGCCGACGCTCCTGACGGTCGTCGGGAACGCCTACATCCAGGGGGCCAACATGGACGGCCGGACGGCCTACGCCATCGAGGCCTCGGACAAGATCCCGGCAGGGTCGCAGGTCCATTACAGCGACAACCGCCTGGATTTCGGGACCAAGTACACGGGGAGAATCGAGATGTTCCGCAATTACGCCCCGTTCAACCCGGTCGTGACGACCCGGCCGGTCTGGGTGCCGGGGCTGGAGCCGCTGCCGTCGAGCCAGATCGAGTCCCACCTGCTCGACCGGGTCGGTGCCCGGCCCTGCGATCGCGATCCGGTGGACACGCGGGTCATCGACTCGGTGCGCAACCGCACCGGGAAGATCATCAACGATCAGAGCGAGGTCGGCGACTGGCCGGTGCTGGCCGAGAACCGCCGCCCGGCCGGGTGGGACACCGACGGCGACGGGATGCCCGACTCCTGGGAGACCGGGCAGGGGTTCAATCCGGCGAACGCCGCGGACGGGAACCAGGACGCCGACGGCGACGCCTATACGAACGTCGAGGAGTATCTTCATGCCGCCGCGGCCGAAGTGGAATGCGCGGGGCCCCCCACTCCGCCTCCCCCGCCGCCGGCGGCACCGTCGGGGCTGGCGGCGAGTGCCCTGTCGTCGAGCCAGGTGCGGCTGACGTGGCAGGATCGTTCGGACAACGAGACGGGGTTCCGGGTGGAGCGCTGCGCGGGGAGCGGCTGCACGGCG
>JANNTZ010000386.1:0-19954 GCA_031394595.1 Acidobacteriota bacterium
GTTCGGGATCCCGGCGTCACAGATCTCGGAGACCAAGGTCCTGCTGACGCTGCTCGGCGGCCAGCCGGTGCACGGCGACCTGAAATTGGGCGGGTGACGCCAGCCGGCAGGTGCGTGGGCACCCCGCGGCGCGGCTCTCCCCTCTCGGAGTTGCCAACGTTTATCTCCCCGGCGGCGGGCGCCCGGCGCGGCGACCGCATCGACATCGAGGATCTGTCAGCGCCCGCAAGACCCTGCTGTGTCGCCACCATGGGCTGTACGCTGCACCCCGACGTCGCCGTCCCCGCCCGCGATCGCCGCCGCCTCGAGCGCCTCTGCCGCTATGTCGCGCGACCGCCAGTGGCGACCGATCGCCTGGGACGTCTGGTCCCCCTCATCCCGGCCCCCCGCGCCCACCAGGTCCGCTATCACGGCGTGCTCGCCCCCTGCGCCGGCTGGCGCGAACGTGTTGTCCCGGCAGGGCCTCACCCGGGCGAGCTCGCGCGGCCCACGCGCTGTCACAACGCTCTCAGCGGGGAGCCCAGCCCGGGCGCGGAAGTGGGTGACGGCGCACGTTCCCTGGACCTCAGCGCGGCGGCGCCATCAAGCGCCCCAGAGAACCGTCGCCCCATGCGCCGCTACGCCTGGGCGGATCTGCTCCGCCGTGTGTTCGCGGTGGACGTCCTGGAGTGTCCCGACTGCGGCGGGCCGATGCGGATCCTCGCCGCCATCCATCCGCCCGACGCCACCCGCGCCATCCTGGAGTGTCTGGGCCTGCCGTCGCGCGCCCCGCCCGCCACCGCCCGCCGCTCCGATCCCGAGCCCCCGGAGCCGGCGCCGTCCGACTGGTAGCCCGAAGGGCGCGGGACTGGTCTTCAACCCCCGCCGGATCTCATCGCCGGCACGCCCGGCGAAGGTCGGCGTGTGCCCACCCGTCGCCTTGCGACTCCTCACCTACACTGGCACCCGCCCGCTGCACAGCTTGAATCCCCCGCCGCCCGGTCCTCCGCCCTGTTCCCGCCCCATTCCGCCACCCATCAGCAGAGCCCAGGTTGACGGAATAGACCTTACCGGAACTAGAATCTCAGCTTGAACTTCCTATGCGCTCCGCAGCCCCGGAGCTCACGCCGTTCGACAAGGAGACTCTGGCGGCCGTCCGTCCTTACACCATGACGTCCCCGGCGCGCGTGCAGGCGTTGATCCGCGCCGTGCGTTATCTCGAGCGCTACCGGATCGAGGGCGCCGTCGTCGAGTGCGGCGTGTGGCGCGGCGGGAGCATGCTGGCGGTCGCCCGAACCCTCGACGATCTCGGCCGGCGCGACCGGGATCTGCATTTGTTCGATACGTTTTCGGGGATGCCCGATCCGGGGCCAGAAGATGTCCGCCGACACGACAGCACGCCGGCCCGGGAGATCCTGTCCAACCCGGACGAGACCCACACACGAGCGGTCGCCGGGATAGGAGATGTCCGGGCGACCATGGGTCTATGCGGGTACCCCCCGGAGCGGATTCATTTCATCGCCGGCGACGTGAAGGAAACCGTTCCGGCCCGAGCCCCCGAGCGCATCGCCCTGCTCCGCCTCGACACCGATTGGTACAGTTCGACACGCCACGAGCTCGAGCACCTTTACCCGCGCCTGGTCGCGGGCGGCGTCCTGATCATCGACGACTACGGTTGGTGGGACGGGGCACGTCGCGCCGTGGACGAGTATTTTGCAGCCTCCGACGAGCCGATGCTACTGCAGATCACCGATGAAACCGAGAGAGTCGGGGTCCGTGTCGGGCGCTGATCCCGGCCCTGCGGCCGAGGCCGCGCGCGTGCCGCGCGCCGGGCGGACAGACTACGCCGCGCGGAGCCGGATTGAACGGTGGCTGCTCCCTCTGCTCGAGCGCACCATCGAGGAACGCCTGGCGCGCTTCGCGAGCCCTGTGGCCCGCGGCGGACGGTGCCTCGACGTCGGTTGCGGGGGGCAGCCCTTTCGCGCGCGACTCGAAGGCCTCGGCTTCGCCTATTCGAGCCTGGACGTGGTCCAGAACGCCTCAGGAACCGTCGAGTTCCTGGGCGCATTGGACGAGCCGTTGCCCGAGGCGCTGCGACGACGCGCTGCGTTTCAGTTCATCCTTTGCACCGAGGTCCTCGAGCACGTTGCCCGGTGGCCGGAAGCGTTCGCCAACCTCGTCGATCTGCTGGCGCCGGGAGGCCGCCTCCTCGTCACCTGCCCGCATATCTGGATTCCTCACGAGGAGCCGTACGATTTCCACCGGCCCACGACCCATGCCCTGGAGTTCCACGCCCGTCGTGCCGGTCTGCGACTCCTCGACCTCGATCGTCTCGGAGACGGCTACGACGTTCTCGGCACCGTACTCGCGCTGACCCACGTCCGCCCCGCAGGCAACCCGCTTCTGTGGGTTCTCGCCCTTCCGGCCTATATCGCGCGGCGTCTGGCGCTCCAGTTTCTCCGGGCGCGATGGATGCGCCATCTCGTCGCGCTCCGGACCCCGCTCTATCTCAGCACGATCGGAGTCTTCGAAAAGAGCAGACGAGGTGCTGCTCGGGCTCGTCGTCGAAGCGCACGAAGGCGGCGACGGGGAGATAGCACCAGGTGTCGTAGTGGCCGTTGAAGAACGACAGCTGCTGGCCGCCATGGGTCGGGTCGTCGGTCGGGTCGAGTTCCAGGGCGATGCGACGGGCGTGGCCGCGGCGGCGGCGCCTCTGCCGCTCGATGACCACGTCGGCCAGGGCTTCGCCCATGCGGTAGAGATGCCGCGGCCGGATGGCGTTCTCGAAGCGCGACAGGGTGGGCTGCGAGCCCAGAGGATCGCCGTCGATGGGGTCACGCTCCACCAGCATCTTGTGCACGGGGTCGTCAGCGAGACGGTCGGCGTCGTTGCCGTCGGGGTAGCCACAGGCGATGGCGTAGACCCGCTGCCGGAGCAGTTCCAGCAACTCAGGACGGATCTTCCCGGGCTGTCGATCGTCCGGCAGGCAGGCGGCGAGGCGTGCGGTCAGTCGCAGGCCGGCGTCGGCCGCCTTGAGCAGCACGGCGCCGCCATCCGAACTCCCGTGCTCCTGGTCGAAACGGGCCACGAGCGGCCGGTCGAACAGTTCGGGGAACAGCACACGCGGTGTCGTGGTAGCATCGGCCATCGAGGAAGAGCCTCCGGTGCGAGGAAAGTGGCGTCGCAACCGCTTTCTACCACGTCGGAGGCTCTTCTGTTCTCACACTTCATGAATTATCCGGGCTAGTCGAATTGGGGAGCAGACCATGCTGACCTCCCGAACCTCAGGAGCGCTGGCGAGATAGGCGACAGTGGCCACCATCGCTCATACAGCCGGGTAGTCCACGCGGGGGGAACAATTATACCGTCCGCGGTATTGCTGACGCGCTGGGAATGCACCGCGCAAGTTTTTACGCAGGCAATTAGAGCTTGACCGCCGGACAGACTCGTCGTAGCTTTTTGTCCAATCGAGGAGCAGGAAAGCACATGTCCGTCGGCGCGAAACACGTTTGGAGCCTGTTGCTGCTCGGCATCATACTGATGCCGTCGCAGAGCATCCTCGACTCACACCGCCGGACGCACAAGCGCCACGCCACCTGCGAGCATCATCTCCGCAGTCACCACGACTCGCCGAAGGAGCGGGCTCGGGTCCTGCGCCGCGCCGAACGCCGACGGCAGCGTGCCGAGGAGCGTGCCCCTCGGCTGGCGGAGGAGCGTCTGGCGCTGGCGAGCCTGGAAGGGGTTGACGTCGAGGACGTGCGGGCGGCCGCCGACCCTCTGGACGACCCTTCCGACATGAAGCGGAAGCGCAAGGGAAAGGTCAACTCGCGTTGCCTTCTCCCCGAAAGGCCGGAATCCGTGCGTGAGGCGGGCGTTTTCCTGGCCATGCTCCGCGAGCACCTCACGACACAGTCTGCCCGGCTCGAGAGCGATCCGGACCCGCTTCCTCACTTCGGTTCCGGCCCCTGCCACGACTTCCCACGAGCTCGCGAAGGGACCATCCTGCCTTCCTCCGTCTTCGCCACGGTGGCCTGAGGCCCACGCCGGCCCGGGTCACTCTTCGGCGGCCAGCCAGGCCGCCCGTCAGCATTCTTAATCAATTATCGACTCCTTGACCGGGTCGAGCGCGAGGGCGTGATGGAGTATTTCGGAGGATTGAAGATCAAGTGGGGCTACGTAACACACCGGGTGGACCGTGCCGTCGTGGCCGCATGTGGGCCGATGGCGCGGGAGGAGACACCGGGCCTGCTCGTGCTGGCTCGAGTGCAGCAGATCGGCCGGCACACCACCGTCGAGGCGCCGGACGGCCGAAGGATGATGCTGTTCCCGGGCGATGTCATCGCGGGCGCTCTGGGAAACAGGTACGCCACCGACCAGTATGAGGGGCGCGCCATCGCAACCGGGCCGATCGGCCACGTGCTCGGCGTTGGGGGCGTCTGCGGAGAGGTGGTGAGCCGCAACGACAGGATGCCCGATCCGACAACAGTCGAATGGATCGGGGCGCTCGCCGATGCCACAGGGCAGCCGTTGAATCTCAAAGAGTTCGGCCTGCGCCGGAGGAATACAGGGGCCGGCCCCCGGCCGCGCTCCATCCTCGTGGTCGGGGCCTCCATGAACGCCGGCAAGACCACCACTGCAGCCCATGTTATCCGCAGCCTGACTGGCCAGGGCCACCGCGTCGCCGCCGCCAAAATCACCGGCACGGCCTGTCGCAAGGATCCTGGCATTCTGTGGGACGCGGGGGCGGTCCAGGTGCTCGACTTCACCGACCTGGGGCATGCCTCGACTGCCGGCTGTTCCCCGGATGAGGTGTTCGCCATCGCGACGGGTCTGGAAGCGACATTGCGGGAGACGCGCCCGGAGTTCCTGGTCTACGAAATCGCCGACGGCATCTTCCAGCGGGAGACCCGGGCCTTGCTGTGCGACCCACGATTCCGCGCCTCGATCGACGTCGTGCTCTATGCCGCGACCGACAGCGTGTCCTGCGAGAGTGGAGTGCGCTCTCTTCGCGAGTGGAAGTACTGCGTCGCGGCGGTGGCCGGTCCGGTGGCCAATAGCCGGCTGGGGATAGACGAGGTGCAGACAGCGACCGGCGTGCCGTGCCTGAGCGGCCCGATGATCCTGAGCGGCGCCGTGCAGACCGCCCTGCCGGCGATCTCGGTCGCTTGAGTCCGCCATGGTAGCGCGTAGTCGGGAACGACCAGGCACCTACGGCGCCCTGGATGAGGCGCGGCGGCTCTGGCCGTTCGTTCGGCCGCACGGTGGGCTGCTGAGCCTGACACTGACCACGACGATTCTGCTCGCGGTCATCGACATCCCGATTCCCTTTTTCCTGCAGCACCTGATCGATGCCGTGCTGCGCGGGACAGCGCCCCCGCCGCTATTGGGACGGCACCTTGAGCCGAGCCCGTTTCTCGCCGTGCTCTTCGCCGGCATGGTGACCCTGGCGGTGGGCAAGGGCCTGCTCCTGTATGGTCAGCGGGTCGCATCCGACCGCATGGGTCAGCGGCTCGTGCACGCCCTGCGTCTCGACCTCTATCGCCACCTCCACGCGCTCTCGATGCCGTTCTTCCGGAACGCCCGCACCGGCAAGCTCATGCTGCGTCTCATCGGCGACATCAACGCCGTCCTCGACCTGATCCGTGACGGCGCCCTGCGGGCCTTGACGAGCCTCCTCACCGTGATGGCGGTGTGTGCAGTGATCCTCCTGCTCGAGTTCCGGCTGGCGCTGGTGGTGCTCTCGGTGCTTCCCTTCTACGTTTTCACCTTCGCGCGCCTGAGTCCGCAGCTGAGGCGTGTCGGACGCAAGGTGCGACGCGAGCGCTCCATGCTCTCCGGCGACGTGCAGGAAAAGATCGCCGGAGCCGCCGTGGTGAAGGCGTTCCACCGTGAGGAGTCAGAGATCGCCGCCTTCGCCGCCCGGACCGCTCATCTGCGCGACTGGCTCGTCCGCAAAGCGCAGGTGGGCGGCCGGCTCAACGCCTTCGCCGCCACCGCGGTCGCCGTGGGCGGCGCCCTTGTGCTCTGGGTTGGAGCCGGAATGGTCCTCGACGGCCGTCTCACTCCCGGGCAGCTCATGGCGTTCTACACGCTGGCCGCGATGCTGTTCCCGCCCCTGCGGCGACTGGCGCGCACCAATGAGACCTACCAGGCCTCGCGCGTGTCGCTGCAACGCGTGTTTGAGTTTTTCGACACGACCACTCCCCTCAAGGAGAAGAGCGGCGCCGCCGAGCTGCGCGTCTCGCGGGGTGCGGTCCGCCTCGAGGGGGTCGGCTTCTCGTACACTCCCGGGGTTCCGGTGCTGCGTGACATCAACTTCGAAGTCGCGGGGGGCGAGGTGGTCGCGCTCGTCGGCCCCAACGGCGCCGGCAAGACGACCCTGGTCAGCCTCCTGCCGCGCTTTATCGACCCCGACGAGGGGCGCGTTCTGATCGACGGGCAGAACCTTCACGAGGTCACGCTGGCCTCGCTGCGCCGACAGATCGGCCTCGTCACCCAGGAAACGTTTCTGTTCTCCGGGACGATCGAGGACAACATCCGCTATGGCCGTCCGGAGGCGACGCGTGAGGAAGTCTGGGAAGCGGCACGCGTGGCCAACGCGGATGATTTCATCAGGACCCTACCCAAGGGTCTCCGCACGCAGGTCGGCGAGCGCGGCCAGCGCCTGAGCGGTGGCGAACGTCAACGGATCGCCCTGGCACGCATGGTGATCAATAACCCTCCGGTGCTCGTCCTCGACGAGGCGACCTCAGCCGTCGACGCCGAATCCGAAACCCTGATCCGTGAAGCGTTGCTGCGGCTGATGCACGGCCGCACGACCTTCGTGATCGCCCACCGTATCGGTACTGTCCGGCGCGCCGACCGGATCCTCGTGATGGACCAGGGGAGGATTGTGGAGGACGGAACACACGCGACGCTGTTCCCCCGTAACGGCCTGTACACGCGGATCTGCCAGGAACAGCTGCTGGCTGATCAGGTGGCGCCGTGAGCAAGAACCGTCGGGGCTGGTTCCTGTCCCTCGCGGTGAGCGCTGCGACGCTGCTCGTGCCAGGCGCGGCCGAGGCCGCGCTGGTGACCCTGACCGGCAGCGTGACCGACACGAACGGGGTCGGGATCGCCGGCGTGCGCATCGACTTCGTCGACTCCTGCACCGGGGTGACAGCGTTAGCCTCGGGCAACGTGACTTCCAGCATTGGCTCCTTCCGGGCCGTGGTCAATTCAGGGATCTACGACATCGAGTTCGCCCCGCCCGTCGGTACGCTTTATGCGGCGCATCGCATGCGCAAGTTCAATCTCAGCACCAGCCAGGTTCTGGCCCCTATCGCCTTGCCCTTCGGTGTCGTCGTCTCCGGACGGGTGTTCGATGCGCTGGGGACGGGCCTGCCGGACGTCTTCGTCCGGTTTTTCCCGCCCGGATCGAGCGAACGCGTGTTCACGGTGCGCGATCGTACCGACTTCGCCGGCCGATACGACGTCGTCGTCCTGCCGGGGACCTACGATGTGAAGTTTGGCCCACCCCTCGGGACCCGCCACCTCGGCCTCGTGCGCTCCACCTTGCCCATCGTGGGCAACACGAGGCTCCCGGACGCGGTGCTGACCGAGGGGTGGCTCCTCAGCGGCGTGGTTCTCAACTCCGTGGGTGCGGGCAAACCGGTCATTAACGTCAACCTCGACGTCATCGATGCGGTGACCGGTCTGGCAATCTTTCAGTCGCACGATCGCACCGACGCGAACGGTGCTTACAGCCTTGCCGTGCCGCCCGGCACTTACCGAGTCCGCTACAAGCCCCAGCGCTGTCACCTGTTGGTCGCTGCTGAGACCGCGCCGTTGACGATCACCGCGGATACTTCGTTGCCGGCAGCACAGCTAGCTCCAGGAATCCTGGTAGACGGGTTGGTGCAGGACGCTCGGGGCGCCCCTGTGTTCGACGTGAATGTCAACTACATCGGGAGCGGCGGCACGGTGCTGACACCCGACGACCACACTGACGCGCTGGGTGCCTACTCTGCGGTGATCCCCCCCGACCTCTACAACATCGAGTACAACCCGCCCGTCATGGCCCGTCTGGCCGGCGTCAAGAACTACTCGCTACAGCTGCAGAATTCTCAGACTCTAGTGCCGGTGGTGCTTCCCGACGCTGTCTTCCTTCGTGGGCGGACCGTGGACATCGGACAGAGGCCCATCGCCGGAATGGACCTTGACGTCTTCCCGGCCGGCACCGGCCCGGCTCTCTACACCCCGCACGACCGGAGTGACACAACCGGAGCGTTCCTCGTGGCCGTGCCTCCGGGGGTCTACGACGTCCGGTTCGACCCCGCCGCAGACGCCGGCTTCGCGAGCCGGCTCTACCAGGACGTCAGCGCCCTCTCGGATGTGGACTTCGGCGATGTCGTGCTGCTGAAGGGGTACACCGTCTCCGGCCGGGTCATCGACGAGACCGGCCTGCCGCTGGAGGGTGTCGACCTGGATTTCTTCGACCATTACACGCGCGAGAAGATCGACACGGTCCGCGATACAACCGGTCCCGACGGGACCTACCAGGTCGTCGTGCCGGCACGTCTGTACGACATCAGAATCCAGCCGCCTTCCTACCAGTCGCTCGCTACAGCCGAAGCGCGCGGCGTGATCATCACCGCGCCTACCGCCGGGCTGGACTTCGTCTTGCGAGCCGGACTGGCGGTACGCGGTACGGTCGTGGACACGAACAGCTCGCCCGTTCCCTCCGCCGATGTGGATGTCATCGATTCGGCGACCGGCTCGGAGTTGGCGCTGTCCCGGGACAATACGGGGATTGATGGCAGCTTCCTGATCTACCTGCCGCCCGGAGCCTACGACTTCCGAATCACGCCGCTCTCCATTCAGGGGCTGGCCACGGCCACGATTCCGGGCATCCCGGTCACGAGCGACACTGATCTCGGGACAGTGATCCTCGGTCCAGCGGTCACGCCCTCGATTGCCTCGATAACGCCCACGACCGGCCCCATGTCGGGGGGCACGTCCGTGATCATTCTCGGATCGCGATTCCAGGCGGGAGCCGCCGCTACGTTGGGGGGCCTCTCGCTCCTCAGCTCAGTCGTCATCGGTAGCGACCGGATCGAGGCCATAACGCCAGGATGGCCAGGCGGCGACGCGCCAGCCCTCGTGGACCTCGAGGTTCGCAATCACGGCGCCCCCGGCAACATCCTCCTGTCAGCTTTCACCTATGCCCCGGTGGCCCCGATAAGCCTCTCGGTGCAGCTCGCCCCACCGAATGTCGCTCTCAGCTGGCCCACCACGGGCCAGCCGTTCTACACCATCTACCGCAGCACCTCACCCGGCCGCTTCGGGCAGACGGAGAGCCTCGCGGTCACGTCCGGGACGATGTTCGTGGATTTCGGCGCAGCCGGGGACGGACTCAATTACTTCTACCGTGTGGAGTGATCCTCTGCACGGTGGGGAGAGAATCGGGCTCCAAACGGGGGCTGCGGGGCTGACTGCTGTCCTGTTCTTGCTTATCTCGTCGTACTCCGCGGACGCGGCCACAGCAGCGGACAAAGAGTGGGACCTCCGCCTCGCCCTCGAAGAGCGCTACGACGACAACATCATCGAGCTGTCGGACGACGATATCGACCGGCTCGAAGAGGATCGCCCGACCGATGCGACGCCCAACCGGTACTCGATCGAGACGCCGGATGACTTCATCACCATCGTGCGCGCCGCCTGGCAGATGAACTGGCGTCGAGATCGTGGGGCTAGAACGGAGATCGACATGTCCCTGTCCGCCTACCAATACCTGGAAAACCCGATCCATGACTACGAGTCCTATCGTTTTCGGGTCGAGCAACGACTCCATCCGGCTCGAAAGCATTCGACCTCATTGGCGGTCTCCTGGTCCGTCATCCCGGATTACTACCTGCGCAACCTGGTGCACGAGGAGTCCGAGTTTGTTCTCGGGATCGATGGGTACCGGCAGGAGGCATCGTTCCGCGAGGAAACTCTCATGGCGCGCCTGACACAGGTGCTTGTCCCGGAACACCTGCGATTCGAAGGGATGGTCGGACGCGAGGAGCGCGACTACAACGACTACTTCGATGAACGGGACAGCGAGTCCCCGCTCATCGAGGCGGGGTTGCTCTGGCAGCCGTACGACGACGGCCGCCTGCGTATTCGCCTGGGCTGGCGGACAGAGGACCTGGAAGCCGAGGGTGATCTTCCTGGAACGATCTTCGCCGAGGACGACATTTCCCAGGAACGCGACATCGTGCGGGCCGAGGTGCGCTTTCGCTGGGGTCCGGGGGGTCGCCACCGAGCCGTGCGCCTGGCCTATGAAATTCAGGACCGCGACTACACCACGGAGGACCCGAACGACCTCTTCCATTTCGGCCGCCACGATGATCGGTCGAGCCTGAGCGCCGACCTGCGCGTCGAACTGCGCAA
Organism: Acidobacteriota bacterium; assembly: GCA_031394595.1. Taxonomy (GTDB): domain Bacteria; phylum Acidobacteriota; class Polarisedimenticolia; order Gp22-AA2; family Gp22-AA2; genus JANNTZ01. The sequence continues at coordinate 10,396 of JANNTZ010000386.1, forward strand.
GGGCTGGTACTGGACGGCGGCCTATGAGCGTGAGAAGAACGCCTCCGACTTTCCCTCCGCCCTCGCCAACGTCCTCGACCCCGATGAGACCACCGACTTCACCGCCAACAGAATTGACTTCGGGTTCGGCTACGAATTCGAGGGCCGGACCAGGGCACCCAAGGATGCCACGGGTGTGCCGGGGACGTAAGGATGGTAGACCTGATCTCTTCAACTTCCATGGGTCAACCGACAGAGGCTTTTCGAGCTCCATGAGGTCCGGGAAGAGGTGTAGTTGTCCATCGAATGTGCGCGCCGGTTTTCGGCGATAATGTCGGCGCCCGCGGGCCCGCGACAGCGCGAAAGATGGGTGAAGTGGCGCGGCGTAAACGAGGTCAGGCCCGCCGAATGCGGAGTGGCGGAGCCTTCCGGCGTGACACTCCAGACGAAGACATGAGCGATCGCGAGGGCGACGGCCGATCGCTTCTACGCTGCGCGCTTCAGTGAGACGATTGGCAGGTGCCGACGTTTGCCGAGGAAGCGGACGTCGAGATCCAGCCGGACTCCCGGCTGCCCGCGAATGAGAGCGCGGGGGGATGCGCACGGCGAGCGACGTGGCCATCGCGTCCGTGGCTCGAAGCGCGGGGACCGGACGGCTGGTCGCCGATGGTAGTAGACCTCGTCAGGGGTTGCGCCCCGGAGTCGCGTGTGGGGCCGGTGGCCGTTGTACCAGTAGAAGTAGAGCGCCAGCTCCTGCTTGAAGGCGGCGAGACGGTACGGGACCGTGATGAGTCGCGGGGTGCACTCGTTCTTGATGGTTCGGATGCAGCGCTCGATCACGGCGAGGCTGCCGTACTTGCCGATGGCGCCGAAGCGCTGGCAGATGTCTCGGCGGCGACACCAGCGTCTGAACTCCCGGGCGACGAACTGCCGGCCCTGGTCGGAGACGAGATCCCGGGGCTGATGACCCACCTCCCGGAAGAGCCGCTCCAGGAACCCGCCGCCCGGTCCTCCGCCCTGTTCCCGCCCCATTCCGCCACCCATCAGCAGAGCCCAGGTTGACGGAATAGACCTTACCGGAACTAGAATCTCAGCTTGAACTTCCTATGCGCGGAAGCCGCGCAGCCCGGCAAGGGTACGCCGCCCGTGGGTGTACTCCTGGCGGGCGAAGTGGATGCACGTGGAGGGATCATCCTCGCATTCCTCGAGTCGCGCCTCCAGGCTCGCGGCCCAGGTATCGACGAGACTCCGATCGCGGTAGGCCCGATCGAGGACCTCGAGAAGGCGGGCGCGATCCGGCGTGAAGTCGCAGAGCTTGATGTACCCCTGCCGGGTGATGTACGCGGCGATCATGACTTCATCGGCGTCGGTCTTCACTTTTTCGACCCACTGCCTGGCTTCCTTGGTTGCCAGGTAGCGTCCGCCCTGCCGCATTTGGCCGAAATCGAAGTACAGGACGTATCGCCCCGGCTCGGAGACGTCCGCGGGACGAGAGGTGGTGGTCTGCGGGGCCGCGGACGGCGGCAGGTTGGTTCCCGTCGTGGTCGGGGAGGGGCCGGCCGGTCCGTCACATTGGCAGAAGTCATCGACGCTCGCAACCGGCCAGTCGTGACCGTCGATCTTCACGGCAAACGCTTCCGGGCGCAGCCCGCGCAGCGGCCGGCCCTCGCCATCGATCGCCTCGACCTCGAGGAGCAGGAGTTCGACGGTGGCCCGTTCGACGAGGCCGTCATCCGGATCGGTGGGGACTTCGGTCTTCTGGCCCGAGGCCGAACGGATCGCCAGGACAATCGCGCCGACGCCCACCAGGAGCAGCAGGCACCTGCGGATCATTCCCCCCCTCGTCCCTGGGACAGGTGGCGCGCCCGGAGGGGTTCGAACCCCCGACCCCCGGATTCGAAGTCCGGTGCTCTATCCAGCTGAGCTACGGGCGCGTGGTCCGATTATCGACGACTTGGGTTTCCGTCTGCAACGGGCTCGTCCGCATGCGTGACGAGGGTGGAGCGAACCGCAACTGGATCGCGATGCGCCGACCCCAAGGGTTGGTTCATCGGCTCGCACCGAAGAATGCGTCCAACCAAAGGCGCAGCGCGTCGGAGGAGCGCTTCTCGTTGATCGCGTAGGGGCGGAGTTCAGCCTCGAATCTATCCGCCAACACCTGCTTGTCGATCAGCCCTTTACCAACGAGGAACTCCACATCGGCGCGATCGCGCGCGCTGTTCCGCCCAAGCTTCGCGAGCACGAGATCGTGGATCTCAAGGGCCCGGAGGCGAAGGCGCTTCAGGCCTCGCGTGGGCAGATCGAAGAGTCTTGACGCGTAACCCTCCGGACATTCCGCGACCGTCACGCAGTGGAAATGGAGCCTGTGCGTTCGAGCAATCTCACTCCCCTCACCCGCGATTCGGAGGAGCTCATTCCCCGCGCCCGCAGGCTCCACCTCGATAAAATCGACGTCACCCGTAGGCCGCGGAAGTTTCCATCGGACTGCGAGCACGAAGCCTCCGAGGCAGTGGACTTCTACCGGCAGGCGCAGCGCGCGATCGACATCCCGGAGAAATCCACGCCAAGGCTGCGGGATTTCACCGGCCATAAGGCAGCTGCTCAGACTTCAGGTCCGTGAGGAGGTTCCAGTGCCTTGCCGCTGCGGACCCTTCGCCTCTCAACCACTCCCGGAGTCGTTCGTGGGCGTGTCCCTGACCGAATGTCTCCTCTCGAGCGAGACGACTCGGCTCCAAGGCGCCCTCGAATTGGCGCAATTCGCTCAGGCGCCGCTCGAATTCCTGCTTGCGCTCCGCCACCTGTTTGGCGAGGGCGACAGTGAATCCGAGTCGATTTTGAAGGTCCTTTGCCTTGGCATCGGCGACGACCCGTTCGATGTCAAACCCCTCGTAGTGGAGCAGCAGCCAGGGGAGCGCCTCGACGATCCGGGGCTCCAATTCGTCGCATGCCAGCGCGACCAGGAGAACCTCAGCCGGGTGTCGCAAGGACCCGGGCCGCTTGTGGTAGGCGAAGCCCGGGTAACCGAGGCGCGCGAGTTGCGCTTCAACCCAATCGTTTGTGGGTCGATGCCTCGATACCGGCGTTGACTTGACTGGAAGCATTGTTGGAGACAACTTGAGCGCTCGGGCCAGTCGATGGACCAGGCGGGGAGGGACGGGTCTTTTCCCGGACTCCAGGAGCGAGAGATAAGCCTGTGTGACTCCAAGCCGCCTGGCGAGGTTGACTTGTGTCCACCCCGCCTTGTCTCTGGCCACCCTGAGAACAGCACTCTGCATCACGCCGGAAATATATAACAAATCTTGTTATATATCAAGCGGAACCGTTTCTTAATCGAGCCCCAACGGCTCCGTCGTGTCGCCCTTCTTCACTCCGAGCCGGATCGGGCGGGGAGGACCTTGCCGCGGCAGGGTGACCTCGACCCAGAGCGTTTCCCCGGCCCGTCGCCGCGAGGGATCGTCCACGTGCTCGGGGATGAAGAAGGCGACCGGCGTCGAGAGGACTGCACGCGGCGCATCGTCCGGACCGGTGAACCGGACGGCATGCCCGGCCTCGGTGTACGGCCGGGGGTCCGGGTCCCGGTGGGCGACCAGGCGATCGTCTTCGATGGCGAGCCGCACCGGGACGGTCTCCCAGCGGCGGTCTGAAGGCGGCGCTTCGATCCCGGGCGCCTCGACGACCACTTGGAGGCTGACGTAGCGTCCGCGGATCGGCAGGTTGGGGTCGTAGGGCGCGGTCTGGACCCAGACCCGCGGTCGGGTGGCGCGATCGTAAAGGAGCTTACCTCCGAGGCTGCAGACCAGCGCCAGGTGGATGACTCCCACGATCAGTCCACGCCAGAGCGCGGTCACGATCCGACCTCTTTCAGACGCGCGATCAGCCGACGGCGGGCGCGCTCCAAGATCCAGCCGCCGACGATGAACAGGACCCCCATGCCGATCAGGCTGGCGGCGCGGCCCAGCTTGTCCATCACACTCGAGAAGTAGAAGAAGAGAACCGTCATGGCGAAGCCGGCCATCCCGAGGTTGATGCGCTCGGGCCGCGCTTCCTTCAGGCCCCACGCGATGAGCGCGATCGACCCCACCCCGCACCAGAAGTAGATCCCGATTTGATCCAGGAAGAAGCGCCACAGCCCCTCGGTCGCCCGATCCTTGTCGAGAATCGCGAGAAGCCCGAGGCCAACGGCCCAGACCGCGACCAGCCCGTTCATCCAGGCGCGCCGGCTGCGGAGCCAGACCGCCAGCAGGAGCGGCAGGCCGATCCCCACGATCCAGCCGGTAAGGCGCAGCCCGGTCGGCAGTGCCGGGTCGTCCCGCCAGCTCCACCGCTCGACGGTCGTGAATACCGCGGGGATCAGCGCCAATCCGCCGATCCAGGCGAGGGCGCGGCGTGTCGGCCCGTCGTGGTCCGGCGTTCGTGCCGACAGGTAGGTCGCCGCGAGAATCACGAGGGCCTGCCCGAAGATCTGGCCCGCGCCACTGAAACGGTCGGCGGCAACCATCCACTCCCCCGCCAGCCAGGCCGGCGTCAGGATGGCGGCGAGCGCCGCCTGCGACCAGTTGCGGAGGATCGCCCACGCGGCCCAGGCGCCGGCCGCCCACAGCATGACGCCGCCGGGCCAGTGCTCTTCGAGATTGAAGATCTGCCCCGCCATGAAGATCCCCGCACCCAGCGCCACGGTGCCGACGGTGTGGAGCACGGTCGCGAGGGCGGCGAAGCGCGCCGCCACCAGCGCCGCGGCGGCGTGGAAGACGGCCACCATCAGGAGGACGATCGCGAACCGTCCGGCGGGCGACAGACGGTCCCAGTGGGCGGAGACGAAGAGGAGAACGCCGGATCCGAGAAGAATGCCACCCAGCGCGAGCGCCGCCAGGACCGGCCAGCGGGCCCCCTGCGGTCCGCGCCGCCGGGCCTCGAAGGCACGGAGACGATCCGCCGTCGCCGCGTCGATCAGACCGGCCTGGACCCACATTGCGATGGACATGCCGATACGGGGGTGCATCCTCAGACGACCAGTGGATTTCGAAGACTCAGAAACGAAAACTTCTTGAAATCAGAATCGACCGTGTAGAGCGTGCGCACACCATGCTGACTCAGGATCGCGGCGAGATGAGCGTCCGGCACGAGATTTCCCCGCACTGTGACCCCGCCGGTGACTTCGCGATAGACGTCCAGAAATTGTTCCTCTTCGACGAGCAGACGCACGCGCGGAAGGCCCAGCAGCGCTTCGATGTTCTCAAGCGCCTCCTTGGGCGTGAGCGGCCGGGAGAAAATGCGCGGGTGCGTGGCAATTCTTTGATACGAGAGCAGAACTTGCCAGGCAAGACAGAGAAGGTCGGGATCGCCCGGCCGGCCTTCGAGGAAACGTCTGGCCGCATGGTGATGAGGACTCGACTCGTCGGACGCATAGAGGAGGAGATTGGTGTCGATCGAGTAGCTCACTTCTCGTCTCGATCCATGACGGCATACACGGCTTCTTTGTCAGTCAGGTCCAGGAGCGCCTGCATCGGACGCGACGTCCAGGAAAATTTGCGGGGCTTCCCTCCTGTCCTCCCGCTCCCGAGGGCTTCGGCGAGCAACTTGGAAACGATTCGACCCATGGGAAGCCCCACCTTCTTCTGCAGAGCCTTGATTTCCTTGAGGACCGGGGCATCGATATCAACTGTAGTTCGTGGCATGATGCGGTGATGATATGTAGACATGCATCAGATGTCAAGTCCTCTGATGCGACCGGTAACCCTACTTGATGACGATGAGCTTCGTCTGCGGCGTGCCGAAGTAACGCGGGCCCTCGGACTCGACCACGACGTCTTCCTCGAGGCCGGTGTGGAACTCGTAGCCGATCTCGGGGACGGACATGTAGATCAGCGGCTCGACGGCGAACACCTGGCCGACCTCGACCGGGAAGAACACGCGGTCGCCGTAGCGCTCGCGCCAGTCGGGGCCGAGCATCGGGCCGACGTCGTGGACCTTGAGACCGATGGCGTGGCCGGTGCCGTGCGGGTACTCGGGATAGCCGGCCGACACCAGGGCGCCGCGACCGGCCTTGTCCACGTCGTTTCCCGTGGCGCCCGGCTTCAACGCCGCGACCGCGGCCCGGTTGGCCTTGAGGGTCGCTTCCCACAACCGCTGCAACCAGACCGGCGCGGTACTCTCCCCTTCCTTCAGGACGTAGGCCATGCGCTGGATGTCGGCGCAGTAGCCGCCGTACGAAGCACCCCAGTCAATGCGGATGACGTCGCCGCGCTGGATGACGCGGTCGGTGGGCGACGAGTGGCCGCGCTGCGGGCCGACCACGATCGAGGCGAAGGCAACTTCGAACCCCAGTTCCTTCGCGCGCGCTTCCATCCAGTCGTTGAGGGCGATCTCCGTCGTCACCCCGGGCGTGACGCGTTCGCTGGTCAGCGCCTCCGCGATGATCCGCTGCGTCCCGATGGCGGCCTTCTCGAGTGCGGCGATCTCGGCCGGCAGTTTCTTCCCGAGGAGCGACACGACGAGGCGCTCCGACGAGACGAACTTCTTCGTGTGCTTCCCGATCGCCTCCTCGAGGTAGTTGCGCATCCCGACGGTCAGGCCGTCGGCGATGGTCTCGTCGCGCGACATGTTCACGGCGATGGTCTTCGGATTGAGGTCGTCGAAGACCTTTCGGAGGTGCGGCTTCACCCCTTCGGATTTGTAGGAGAGGACTTCGTCGTACAGGCCGGACTTCTGGATCGGGTCGACATCGTACGAGGCGGCGATCGCGATCGCCTTGAACTTGCCGCCTTCGATCGCGAACAGGAACGCCCCGCGCGCCACGATGTGATCGATGCCGATGACCTTGAGCAGGGGATCCTCGGCGTTCTCCCGCGTGAAGATCAGCCAGGCGTCGATCTTCTGGTCCTTCAGGATCGCCGGCAGCAGCGACCGGATGCGCTCGCGCCGGATCGCCTCATGGTCCACGGGACCGGCGCCGTCCCCGGCGCGTGCGGAACCGATCGCCGCGCAGAGAGCCAGACCGGCGGTCGTCAGGGCCAGCAACAGGACCTGCTTCATGGCGAGGTCTCCTCGGTGCGGCACGAAAGTGTGGCGCCGCCTTCACACCGACTGATCATATAGGATGCCGCGTGGCGCGCCGCGGCTGGGATATCTGGGTGGACACCGGCGGGACCTTCACCGATGCGATCGGAGTCGATCCGGCGGGCCACCTGCATCGCGCCAAGATCCTCAGCACGAGCGCGGTGCGCGGCGTGGTGGACCGGGTCGAAGGCGATCGTCTGGCCCTGCGCCGCGGCTGGGATCTGCCAGCAAGATTCTTCGTCGGCTTCCGCTTCCGCCTGCTGGGCAGCCCGACAGACATCGGCCGGGTCGCCGGGTTCGAACCCGATCCGCCGGTCATCGTCCTCGCCCGGCCTTCGGGCGGCGTCCGGGAGCCAGCGGGAAACGCCCGGGAGAAGCCATTCTCCGGTGTGACGGCCGGCGCGACGTTTGAGTTGCTCTCCGACGAGGAGTCGCCCCTCCTGGCGGCGCGCCTGCTGACCCGCACGCCGCCGGGCCGTCCCCTGCCGGTCGCCTCCATGCGCCTGGGAACGACGCTCGCGACCAACGCCCTGCTCGAGCGGCGCGGCCACGCGCCGGCCTTCTTCACGACCCGCGGGTTCGGCGATCTGCTGCGGATCGGAACGCAGCAGCGCCCCGATCTCTTCACCCTGGAGATCCACCGGCCCGACGTCCTGTTCCGGGAGGCGATCGAACTGGACGGCCGGATCGCCGCGGATGGATCCGAGATCGAGCCGCTCGTCGAGGCCCACGTGGCGGCCGAGGCGCAGCGGCTGGCGGGCGAAGGGGTGCTGGCGGCGGCGGTGGCGCTCCTCCATTCCTGGCGCAACCCGGATCACGAACGGCGGGTGCGCGCCATCCTGGCCGAACACGGCTTCACGCACATCTCGGTGTCCTCCGAATTGTCACCGAGTCTCGGGTTCCTGCAGCGGGCCGAGACCGCGGTCGTGGATGCCTACCTGGCCCCGGTCGTGCGTCTCTACTTCGACCGGGTGGCGGATCGCCTGGGCAGCGGCCGGCTGCACGTGATGACCAGCGCCGGAGGGCTGGTGTCCGGATCGATGATCCGTCCCAAGGACAGCCTGCTGAGCGGGCCCGCGGGCGGCGTGGTCGGCGCGGCCCGCGCAGGGCGGCGGGCGGCCGGCAGCGCGCCGCTGATCGGTTTCGACATGGGCGGGACCAGCACCGACGTGGCGCGCATCACCGATGACTACGAGTACGTCTTCGAGCACCGGGTCGGCGAGGCGCACCTGGCGGCGCCGGCCCTGGCGATCGAGTCGGTCGCCGCCGGCGGGGGGTCGATCTGCTGGTTCGACGGCGATCGACTGCGGGTCGGGCCGCACAGCGCCGGCGCCAGCCCCGGTCCCGCCTGCTATGGCGCCGGCGGGCCGCTGACCCTGACCGACGTCAACCTCCTGATGGGACGGCTCGACCCCGCCTTCTTCGAGATCCCGATCGATCCCCCCGCCGCCGACGCGGCCCTCGCGGCGCTGCGTCGGGAGGTCGCCGATCGATCCCGGCAGAAGCCGTCCCCAGGCGCCATCCTGTCCGGACTGCTCGAGATCGCCGACGAGCGGATGGCCGATGCCATCCGCGCGGTGTCGGTGCGGCGCGGCTACGACCCCGCCGACCATGTCCTGGTCGCGTTCGGCGGCGCCGGGGGCCAGCATGCCTGCGGCATCGCCACCCGGCTGGGGATGCGGCGGATCGTCGTGCCCTACGACGCCGGACTCCTCAGCGCCACCGGCATGGGGCACGCGCGGATCGAACGGTTCGCGGAGGAACAGGTGCTGCGGCCGCTCGACCGGGCCGGGAAGGACGGATCGATCGACAGGATGTTCGCCGGGCTCGAGAAGCGCGCGGCACGGGCCCTGCGATCCGAAGGGGTGGCGGCCGCGGCGGTGCGCATCCGCCGCCGTGTCGCCCGCCTGCGTTTCGTCGGGCAGGACTCGACGGTGGATGTCGAGTGCCACCCGGGACGGCCGCTCCGCCCTGCATTCGTGCGGCGCTATCTCGATCTCTACGGGCACCGCCCCGAAAGGCGGCCGATCGAAGTCGAATCGATCCGGGTGATCGCCTCGACGGCGCCGGAGCCGGCCGCCCCCACGCCCCGCCCCGCCCGCCGTTCCACGCCGCCGCCGTGGGCAACCCGGCGCGCCCGGGTTGACGGCACGGTCGCCGATGTTGCGGTGTTCGACCGCGAGAGGCTGCGGTCCGGAGCCGCCATCGCCGGACCGGCGCTGGTGTTCGAGGCGCGCGGCGCCACATGGGTCGCGCGCGGCTGGCGCGCCCGCGTGGACGGCGATCGGGCGATCCTGCTGGATCGTGTGAGGGCGCGGGGATCAGCGGCGGGCAGGACGGCGACCGCGGGCGCTGGGCGCCGGCTCGGGACGGGCCGCGACGGATCGGTCCACCCACGCGCCGTCCGCCTGGAGCTGTTCACCAACCGCCTGCGTTCGATCGCCACCGAGATGGGCGAGCGGCTGCGTCGCACGGCGGTCTCCACGAACATCAAGGAGCGGCTCGATTTTTCCTGCGCTGTGCT
>JANNTZ010000409.1:0-1926 GCA_031394595.1 Acidobacteriota bacterium
GGCACAGGCTCACGTCAAGACGCAGTACGAAGCGCAGATCAAGGCGCTGGAAAAGCAGCGCGACGAAACCGTCAAGCGCCTGAACGAAACGCGTGAAGCCAGCCAGGCGGCGTGGCAGGAAGTCAGCAAAGGCGCCGAGAGTGCCTGGAAGGCGCTGCACGCAAGCTACGAAAAGGCCTGGTCGGAGTTTCACAAGAAAAAGAATTAGTCCGCCACAGAGAACACAGAGAGAACACAGAGAGAACACAGAGGTCACAGAGAGGTATCGAGACCTGAGCCGCGCGACGCGCGGCCTTTAACGCGTTCAACGCAAAGGACGCGAAGGAAAAACAGGAGACATGTACCCGGTGTTCGTGCCGGTCACCCGTCACGGCCTCCTGGGAGGGGAGATGTGTTCGATATGAAGACAAGGATCCCTGGGTTCCTGGTCTTGGCTTCAATGCTCTGGTTGTGTTCAGTAGCGCAAGTATTTGCGCAGACATACCCGGAACATCCGATTCGGATAGTCGTGCCCGCTACCGCGGGGGGCGTCTTGGATATATACGCCCGGACGCTTGGCGATAGGCTGAGCAAATCCATGGGTCAGCGTGTGATTGTGGACAACCACCCTGGGACAAACGGTTTCACCGGGGCAGTCGCTGTTGCGCGTGCGAAGCCAGAAGGAAATCGTGTCTGCAATGTTGCAACCCGAGTACCGCGAGCGGGTAGCCGCTGGTGCAAGCGAATCCATCCCTAGCACGCCTGATGAGTTTGCGTCGTACATCAAGGCAGAGCGCGCCAAATGGTCGAAGATCATCAAGACGGCGAATGTCCAAGTGGAATAATGGCTACTGGTCTGACCGGGATGAACTATGTGAATCCTGCGGATAATCCGAGGAAAAGATGAGGGTGGAGAAATGGGGTCAGCCTGACCCTGGCGTTCTCCGAGAAGTGCGAAACGGATCCGGGAAGGGGAGAGTAGCTTCGCTGCCCCTCACCGGGAGTACACTTAACACACTGGGCTAGCGACAATCATAAGGATTCGGCCGCACGGCCGGGTTCCAGCATCACACTCGCGCCGCAGGGCCTGGTCTTACGGTACGACCTGTATGTACCGCTCTGCATATTTGGACGGAATCACGTGGGCGCCGCTTTGGCGAAGACCTTTTTTTTTCGGGAGGGAACATGAAAACTTCGATTGCTTCGCTGTCGACTCTGATCGTGCTGAGCACTGCCTCTTTGGTGTGGGCCGGGCCTGCCGAAGAGGTCGCTTTGGTTTCCGCGCCGCGACTTCAAGCTTTGCAAGAGGGAAACGCCGACGCTTACGCAGCGGCATTCGCGGACAACGCAATTTTCCACTCCTCTTTCTCTCCCTTCAGAATCGAAGGAAAAGAGGCAATCCGGGCATTCTTCGCAGAACTGTTCCAGCTCTACCCGAAGCGTCGCACCGCCATCCGGCATCCGACGGTTCGTGTTTACGGCGACAACCTTGTCATCCAGAACGCCTATGCCATCCTAAATTGGACCGACGAGGAAGGGGAAGTCGAAACCTATGGTATTCGGTACAGCATAGTGTGGGCAAAGATCGGCGGACGATGGCAGATCGTGGATCAGCATACTGCCCGCCTCCCGGGCGGCGAGTAGCCGTCTCAGTGGAGTTGTCCGTCGGCAAGGTTGAAACTCCGACGGAGCGTGGCCGGGCACCCGGGATTGCGCCGGGAAGCGGGGGCCGGGTCAAGCCGGGGGCCGCGGGGGCCGGGTCAGGTTTGGCCAATTACATAACTGCTTACGTGGTGCGCCCCTCGGCTCGCTTCTAACAGATCGATCTGCGTGAAAGTTTCAATCATCGGTAGCAGGCCGGCGGGTTTGTACTGTGCCTATCTGCCTAAGCACGCGCAGCCTTGCTCGGCAAGGATGATATCGATCGATTCCTTGTGCACATCCATG
>JANNTZ010000425.1:0-12408 GCA_031394595.1 Acidobacteriota bacterium
CAAGTCGAGGTCAGGGTGGAGGAACTGGACGAGTCCTCCATCACCGTCCCGCCCATCGAGCTGCGTCCCAGGCGCGTCCAAGAAGGCCTGACCGACCTGGCCGAGGAGCGGCTCATCACCGACCCGCATTCCGCCGACACGGACGGGGATGGACTGCCCGATGGCAGCGACTCGCTCCCCCAGGTCCCCTTGACCGCGGTCTTGGACGACCGCGCCCGGGCGCTTGGCGCCGTCCTGCGGTGGATCGCCGGCATGGAGTCGAGGGCGATCATCCACGAGATCCCGTCGGCCGACGACCTCCTCAGCCGTGCCCGGCGGGCAACGCTGACCGACGAGGAGACCACGTTCATGGTCGGCGACCGGCACGATTTCCGTGCCCTGCTGACGACGCAGCGCGCCGTCGTCCAGTCACAGATGATTTTGCCACTTGTCCATTACTAATGGATACACTACTATTACGGACATGAAAACCCACGAGCAGGACCTCCTCCAGCGTTGTATCGACCGTCTCCGCGAGTTGCCGTTCGTCAAGGAAGCGGCGCTCTTGCCCCCACCGGGCCGGGACGTCGAGCCATTCCGCCTGAGCGACGGGGGGCGCAAAGCGCTCTGGGACGGCAGAGTTCGGATCGTCACGCCGAACGGCACGGAAGAGCTCGCCATCGAGGCGAAGAGAACGCATTTGACGCGAACAATCGTGGACGGCGTTCTCGCCTGGGCTGCCCGCACCAAGCCCAAACGCCCCTGGATCCTCTTTGCACCGCACGTCGGACGGCCGCTGGCAAGGTATCTCGACGAGCAGGGGGCCAACTTTGTGGACCTGGCCGGCAATTGCCGTCTGCAGATTGGGCGCCTGCATGTCGCGAAAATCGAAGGACGTCCACCCGAACGCCGACCCCAGCAGGGCCGCGGTACGGGGGCACCGGGTCAGCAGATCCTGTTCGCCTTACTGGTCCAGCCCGATCTGTTGAACGCGCCCGTCCGGACCCTGGCCAAAGCGGCAGGAGTGGCTGCCGCGACGGCAGCAGTTCGCCTCGCCCACCTTCGCAAGGCGGGACTCATCCACGACACGAAGGGCGGGAGACAACTGACGGTACCCCGCCGTCTGTTGGACCTGTGGATCAACGGATACGAGACGCTGGTCCGCCCGAAGCTCTTGATAGGCAGGTATCGCGTGCAGGAACTGGATCCCGAAGCTCTCGAACACAAGATCGAACAGACGCTGGACGACAAGGTGACGTGGGCCTTCGGTGGCGGCGCCGCAGCCCACCGCCTCACCGGCTACTATCACGGACCCGATACCGTCGTCCACCTGCAACAGCCCGGCTTCGACATCGCCAAAGGGCTGCGCGCACTCCGGGCGGACGATGGTCCGCTGATCCTGCTCGGGGCACCGGGCCCGCTGGCATTCGAGGGCGCGAAGCCCAGGACAGTGGCTCCCCTGCTCGTCTACACCGAGCTCTTGTTCGCCGGCGACAAGCGCGCCCGGGATGCGGCCGGGGAGATTCAACAGAAGTACCTGGCGAATCTCGCATGATTCCTTTTCCCGAACGGCATGTCGCCGCGTTCCGGACGCTGCAGAGTGTCTGGGACTCCCAGAGGTTTATCGTCATCGGCGCAGCCGCGATCGCGCGCCACCTGGACTTCCGCTGGCGCGGGACGATTGACCTCGACCTCTCGGTCGCGTCAGGACTCGACGCCTTCGTCCGGGATCTCCAGAGCCTGGGTTGGCGCAGAGAGACAGGTGCTCCCCAACGCTGGATCGTCCCGCCGGACGGCTTCTTCGTGGATGTCGTACCGGGCGACCCTTCTCTCGTCAGTCAAGGTGGCTTCACCTGGCCGGACGGGGGCGCGCGCATGAATCTCGTGGGCTTCCGGCTCGCCTTCGCCGACGCGGTGTCGGTTGAGCTGGCCTCCGGATCCGTCGTACGAGTCGCATCGCTTCGGTCGCTCGTGGTGCTCAAGATCGCGGCCTACCTGGACCGGCCTCGCGAACGAGACAACGACCTCGCCGATATCGCGCACATCATGTTCGAGTATGTAGGGCCCACCGTTGACGCACGATGGAGTGACGAGGTAGTCGACTTGGGAATGGACTTCGAAGACGTCAGCCCATTCGTGCTCGGGAAGGAGCTCGGGGCGCTCGTCGATTCGGCCGAGCGGCGTCTCGTGCAGAAGTTTGTCGCGACGCTTGAGGATCCCGAGGATCGCCTCTCCACGTTGCACCGGATGGCTGAGGGCGCTCCAGCCGCGTGGAAGGATGCGGCTCGGCTGCGCCTGCGGTTGCTCGCGTTCCGCCGCGGCTTCGAGTCGCAGCCCGGATGACGCGCGTGCGCGGTCCGCTTGCACTTCTGCTTCTCGGTGCATCCCGCTCTGCCTGTTAGTTGATATTTAATCAACTACCGATATAATCTCCGCCATGAATCGAGAGCGCCGGGCGATGAGGTCGATGCGATGAAATGCCCTCAGTGCGGCCACGCGATGAAGACCGTCCGCGAGAACTACCTGTACAAGGAGAGCGGCCTGCCCAATGTCACGCTCGTGGGTATCGAAGTGAGCCGCTGTCCCTCCTGCGGTGAGCATGAGGCCGTCATCCCCAGGATCGAGCAGCTCCATCGGGCCATTGGGACGACAATCGCGCGGAAGCGCCCCGGTCTGGCCCCGGCGGAGATCCGCTTCTTGCGAAAGTGTCTCGGCTGGTCGGGGGCCGAATTCGCTGCGCACATGGGAGTCTCGGCCGAAACGGTTTCCCGCTGGGAGAACGGCTCGGCCACCATGGGATCGCCGGCGGAGAGACTCCTGAGGCTGGCCACCCTGACGCGGGGGCCGGCGGCCGATTATTCGCTTGGACTCCTGAAAGACATGGCCCGGACGGAGCCGGTCGCCCAGCGATTGCAGGTGCGAGTCGAGAAGGGCCGCTGGGACGCGGAGGCGGCGTAGCTCACTGCCCGGTCGAGCCTGATACCGCCTCGCCTTTTGCGGGTGCCGGCGCCGCAGGCTGGAACCTGGATTCCAATGGTGCTCGACGAGCACCTGAATGGCCTCCGTCTGGTTGGCCATGGCCACTGTGTCCCTCCTGCCCTGGCTCGTGACGGGCAGACTGAGGCACTCAGAGACATACCAGCCCCCTTCCCGTCTGACCCTGCAGGTCAGGTAGAAGGTCGGATGCCTTGTCTGGCTGGGTTCCAGGATCCCTGCGCATCCACGAGCGGAGGCCAGGAGCCTCACGTGCGCGACCGCGCACGGCTTGACATGGCATTGGTGCCAAGCGTTGACCTCGCCAGTTATCTCCAGCTGAGCGGGTGAAAAGTTTTTTGATTTGTCTGCTTGCCTTCCGTACAACTTTCACTATACTTACACCATGATTCATGGCGCGATTTCGCGTCCGCAAGCACCAGTCTTGTACCGGCCCGCCGGACTCGGTTGTCACGCATCCGTCGTCCGCGTCGCCTGCGCCGAGGACTCCGGCGAGTATCGCGCACTCCCGAATCGAAGTCGTCCCGCCTTCTCCAATCGAAATCGCGCCTTCCTCCCCAATCGGAATTTGGCCGCCATTCCGGTGCGGCGATCCTCGCGTGCGCCCGCCCGCTCCCCCCTCGAGGTCTCGCTCCGCCTGGCGGACGCTCTCGCGATTTCCATCCGGGCCGCGCTCGATCGAGTGGCTGTTCCTCTCGCCCGGGCTGCGGCCGCATTCACCGCGCGGAGGTGCTGGGAAGAGTTCGGCTTCGCCCGGCTTGACGATCACGCCCGCGAGCGTTTCGGGCGCTCGGGCCGCTGGGTGAACGACTGCGCCGCGCTCGGACGCTCGCTGGAGTCGCTCCCTCTCCTGGTCGCAGCGCTCACGGGAGATGACGGCGGCCGGCCGATCGGCCGCGTGGCGGCCATCCTCGTCGGTCGTGTCGCCACACCCGACTCCGCCGCCGCCTGGGTGGCCCTCGCCCGGAACGTCTCGGTGCGGGATCTCCGCGAAGCGATTCGCGCGACGCGCCCCGCCGGCTCGTCGTGGCCGGCGGGGTCCCCCGGCTCGCCACGGCTGGCGGGGCCGCCCGGCCCCGCGTCATCGGAGGATGACTCCAGCTCCGCTCCGAGGGCATCGGGCGCCTCCGACGACCACGCCGTCGCGACCGACGAACTCTCCGAACGCTCTCTGGTCCGGATCCTCGTCCCGACGCCGGTCCTCGCCGCCTTCGACGAGGCGGTCGACCTCTTCCGGTGCGTAGAGGGGCACGAAGCGGCCGTCACCTCCTTCGTCGAGGCGCTGGTCGGGGAGGCGTGCGCCGCCGGCTTCCCCCCCGATGCCGACACCGCACCCATGAACAGGTCGCCCGATGTGGCCGCCGTCGAATCGGCCCTGGCGCGCTCGACCGACAATTGGAGCCACCTCGCATCGACCTCTCCGGCGTCATGGTCGCTGGCTCAGGCAGGGGTCAGCGTGGCGCGCCTCCGGGAAATCGACCGGGTCGCCGGCTCGGGCGGCGCGGCCGACCTCGACGGACAGGTCCGCGCCCTCCTCGCACTCGAGGAGGACCTCCAAGGTCGACTGGCGGCCGTGCTCGCCGACATGACGGATCGCGGTGCCTGGCCGCGCCTCCGGTTCGCGGGAGTCGGCCATTACGCCGAGGAGCGCCTCGGAATCTCCCGCACCTCCGCGGAAGATCGGGTCCGTGCCGCCCGCTCGCTGAGACAGCTCCCGCTACTCCGCGCAGCCCACGAGGGAGGCCGCATCGGTTTCGAGGCCGTCATCTTGATCCTGCGCATCCTCGGCCGCGGTCCGGTCGATGCCGCGCTCGAAGCCGCCTGGGTCGCGCGCGCCGTGGCGGCGACCGTCAAACGCCTCCGCGACGAAGCCCGCGCGATCGGCCGCCGCGGGTCGGATCTCGATCCGCGATCGACTCCCGATCCGCGACACGCGCTGGGCCCCGATTCGGGTCGTGGACCGGATCCCGATTCGGGTCGCAACGCGGCGCGACGGGCCCCCGGGTCTCCGTTTCCGCTCGACGACGACGCGTGGCACGCCTCTCTCAGGCGCGAACCGGGATTGGCACGCGCCCGCGTCCACCGTTTCGGGATGGCATCGGCCGAAGTGCCCAGCCCGGACGTTTTCCTCCGGCTGCGTCTCCCCCACGATCTCGCCGCCGATCTGCTGGCCGCGGTCGAGTCGGCCCGATCGCGCCTGTCCGGCCTGGTCGATTCGGTCCCATGGGATGAACCGTGGCCAGACCCCGATGCGACTCCGTCGGTCATCGCAGCCCGGACGTTTTCCGTCGCGTCCCGCCGCGTTCCGGGGTGGGTCGGCCTGTTGGCCCTCCTCGAGGACTTCGTCCAGACCTGGGACCCGGAGGAACGCGGGCGTGGCGCCGGCCCCGGCCCCATTAAGCGCCCGGGCGATGCGGTCTACTCGAGATCAGGCTGGCGCTGTACCGCTCCGGGTTGCACGTCGCGCCGGAATCTCGAGGACCATCACGTCGTCTATCGCTCCCGCGGTGGCCGCGACGAACTGTCGAACCGCATCTGTCTTTGCCGATTCCACCACCAGCGGGGCGAGCACGGCGATCTCGCATCGTGCCGCGGCCGGGCGCCGCTCGGCATTCTCTGGCGCCTGGGCCGAAGGCCGCTCGCCGCCTGGTACCGCAACGAGCGTCGGGTCGCACCGATTCCTCGCGCGGGTGACGGGGTTGCCTGTGAGGGTCCCTGACGCCTCCGTCCCGCATCCCGATCGGTCCCGAGCGCGACGCTCTCCACACCCCGGCGGTGCTAGAATCCCGCCTCAACGTCAGAGGGGTGACGTGAACATCAAGGTCCACGTTCCTCCCCCCTTGCGCGCTTACAGCGGGGGGGCCTCGGAACTTTCGCTGTCCGCGCCGACCGTCCGGGCCGCGCTCGATCAGATCGAGCGCAGCCACCCGGATCTGTATCGGAGCGTCTGCGACGAGACCGGCAGCGTGCGCCGGCACATCGGACTGTTCGTGAACCAGCATCACGTGCGCGATCGCGACGGGCTCGAGACGGCGCTCGCGCCGGGGGACGTCATCATCATTCTGCCCGCTGTCTCTGGAGGATGACCATGGCGGAACGCGTCGTACTCTGCATCGGCACCAAGAAGGGGCTGTTCGTCGCGGAGGCGCCGAAGACCCGGCGCGGCTTCGCCCTGCGCGGTCCTTTCGGACCGGGGGTGGGCGTCTACGCGGCGCTGATCGACACGCGCGGCACGCCGCGTCTGTACGCCTCGAGCTGCAACCCCTTCTTCGGGATGAAGGTGCTGCGCTCGACCGACCTCGGTAAGTCGTTCAAGGAAACCAAGTCGGGCCCCGCCTTCGCGAAGGAGGATGGGCGGGCGCTGGCCAACATCTGGTCGCTGGAAGCGGGCGACGGCAAGAACGATCTCTGGTGCGGCGTCGAGCCGGCGTCGCTCTTCCGGAGCGCCGACAGCGGCGATTCCTGGGAGATGGTCCCGGGGATCAGCAACCACGAGCACTCCCGCAAGTGGCAGCCGGGCGCCGGCGGGCTCTGCATGCACACCATCCTGCGCGACGGGAACCGGGTGCACCTCGGCATCTCGACCGGCGGCCACTACCTGAGCGAGGACGGCGGCCGGACGTTCCGGGCGTCCAACAAGGGCGTCGGCGCCGGCTTCACGCCCGACCCGTTCCCCGAGTTCGGCCAGTGCGTGCACAAGATCGCCGCCCACCCGAAAGCGCCCGGCCGGCTCTACATGCAGAACCACGGCGGCTGGGCCGAGTGGGACGGACCCGGCGGGCGGCGGCCGGACATCGGCGTCCTGCGCAGCGACGACCACGGCAAGTCGTGGCGATCGATCGCCAAGGGGCTGCCGTCCGACTTCGGCTTCCCGATCGTCGTGCACCCGCACGATCCGGAGACGATCTACGTCGTGCCGCTCGTGCCGATGACGCGCACCTGTCCGGGCGGCGCGCCCGCGGTCTGGCGCAGCGAGGACGGCGGCGGCGCGTGGAAGCGGCTCGCCCGCGGGCTGCCGAAGAAGGATTCCTACTTCACGGTCCTGCGCGACGGCATGGACATCGACGATCTCAAGTCGCCGGCGCTCTACTTCGGGACCACGACCGGGCAGATCTGGATCGGCCGCGACGGCGGCGAGACGTGGGACTGCCTGTTCGACTCGCTCCCGCCGATCCACTGCGTCAAGGTGGCGAGGGTCTGATTCAAAACTGGTTGCGGGGCGAGATCAAGACCCCGCCCTTCTCGCACGAGGCCCGGCTTGAGGCCGGGACGCTCGGCACGCCTGGCGCATCGTGTATCGGGCCGACCCGGATGCAGTGGTGATGTGAGGCCTCCCATGAACAGAACCGAGCGTGACCGTCTACGCAAGTCAGGATGGGCCATCGGGAGTGTCGCAGACTTTCTCGGGCTGACGAAAGTCGAGGAGGCCCTCGTGGAACTGAAGCTCACCCTGAGCCGCCGACTCTAAGGAAAAACGAGCCCGGAGCCGAATGTCGCAGGGTCAACTGGCCAAGGTCCTCGGCTCAAGTCAGTCGCGCGTCGCCAAGATGGAGGCCGGCGATCCGTCGGTGTCGATTGATCTCCTCGTCCGTTCCCTGCTCGCCATGGGCACAACCCGCAAGGAACTCGCGGACGTCATCGCCCGCACGGGCAGATGACCGCATCTGGCTCCCGCCTACTCTCAGGCGGTTCCGGCGGATCGGCAAGCCGGCTTCTTGACAACCGTTACCATGGGAGGTAACGTCCGTGACCAGCGCGGCGCCGCTTGGAGGGCGTGTTGTGAAGATCCGCAGTGTGGCGTTCAACAACCGGAAGAAGGGCTTCCAGGTCCGCACCTCGAAATCGGCCTTCTGGTTTCCGTACGCCAAGATCGAGCTCCGGCCTTCGCCGGATGATCCGGTCGTCCGTGCCACCGCTGACGACGAGATCGACAGGGAAGGATTTACCTATGCTCTCGCGTCCGGCAAGGAAGGCTCGGTTCATGTCGATCAGGTCCTCGAATACAACAAGGACCCCGGGTATCTCAGGGACCAGATTCTCTATCGGCTGACTCTCGAAGCACAGAAGGGAATCGCCCGGAGTAGTCTGAGCCGGCGCGAGATCATTCGGCGGCTGGGCACCTCGGCAACACAGTTCTACCGGCTGCTCGACCAGACCAACTACCGCAAGTCGATCGACCAACTCCTCTCGCTGCTTCACATTCTGGATTGCGAGGTCGACCTTGTCGTTCGCGCCAAGACCGCTTGAACGTGAGGACGAAACCCATGCGTGAGCAATTTGCCAATCTCCTCGATCGCCTCCCCAAGGCGCAGCGCGAACGGATCACGACGCGTCGCGATGACCTCATCCGGGAGATCTCGCTGAAGCAGCTCCGCCGGGCCCTGCACCTCACGCAGCAGGAGTTGGCCGGGACATTGCGGGTGAACCAAGCCGCCATCTCCAAGATGGAAAGCCAGTGCGACATGTACATCAGCACGCTGCGCCGCGTGCTCGAGGCGATGGGGGCCAGGCTCAAGATCATCGCGGAGTTCCCCGCCGGCGAGATCGTCATCAGCCAGTTCCATCACAAGAATCGGGGCAAGGCCCGCGCCTGAGCAGTGGTAGTTGACATACACATCCATCGTGTGTATCGTCGTGGTGCCCCGTTGGAGCACTCGTGCCGCTGCATCGACGCATCAACATCACCCTGCCGGAGGAGACCATCCGGCTCATCGACCGGGTCGCCAGAAAAGGTGACCGGAGCTTCCTCATCTCCGAGGCCGTGCGCCATTACGTGGCGTCCATGGGGAAGGCGCGGCTGCGCCGCCTGCTGAAGGAAGGGGCGCTGCGCCACGCGGAGCGCGACCTCGCGATCGCCGAAGACTGGTCCAGCCTGGATGAGGAACAATGGCGCGAAACCCGGGGATAGCCGCGCCACGGCGCGGGGAGGTTTACCTGGTCTCTTTCGACCCGACGCTTGGCGCGGAGATCAAGAAGCCCCGGCCCGCGCTGGTCGTCCAGAACGACGTGGCCAACCGCTGGAGTCCAATCACGATCGTCGCGGCTATTTCTTCGCATCCTGACGAGCCGGCTTATCCGACCGACGTCCGCGTCGATCCGCCGGAAGGCCACCTGAATGTTCCCTCAGTCGTTCTCCTGAACCAGGTCCGCTCCATCGACCGGCGGCGGTTGGTGAAGCGGCTCGGCAGGCTGCGGCCCGGTACTATGAAGCTCGTGGATCGCGCCATTCAGATAAGCTTGGGTCTCGCCGGGCTTTGACCCGCTTGGAGGATTTGTGAACGCGCAGGGTGACGAGTCGTTTTTCGGGAGGCACCCGCTACGAATCGTGACACGCCTTGCCGCCGCTGCCCTGATGGCGGTCGTCTGCTGCGGGTGCGGCGCGATGTCGCCTCCGTCGGCGGCGGATCTGGTCCTGCTGAACGGCGCGATTCTGCGGTTCGACGGCATCGAGCGGCAGGAGGCCATCGGCGCCGCGGAGGACGGCGCAGCGGTGAACGCCGCTGCCGGGCAGGCTCGCCTGTCCACGCCTCCACGCTTCGCGCAGGCAATCGCCGTCACCGGCGGCCGCATCGCCTTCATCGGCACCAGCCGCCAGGCGAGGCGCCACGTCGGGCCCGCGACCCGGGTCATCGATCTCGACGGCCGCATGGTCATGCCGGGGATCGTCGATGGGCACTTCCACGGCACGCGGTCCGCCGACTGCTTAATGGGCTACGCCGGCGGCACCGTGACGCAGATCTTGGGAAAGCTCCAGGCCTGCCTCGATCGGCCTGACCAGGCCCCCTTCAAGAAGACCAACGTCCAGTTCCTGGCCAGGCAACTGTTCGGCGAGGCGATCGATCCGGTCGGGACCGTCCTGACGCGCGCCGATCTGGACCGGCTCGACACGACCCGGCCCATCCGGATCAACCACGCCGATGGGCACAAGTTCTGGATGAACAGCCGGGCGATCACCAATGCCGGCATCAACGAGAAGACCCCCGACCCGCGCGAGGGACAGATCGGCCGCGACGCGAAGCGCCGGCCGACCGGGGTGTTCGCGGACTTCGATCCCGCCAAATGGGGCGAGGCGGTGCCGCTCACCGACGCGATGCGGCTCGAGATGGTGCGGCGGACGAACGCCGACGCCAACCGGATGGGGCTCACCGCGGTCTTCGTGCCCGGCAAGGGCGAGGATCAGATCGCCGCGTGGGCCAAGCTGCAGGATGAGGGCGGCCTGGCGCTGCGGCTCAATGTCGGACTGTCGGCCGATTTCGTCCGCGGCAACAGCGACCTTGCCGACCTGCGCGCCAAGATCTCCGCCTTGGGCGACTTCAAGAAGTACGCCGGCGGGCTCATCGACGTCACGACCGTGAAGGTTTACTGCGATGGTGTCATGGAATACCCGGCCCACACGGCGGCGATGCTCGCGCCATACCGGGGCAACGCCGGGACCGCCGACCGGCCGGACTGGCGCCCCGGGCCGTCGCGCGGGCCTGACCCGGCGTGCGCCGATGCCCGGCTGGGCTTCGTCGAGCTCGACAAGGCCGGCTGGCAGATCCATGTCCACTCCATGGGCGATCGCGCCACGCGCGACACCCTTGACAACTTCCAGGCGGCGGTCGAGCAGAACGGCGCGCGCGATCTCCGGCACACGATGACGCACATCGAGGCGATCGACGCTGCCGACGTGCCGCGTTTCGGCAAGCTCGGCGTCATCGCCAGCATGTCGCTGCACTGGGCGCGGCGCGACGCGTACCTGGTGAACGGCACCGAGGGGTACATCGAGGAGGCGCTCTACGAGCGCCTCTTCCCCGCCGCCGAACTCTGGCACACCGGCGCGGTCATCGCCGGCGGCAGCGACTATCCGGTCGACCCACTCCTGCCGTTCGTGCAGATCGAGACGGCGATCGACCACACCGGCGAAGAGGTGCCCGGTGTTCAGCCGGGCGCGCTGAGCCCCGCGGAAGTCATCCCCGACCTGCTCGCCGTCATCAAGATGCACACCATCAACAGCGCCCACCAGATGCACCACGAGCGCGACTTCGGTTCCATCGAAGTCGGCAGGCAGGCCGACCTGATCGTGCTGAGCCAGAATCTCTTCGAGATCCCCACCGAGCAGATCTCCGACACCCGCGTGCTGCTGACGATCTTCGACGGCAAGGTCGTGTACAGCGACCCGGCAGCGCCCGGGGCGGGCCGTCCTTAGCGGTTCCGTCCTATAATTCCGGTGGCCATGAACATCGATGCGCTGCCGGGCGGGGACCTGATTCGCGACGGTCTTCGCGATCTCGCCGCGGGCCGGGAGTCCGCGGCGGCTCTGCTGGTGGCGATCGGCGCCCCCCGCCTCCGGCGTGCCGGGCTCCAGGTCCCGCCTGTTCCATTCGACAGTGCGGAACATCGCCTCTACATGCTCCTCGCCCGGTCCGACGCGGATTCCGCCCACTCCCGGTACAACGCCCTGATCAGGCGTCTCGTGAGCTTCGAGCGGTCCTGCGAATGCGGCGGTTAGCGGACGCGGATCGAATCCGGGCGTTCATGGACGCCGTGGGGCGGGCGGCACGAACGGAGAGCCGCCTGTATTTCACAGGGGGCGCCACCGCCGTGCTGATCGGCTGGCGCTCGAGCACCATCGACGTCAACATCCTCATGGTCCCCGAGGACGATCAGGTCTTCCGTTCCTTGCCCGAGCTCAAGGAATCCCTGGAACTCAACATCGAACTGGCCAGCCCCGCCATCGACCGCCGCGGTGCCATCGATCGGGAGAGTCTGATGAAGCATTTCGAAGAAATCGGGCCCCACCTGTACCGGTTTCCCGCCGTCGATCCTCCAGCCTTCCGAAGGGCCGTCGAACGGGTCTGCCAGGTCCCTTGATGTCCCCGAACCGCATCTGGATCATGGATGGCCACAACATAATTTTCGCCATCCCCCCGCTGGAGCGGTTGCAGGTGTCGGACCGGCGCGAAGAGGCGCGGGGGCGGCTGACCGACCGTTTGGAGCGGTTCGCGCTGGCGCGGGGCGAGAAGGTGCTCGTCGTCTTCGACGGCAACCAGATGCTGTCGAACCCGGACGCCGTCCGCAAACCGCTGTTCGAGGTCGTCTACTCGCGGCGCGGCGAGGGGGTGGCTGATGACCGGATCCTCCACGAAGCGAGGCGGTGCCAGGAGCGTGGGCTCGTGGTCACCGTCGTCACCAACGATGTCCAGACCCTGGCGAGGGACCTGCCGCGCGGGGTGATCCACCTGCGAGTGGAAGCGTTCTGGCTGAAGCACATCGAGAAAGAGGCGGTCGAGGAGGGGAAGCGGGTCGAGGGGGATTTCTCCGACCTGGAGCGCGAGATGCTGGCGCAGGCCGCCATGGCCGAGCCGGCGTCCGAGGTCCGCGAGCCGGGGCCCCCGGGAGCGCGGGCAGGGCCCGCGGCGGGCGCCGCGTTGGCCGGCCCGGGAACGCGCCGCG
>JANNTZ010000382.1:0-34464 GCA_031394595.1 Acidobacteriota bacterium
GGAGAACGTGCGCGTGGACAGGATCCCAAGAGGAGTGCTGGCCGCGGCCCTGGCCGTAGTTCTTCTGACAGGCTGCTCGGGTTCCAAGGAGACCTCGGCCCCATCGAGGGCGGAGCCGCAGGCTTTGGCCCCGGCCGAGCCGGCCCCGGCGGCGGGCGGCGAGGCGACCCCCACCTCCCCCGGCGCGCCGATGGAGGCGTCCCCGGATTTCCGTCCCGAGACGGCGGCAGGAGCGGTGCCCGGCACACCGGCGCCGACCAACACCGCGCCGATCGTCGCGGTGGCGAACTATTTCACCGAGCTCCCGGGAATCGACATTGCGAGGCTCAACACGCGCCAGCGCGAGAATTTCCTGCAGCAGGTCAACAGCGAGATGTGCCCCTGCGGTTGCAAGAACGACACCCTGGCCCGCTGCTACGTCAATGATCCGCGCTGCCCGACCGTCAAGGGGATGGTGCAGAAGGTGTACGACGAGGTGAAGTCCGGGAAATAGCTGCATGAAGGTTTACGACATCTCGGAAATCCGCAACGTGGCCCTGATCGGCCACGGATCTTCCGGCAAGACATCCCTCGCCTCCGCCCTCCTGTTCTGCTCCGGAGCCGTCAACCGCCTCGGCCGGGTCGATCAGGGCAATACGGTCACCGACTTCGACGAAGAAGAGATCGCCCGCCGCGAGTCGATCTCCGCCACTCTTTGCCACCTCGAGTGGAAGAAGACCAAGATCAATCTAATCGACACCCCCGGTTACGGCGCCTTCATCGCCGAGGCCAAGACTGCCCTGCGGGTCGTGGACGGGGCGGTGGTGGTCGTGGACGGGGTGGCCGGTGTCGAGGTGGAGACCGAGGAGGTCTGGGAGTGGTGCAATGACTTTGCCCTGCCCCGCCTGATCGTAGTCAACAAGCTCGATCGCGAGAATGCCTCCTTCGAGCGCGCCGTCGAGTCGATTGTCCGGGTTTTCGGCAAGCAGGCGGTCCCGGTGCAGATCCCGATCGGCTCGGAGAAGACGTTCTCCGGCGTCATCGATCTGGTCGAGCTCAAGGCCTTTGTCTACGACAAGGACGAAAGTGGCAGGCACCAGCAGACCGACGTGCCCGCCGCCCTCGCCGAGGCCACCAAGGCGGCCCGCGACCGTCTGCTGGAGAGCGTCGCCGAAATGGACGACAAGCTGATGGAAAAGTTCTTCGAGTCAGGGACCCTGTCCCGCGATGAGGTCGCCGCCGGACTGGCCCGCGGCATCAAGGAACGCCGCATCGTCCCGATTCTCTGCGCCTCGGCCCTGCAGACCGTGGGCGCTCATTCCCTGCTCGATGCCATCGTGGCGGGTGTGCCGAATCCGGGCGAGCGCGGCCCGTTCAAAGGCGAGAACCCGAAGGACCACTCCGGCGTCGAGCGCCAAGGGACTCCCACCGAGCCGTACTCCGCCTTCGTCTTCAAGACCATCGCCGATCCCTATTCCGGGCGCGTGTCACTGTTCCGCGTCTACTCCGGCGTGGTGAAATCGGACTCGACCGTCGACAACATCAGCCGCGGGACGTCCGAGCGTGTGGGGCAGATTCTCGTCCTGCAGGGCAAGGAGTCGCAGCCGGTCCCGGAGGTCAAGGCGGGCGACATCGCGGCGGTCGCCAAGTTGAAGGAGACCACCACCGGCGACACCCTGGCGGACAAGAGCGCGCCCATCGTCTATCCCAAGGTCAGCTACCCCGAGCCCTCGATCTCCTTCTCGGTGCAGCCGAAGTCACGGGGTGACGAGGAGAAGATTTCCTCCGCGCTGGCGCGCCTGCTCGAGGAGGACCCGACCATCCACTTCCGCCGCGATGCGCAGACTCACGAACTGCTGATCGCCGGCAACAGCGACCAGCACCTCGAAGTCGCGCTCGCCAAGATGAAGCGGAAGTTCGGGGTCGAGGCCATCCTGCACACCCCCAAGGTTCCCTACTTCGAAACCATCAAGAAGAAGGCCGAAGCCCAGGGGAAACACAAGAAGCAGACCGGCGGGCACGGTCAGTACGGGGACTGCTGGATCCGTCTCGAGCCACTGGCGCGCGGCGCCGGGTTCGAGTTCAAGGACGATGTCTTCGGCGGCGCCATCCCGAAAAATTTCATCCCGTCGGTCGAAAAGGGGATCCAGGACGCCCGGATGCACGGCTTTCTCGCCGGGTTTCCGGTGGTCGATTTCCGGGTCGTCCTCTTCGACGGCTCGTACCACGACGTCGACTCATCCGACATGGCCTTCAAGATCGCCGGGTCGATGGGGTTCAAGAAGGCGATGGAGGAAGCCGGCGCAACCCTGCTCGAGCCGATCATGGATGTCGAGATCACCGGCCCCGAGCAGCACATGGGCGACATCATGGGCGACCTGAACTCGCGGCGTGGCCGCGTCCAGGGGATGGAGGCCTCCGGGCACAGCCAGCTGATCAAGGCCCAGGTGCCGATGGCCGAAATGCTGACCTACGCCTCGACCCTGAAGTCGATCACCGGCGGCCGCGGCTCCTACCGGATGTCCATGTCGCACTACGAAGAAGTGCCGGCCAACCTGCAGGGAAAGATCGTCGCCGCCCACAAAGCGGCGAAAGAGAACAAGGAGCACAAGGACGCCCACGCCCACTGAGAACGACTCCCGGGGCGGACGGCGGCGGCGCGTGTCGACCTGCGGCCCGCTTCTACCGTAGTTTCCGGGCGTCGCTCATTCCCATCAGGATCTGCACGGCGATTGGGCCGCCCCGCGAGGCGATCGATCGCGGCAGCCCCCGCAGGGCCAACTCGGCATCCAGAGGCACGCCAAGATCGCGGAGCCGGGCCGCCAGACGGGACAGCAATGGCCCGTCGCACGCCTCCGGGACCGCGAACAACCAGGTGTCCTTACCCCGCTGACGGACCAGGCCCACCGGCAGCCCCGCGTCCTCGGCGATGAACAGTCGCCCGCCGAGCGCCGCCGGGATGCTCGCGGCCGGGACCAGCCTCATCCAGAGATCGCCCATCGCGCGGCCGTAGAGACCGGCCGCCTCCGGGTCGCGGGGATCGACGGATCGCAGGCGAACCGCCGGCGCCGGCGGGCCGAGGGCGGCCAGCGCCGCGAGTGGCGCCATCCCCTGCAGTTCCGTGGCCGCCTCGAAGCCGAGCCGGTCATGAACCCGGATCGAAACTTCGTTCCCCCAATCGACGTAGGAGTAGAGACCGCTCACACCCGGCAGCCGGACCATCCCTTCGCGCAGCAGCATCCGGCCGATTCCGGACCGGCGGTGCGCCGGCAGGACCCGCCAGTGTCCGAACATCCAGGTGCCGGGGTCACGCCGATCGCGGACAAAATGGATGCTGCCGACGATGGCGCCCCCGGGCCCCGACTCGGCCACGAACCCGGCGGCAAGCGTGCCGCCGAGGAACCACCGCAGACGCAAGCCGATCGGAGGCGCCAGGACGGGCGGCACACCGGCTGGATGCCCCAGGCGCAGGAGGGCTTCACGGTCGGCTGCCCGGCACAGCCGGACGCGGACCGCGACCTGCCGATCTTCGGCCCCCGCGGGACGGTCGTTCATCGCCCCTTCCTGCCGGTCATCGCGCCCACAGGGTCTCGATTCGCCCCAGGTCGCGCACTACGATCCAGCTCCAGAACCCGACCAGGAGAACCAGGAATGGGATCAGACGGGAGGCCGCCGCCCTCATCCGCGGTGATCGCTCCAGGATGCCGGGCGCGGCCACGGCCAGAAAAGGCAGCCATGGCACATGGAAGCGATCGTCGCCGAAGAAGACCAGGTGCACCAGCACCAGCGTCAGGAGTGTCCCCAGGATCAGGTCCCGGACTCCCCCCGGTTCCCCTCCTGCGAGGGCGCAAACCCCGGCGGCGAGCAGTGCCAGCCAGGCCAGGTTCATCATCACGGCGAACCCGACGTCGATCCACAAAGACCGGCGCGGGAACTGCAGCCGTCGCACCGCGGAGAGAAAGTCCCGATCGGGTCCGAACAGGTGCCCTATCTTCGCCGCCGACAGGGCCGCGCTCCGTACCGGATGCGAGGCAATGTAGTCACGACCGGCCTGGAACCCGACGGCATTGGCGTCCGCCTCCCTCACGTCCCGCCATCGGGAGAAGTCGTCCACCGGTGTCTGGGATCCATCGGTCATCGAATTGAACGATTTCCAGAAGTTGTAGCCGGCGTTCGTGGTGAGGGCCCAGGTCCCCACCACCACCCGATTGCGCGCCGCCCACGGAAGAAGGACCAGGAGCAGCCCCGGGACGATCACGGCCCCGCGGGCGAACGCCGCGCGCCATCCTACCTTCCGGGCGTCCAGCCACACGAGGATCGCCGGCAGGAGGAGAAACTCCGGTCGCACCAGACCGATCAGACCGGCCACCAAGCCCGCCCCAAAGCGCATCCACCGGCCGCCGGCCGGGGTGGTCCAGAGCACCGCGAAGACCACCAGCAGGATCACCAGCAGCCACTCGCTCCGCAGCCGGCCGTCGAAGTGGATGAGCGCCGGGAGCAGCGCCACGATCCAGGCCGGTCCCCTGCCGCGGCCAGGCCCCAGGTGACGCTCCCCAAGCACCAAAACCAGGGGGATGGAGGCGGTCGCCAGGAGACACTGCAGGACCCGCACCGTGGCCAGGTCGTCCCCGGCCATCGCCCGCAGCAGGGCCAGGACGAAGGGATAGAGAGGCGGCAGGAATGCCGTACCCGCCATCCGGCTCCCGGCCAGGTCCCAGAACCGTGTCTCGTCGAGGGACAATTCGAGCGGCGAAGTCCAGGCGACCAGGAGAACGCGCGCCGCGAGACCGGCCGCCACGGGCGTCACGGCCGGCCGCAGGCTCCGGAGAAATGGCCCGATCACGCGGCCACTATACCGGACCACCGCGGGACAGGCCACGGCTCCGGTATAATCACGGCCTTCCGGGGAGCACAGGTGACCACCACATCCATCCGCAGCATCGGGGCCCATGAGGGGAACGAGGTCCGGATCCGCGGCTGGCTCTACAACAAGCGGGAGAAGGGGAAGCTCGTCTTCCTGGTGGTCCGCGATGGCACCGGTTACCTGCAGGCGGTTGCCTTCCAGCCGGAGACGACCCCGGAGACTTTCGCCGCCTGCCACGCGATCACCCAGGAATCGTCGATCGAAGTCACCGGGAAAGTGAAGAGCGACGCCCGCGCCCCGGGAGGGTACGAGATGGCCCTCACCGGCATCACGGTCCACCAGATCGCCCAGGACTACCCGATCCAGCCGAAGGACCATGGGCCCGATTTTCTGCTGGACCACCGCCATCTCTGGTTGCGGTCCTCCCGGCAGCACGCGCTCATCCGGATTCGCAGCGAGGTCTGCCAGGCGATCCGCGATTTCTTCTACGAGCGCGAGTTCGTGCTGATCGACTCCCCGATCCTGACCCCGGCCGCCTGCGAAGGGACCTCGACCCTCTTCGAGACCGACTACTTCGACAGCAAGGCGTACCTCAGCCAATCGGGGCAGTTGTATCTCGAGCCGGCCTGCCAGGCGTTCGGAAAGGTCTACTGTTTCGGGCCGACGTTCCGGGCGGAGAAATCGAAGACCCGCCGCCACCTGACCGAGTTCTGGATGGTCGAGCCGGAGGTCGCCTACGCCGGTCTGCCGGAGATGCTCGACCTGGCCGAGGACCTGATTGTGAACCTGGTGCAGCGGGCCCTGGAACGCTGCGGGCCGGAACTGAAGACACTCGAACGCGACACGGCACGGCTGGAGAAGATTCGGAAGCCGTTCCCGCGTCTGAACTACGACGAGGCCTCGACCCGGCTGCTGCGGCCGGAGGTGGCCGACCGGGCCCGGGCCCAGGACGCCCCGCCGTTCGTCGCCGGGAACGATTTCGGCGGCTTCGACGAGACGGTCCTGACCGAGGAACTGGATCGCCCTCTGATGGTCACCCACTACCCGGCGGCGATCAAGGCGTTCTACATGCAGCCCGACCCGGTCCGTCCGGACCGCGCGCTGTGCGTCGATGTCCTGGCGCCCGAGGGGTACGGCGAGATCATCGGCGGCAGCCAGCGCATCCACGACCACGACCTGCTGCTGCGCCGCATCGAGGAGGCCCGTCTGCCGGTCGAGGCGTTCCGCTGGTACCTCGACGTGCGCCGCTACGGGAGCGTCCCGCATGCCGGGTTCGGCATGGGGATCGAGCGGGTGGTCGCCTGGATCGGCGGCATCCATCATCTGCGCGAGGCGATCCCCTACCCGCGGACCATGAACCGGCTCTACCCGTGACCGCACCTCTCAAAGTTGGTCTCGTCAGCCTCGGCTGTCCCAAGAACCTGGTGGACAGCGAGGTCATGCTCGGCACGCTTCGGGGTCGTGGGTTCGACCTGACCGACGACCCCTCCGAAGCCGACATCATCGTGGTGAACACCTGCGCTTTCATCGAACCGGCCCGCCGGGAGTCGATCGACACCATCCTCGAGATGGCCGCCTACAAGACCACCGGTCGTTGCCGCCGACTGGTGGTCGCCGGCTGCATGGTGCAGCGCCACCATGACGAGCTGCGGCGGGAGCTTCCCGAAGTGGATGCCCTGGTGGGGCTCAATGACGTCGAGCGGATCGCGGAGGCCTGCAACCTCGACCCCGGGGTGCGGTTCGAGGCCAGTCAGGGCGCAGCCCGGTACCTCTACTCGGAGGCCTCCCCCCGTCTTCTGACCACGCCGACCCATTCCGCCTATCTGAAGATCTCCGAAGGGTGCGATCACACCTGCGCCTTCTGCGCCATCCCGTCGTTCCGCGGCCTGCAGCGATCGCGGCCGATCGCCTCGATCCTCGAGGAGGCCCGGCGTCTGGCGGCGGCCGGCGCGGTCGAGATCAACCTGATCGCCCAGGACACGACCGACTACGGCCGCGATCTTGGCGATGGGACCGACGCGGCCCGTCTGCTGCGCGCCCTCGATGACGTCGAGGGGCTACGCTGGGCCCGGGTCCTGTACGCCTATCCCAACCGGATCAACGATGCCTTCATGGCCGCCCTGGCGGAGGGGCGCCGGGTGGCGCGTTACCTCGACGTCCCGCTGCAGCACGCCGACGCCGACCTGCTCCGGGCGATGCGACGCGGGGGAAACGCCTCGACCCACATGCGGCTGGTGGAGTCGCTGCGCCGGCGGGTCCCCGGGATCGCGCTGCGCACCACGTTCATCGTCGGATTCCCCGGAGAAACCGAGGCGCGTTTCCGGGCGCTCTGCGAGTTCATCCGGGACGCCGCCTTCGACCACGTGGGCGTGTTCGCCTACTCCGAGGAAAAGGGGACGCCGGCCATCGCGCTCCCCGACGACGTGCCGGCCGGACTGAAGGAGGAACGCCGCGCCGAGATCATGGCGATCCAGGAGTCGATCGCGGCGCGCCGCAACCGTTCGATCGTGGGGCGCACCGTGGAAGTCCTGGTCGAAGGCCCGCACGAGGACAGCGACCTGGTCCGCTGCGGCCGTCTCGAAAGCCAGGCGCCGGAGATCGACGGAGGGGTGATCCTGACCGACCTGATGACGCCGGTCCCGGCCGGCTGTTTCGTCAAGGCACGAATCGTCGAGGCCCGGGCCTTCGATCTGGTCGGCTCGGTGATCGAGTCGCCCTCCCTCCAGCCGGTCCCGTGAGCCGGCCGCCGGTTCGTTCGGACCTGGCGCGGACGATCGCCAGTCTCGGGGGCGCCGGCCGCTCACCCTTCGCCCCGGGGACCGCCGGGACGCTGGCGGCGCTACCGGTGGCGGTCCTGGCATCCCGCCTGCTCCCTGCCTGGGGATACGTCCTGGTGACCCTGGGAGTCATCTGGGTCGCGATCTGGTCCGCCGACCGGGTGGTGCGCCGCACCCACAGCCGCGATCCCGGGTGGGTGGTCGTCGACGAGGCCGCCGGGATCTTCGTCACCCTGCTGTTCGTCCCGATCGGTCTGTTCACCGTGACCGCCGCATTTTTCCTGTTCCGGTTCATGGACATCGTCAAGCCATGGCCGGCCGGCCCCGCCGAGCATCTCCCGGGCGGCTGGGGGATCGTGACCGACGACCTGGTGGCCGGGGTTTACGCCAACGTTCTGGTCCGGATCGCCGGCACCCTGTACGTGCAGGTGCTGGGCTGAGCATGAAGGTTTTCAACGAGGTCGCCACGCTGCGGGCGCACCTGTCCGACACCGTGGCGACCATCGGCAATTTCGACGGCGTCCACCGCGGGCACCAGGCGATCCTCGATCGTCTGACCGAACGGGCCGCGGCACGAGGCGGCGCGACGCTGCTGATCACCTTCGAGCCGCATCCACTCAAGGTGCTGGCCCCCGATCGGGCGCCGCGGATGATCTGTACTCCACGCCAGCGGCTGGCCCTCCTCGAGGCGGCGCGGCTTGATTTTCTCCTGGTGCTGCCGTTCACCACCGAGCTGGCGGCGGTCACCGCCGAACGGTTCGTCCAGGACTGGCTGGCAGGCGGGCTGGGCCTTCAAGAGATCTACGTCGGCGCCAGTTTCAACTTCGGGCGCGGCCGGGAAGGCAACGCCGACATGCTCGTCTCGCTGTGCGCCACCGCGGGGCTGCACGCCGAAAAGGTCGGCGAGGTCCGCACCCTGGGCAGCCCGATCAGCAGCAGCCGCATCCGTCGCGCGCTGATCTCCGGCGAGGTCGAGCTGGCGGGCGAGCTCCTCGGGCGTCCCTTCGCCCTCGAGGGCACGGTCGTCCACGGGGACGCGCGCGGCGCCACACTCGGCATCCCCACGGCCAATCTCGCCACCGCCAACGAGCTGATCCCGCAGGACGGTGTCTACATCGTCGAGGCGGTGGTGGATGGTCGCCCGCTCCCGGCGGTCACCAACATCGGCACGCGCCCGACCTTTGCCGGGGCGCATTATGCGGTCGAGACCCACGTGCTCGAGGACCCGGGAGACCTGTACGACCGGCCGCTGGAGATCCGTTTCCGCGCCCGGCTGCGGCAGGAGCTGCGCTTCGACTCCGTGCAGGCGCTGGTCGACCAGGTCCGCCGGGATATCGATCGGGCGCACGACTACTTCGCCAACGGCGGCCGCTTCACGTCCTGATCGGCCTGCCACGAATGACTGTGCTATCATCGCCGGCCCGTCCATTCCTTGTGGCCCGTGGCCCCATTTTGGGCGTCAGGAGTCGAAACCCGTGGCCCGGTTCATCACCTTCGAAGGGATCGAAGGATCGGGGAAAACGACCCAGATCCAGATGTACTCGAACGCCCTGGAGGAACGGGGCGTCGATCACCTCCTGACCCGCGAACCGGGAGGCACGCCGATCGGCAACCAGATCCGCAGGCTGGTCCTCGACCCGACCCACAAGGCGATGACACCGACCTGCGAGCTGCTGCTGTATGCGGCCGCCCGCGCCCAGCACATCGATCAGGTGATCCGGCCGGCGATCGCCGACGGCCGGCTCGTCCTTTGCGACCGCTTCCGTGACGCCACGCTTGCCTACCAGGGTTATGGGCGGGGCCTGTCGCTCGGGGTGATCCGCGGCCTGCACGATCTCGAGATCCTCGCGCTCCAGCCCGACCGGACCCTGATCTTCGACATCGAGGCGGGCGCCGCCCTGGCCCGGGCCCGCTCACGCGATGCCGGCACCCGCAGCGAGGAAACGCGCTTCGAGCAGGAGGACCTGGCGTTTCACGAACGGGTTCGCCGCGGTTACCTCGAGATCGCCCGACGGGACCCGGGCCGCTGCGCGATCCTGGATGCCTCGGGTTCGGTCGAGGACGTGCACCAGCGGGTCCTGGCGGCGCTGCCTGCCGTCATGCCGGCCGAGACCGGGGCGTCCTGACCCGATGGCCGCGGGAGAACCCTTCGCCGATCTCGTCGGTCAGCCGCGCGCCACCGGGGCGCTTCATCGGGCCCTGAAGGCGCGCCGTCTGTTCCCGTCGCTCATCTTCCACGGGCCTGAGGGAGTCGGAAAGCTGGCAACCGCCGTCGCCCTGGCGCGGGCCCTCGCCTGCACGGCCGAAGGAGATCGCCCGTGCCGGGCGTGCCGATCCTGCCGGCAGATCGAGGACAGCGCGCTGCGGCACCCGGGCGTCCGGGTCATCCTCCCCGAGAGCCGGAAGGCCTACGACGACGAAGAGCAGGGCAAGGCCGACGTCGAGGCCCTGCCGGACATCCAGCACCGCCAGGCGGAAGCGCGCGACCACTCCGGCTGGCAGATCCTGATCGACCGGATCCGCGGCGGCATCGCCTTCCTGCAGCGCCGGCCCGGGATCGGCGATCGATCGATCGTCATCATCGACCAGGCGCACCGGATGGAGGCGCCGGCGGCGAATGCCCTGCTCAAGATCCTCGAGGAACCCCCGGCCCATGCCGTCATCGTCCTGACCACCGAGTCGATGCACGCCCTGCTGCCCACCATCCGATCCCGATGTCAGGCGGTGCCGTTCCGCCTGGTGTCAGCCACGGAGATCACCAATTACCTTGTCGAGCGCCGTGGTCTCGGCCCCGAGGAGGCGGTGCTGCGGGCCGGCCAGGCCGGCGGTCGGATCGGCACGGCCCTTGGGATCAACCTGGAGGACTTCCGCAAGCGCCGGGAAGCGATCCTTGCGCTGGTCGAGGATCTCCTGCTGCGCGGCGATGCCGGCATCGCCGTTGCCCGCGCCGAGACCCTGGTCAAGGGCGGGGGTTCGGTGGAGGCTGACCTCGATCTCCTCATGACCCTGGTGCGCGATCTGATCCTCATCGAGGCCGCCGGCGAGGGCCCGCCGGCGCCCCGCCTGACGCACATTGACCTGGGGTCGCGGCTGCGTGGCCTCTCCGGTCCCCTGGGTCATCGTGGTCCCGATGTCGTGGCATCGATCGAGTTGACGCGACAGGGGATCCGGCACCACGGGAACCGGCAGATGCTGGTCGAGAACCTGTTCTTCGATCTCCTGCCCGGCGCGGCGCCCCGGACCGCCACGCCCTGACCGGCCCCGTGAACCTGGTCCGGCGCTGTCTTTCCCGCCACCGCAGGGAATTCACCCTCGGGTTCCTCTGCCTTCTGGCGACCAACGCCCTGACGCTGGCGATCCCCTGGCTCCTCAAAGTGGCGGTCGAGCGTCTGGGAGCGGGCGCGCCGTGGCGGTCGATCGGCTGGCTGGCGGCGGCGATGGCCGGCGCCGCCGGCGCGATCGCCTTCATCCGGATCCGATCCCGGTTGTACGTCCTCGGCGCGTCGCGCCGGATCGTCTTCGATATCCGCAACGAGATCTTCGATCGGCTGACCCGTCTGCCGGCGTCGTTCTACGGCCGGATGCGCACCGGCGAGATCATGTCGCGGGCGGTCAATGACCTGCTGCTCGTCCGGTCCCTCTTCGGGCCCGGTCTCCTCAGCCTGGTCAACGTGGCATTTCTCTACACGGCCGGGCTGGCCCTGATGGTGGTCCTCGATCCGGGCCTCACCCTGACGGCCGTCCTCCCCTACCCGCTTCTGCTCTACGGCGTCGCCCGTGCCAGCCGCTTCATCCACAGCCGCAGCAACGCCACGCAGGACGCCCTGGCCGACATCAGCAACAAGGCCCAGGAGAATCTGAGCGGGATCATCATGGTCAAGGCCTATGCGCGCGAGGACAATGAAGTCGAAGCCTTCGGCAGCCTGGCGTCCGAGTACCGCCGCCGATCCCTCGCCCTGGCGCGGAGCCGGGGCTGGATCGTGACGCTCATGGGGGCGCTGAGCCACGCCAGCACCCTGGCGGTCTTCTGGATCGGTGGACGGCATGTCGTCCAGGGCCGGCTCTCCGTCGGGGCGCTGATCGCCTTCCTCGCCTACCTCGCCCTGCTCACCGGACCAACCATCATGATGGGATGGGTCGTGGGGGTCCTGCAGCGCGGCGCCGGTGCCATCCGACGGATTGAGGAGATCCTCGGCATTGAGAGCGACCTGCCCGGAGACCGGGTGGAGGGAACGGCGGCGCCGTTCCGGGGCGCGGTTTCGATCCGTGGCCTCCGCTTCGCCTTCCCCGGATCGGGAACCGGCCGGCCGGCGATCGACGGGATCGATCTCGAAGTGGAAGCGGGCGCCACCATCGGGGTCGTCGGCCGCGTCGGGGCGGGGAAATCGGCCCTCGTCGGCATCCTGACCGGCATCCACCGGATCCCGGACGGAACACTGGCGTTCGACGGGATCGATCTGAACGCCTTGCCGACACGGCACGTCCGGGCCCAGGTCGGTCTGGTCCCCCAGGAAGGTTTCCTGTTCTCACGTTCAATCGCCGAAAACATCGCTCTCGGCGACCCGGAGGCGGAACGGGCCCGCATCGAGGCGGCGGCGATTCTCGCAGGGCTCGACCGGGACCTCTCCGATCTGCCGGAGGGTCTCGACACGCGTGTCGGGGAGCGCGGTTTGACCCTCTCGGGTGGCCAGCGCCAGCGCGTCGCCCTCGCACGGGCCCTGCTGGCCGACCCCCCGATCCTGGTCCTCGACGATGCCCTGGCCAGCGTTGACGCCGACACGGCGGAGACGATTCTGACCCGGCTGCGATCCGTCCGCCAAGGCCGCACCACCTTCATCGTCGCGCACCGGATGGCCACCGTTCTGCACGCCGACCGGGTCGTCGTCCTCGACAACGGCCGGATTGTCGAGTCGGGATCGCCGCGCGAACTCATGGACTCGGACGGCCCCTTCGCCCGCATGCATCATCAACAGCAGATCGAACAGGAGTTGGAGACCCTGTGACCACGAGCCACGAGGACGATCCCGGTGGGAAACCACGGGACCTGCGTCTCGCCCTCCGGCTGCTGCCATTTCTGGCGTCGCAGGTCCGGCTGATCGCCGTTTCGGTCGCCCTGCTGTTCGTGGTGACCGGCGCCGGCCTCGTCCAACCCTACCTGTTCAAAGTCCTGATCGACGACCACCTTCTACGCGGGGAAACCCGCGGGCTGGCCGGTCTGGTGCTGCTGTACATGGCCGCCGCGGCGGTCGAGCTCGGTGCCCGGTATGGGCAGATCTACTTGATGGAACGGACCGGTCAGAACGTCATCCTCGCCCTCCGCCGCCGGGCGTTCGCCCACCTGCAGGGCCTCGATGCCGCGTACTTCGACCGCCACCCGGTCGGCCGGCTGATGACCCGCGTGACCACCGACATCGAGTCGCTCGCCGACCTGTTTTCGTCGGGAGTCGTCACCCTGCTGGGTGACACGGTCAAACTCCTGGCAATCGTCGTCATCCTCTGGTGGCTCGATCCGCATCTGGCGACGGTGACCTTTGCGATGGCCCCCGTCCTGTTCGGGATCTCGGCCCTGTTCCGCGGCCGGATCCGGGAAGCCTATCGCGAGGCCCGGCGGCGCATCGCCCGGATCAACGTCCGCCTCCAGGAATCGATCTCCGGGATGCTGATCATCCAGCTGTTCCGCCGGGAAGGGATGGAGCGCCGGGAGTTCGAGGCGATCAACCGGGACCACCGCGACGCTGAACTGCACACCGTCAAGTACGAATCGTCGTTCTCGGCGTTCATCGAGCTGGTCGGAACACTGGCCACCGCGATGATCCTGGCTTACGGGGGATGGCGTATTCTCGCCGGCGTCCTGACCTTCGGGACGCTGGCGGCCTTTCTCGAGTACACGACGCGGTTCTTCGCGCCGATCCGCGACCTGTCGGGGTTCTACGCCGTCCTCCAGGCGGCGATGGCTTCACTCGAGCGGGTCTTCGAACTTCTCGACACCCGCCCGACGATCAGCAGCCCGGCGCAGGCGTCATCCCCCGGTCCGACAGGTGGCCGGGTCGAGTTCGATTCCGTGGGGTTCGCCTACCGCCCCGGCGTACCGGTCCTGCGCGACGTGAGTTTCCGCATCGACCCGGGTGAGCGGGTGGCGGTCGTCGGCGCCACCGGTGCCGGCAAGACCACGCTGGTGCGGCTCTTGATCCGCCTCTACGACCCCGATTCGGGGGCGGTCCGGATCGACGGTCGTGACCTGCGCGAGCTGCCGCTGCCCTGGATCCGACGCCAGGTGACCACCGTCCTCCAGGACCCGTTCCTGGTGAGCGGGACGATCGCCGGCAACATCGCCTTCGGCAACACCGCGCTGAGCCGCGATCGGATCGAGGCGGCGGCGCGCCGGGTGCACGCCGATGAATTCATCCGCCGGCTGCCGCAGGGCTATGACGACACCGTCCGGGAGCGCGGCGGCAACCTGTCGTCCGGCGAGAAGCAGTTGATCGGCTTCGCCAGGGCGCTGGCGTGCGACCCGCGCATCCTGGTGCTCGACGAGGCGACCTCCCACGTGGACGTCGCCACCGAGGCCCTCATCCAGGAAGCGCTCGGCACGCTGTTACGTGGGCGGACCGCCTTGATCATCGCCCACCGGCTTTCGACCATCATCGGAGCCGACCGGATCCTGGTCATGCACCATGGCCGGGTCGTCGAGGAGGGAACCCACGGCGCGCTGGTGGCGCAAGGCGGGATCTACGCGCGGCTCTATGCTCTGCAGTTCGGGACGGCCGACGGCGTCGTGCGCCCCGGGCCGGAAACGGATCTCGAAGGACTCGAACCCGCCACCGATGACGATGCTGGCGGGGCCGCCGGATCAGCGATGGGTCTGCCGCCGGACCCCGACGCCGATCCGACGCCGGCCTGAAGCGCGACCGGCCGCGAACTGCCGCTCCGCGCCGTCCCACCGGCAGACTGCCAGGTCAGCCCGACCCTTGCGACTGAGGACAATCCCCTCGCGTCGCAGCAGCCGCGCCTGCCGTTCGCCCGGGGCTCCCGGCCCGCGCGTCAGGCTGATCCCGCCCGCCGCGTTGATCACCCGTTGCCACGGAACCGGACGACCGTCGATCCGCAGGCCGTCAGGAACGGCTCGCATCGCCCAGCCGACGGTGCGGGCTCCGCCCGGGAACCCCGCCATCCGGGCGACCTGCCCGTACGTCGCCACCTGCCCACGCGGGATCCGGGTCACGACCTCCCAGATCGCATGAAAAGAGCCGCCGGACATGGGGAGACGCGACCCGCGACGATCGGCTGGCCGGGGCATGATCAGTAGGCGCGGAGCTGTTCGAGGTAGCCGGTGTGATTGCGGCGGGTTTCGACCAGGGAGTCGCCGCCGAACTTCTCGAGAAAGGCCTGGGCGAGGACGAACGCCACCATCGCTTCGCCGACAACCCCGGCCGCGGCGATGGCGGAGACGTCGGTACGCTCCACCTGGGCCTGGAATTCCTGCTTGGACTTCAGTTCCACGCTGTGCAAGGGGCGGGGCAGCGTGGACAGCGGCTTGACGTAGCCGCGCACGCGGACCTCCTCCCCGTTGGTCATTCCACCCTCGATCCCACCGGCCCGGTTCGTCTTGCGGTAGAAACGGCGACCCTTCTGGTCATAGAAGATTTCGTCATGGAATGCCGCACCGGAGGCGCTCGCCGCCTCGACGCCGTCCCCGACCGCGACCGCCTTGACCGAGGGAATCGACCCGACGGCCGCCGCCAGCCGGGCGCTCAGGCGCACGTCCCAGTGCCGGTGGCTGCCGAGACCGGGAGGCACGCCGCGTGCCACGACCTGGAAGACGCCGCCGACGGAATCGCGCGCCGCTTTCGCCGCGTCGATCGCCGCGATCATCCGCTTCTCGAGCGACGCATCGACGCAACGCAGGGGGCTCCCCTCGGCCGCGACGATTCGATCCCACGGGATCTCCGGCGCTGCCGGCAGGACCGCGTCGCCGACGCCGACCGTGTGGCTGGCCACCCCGATGCCGAACTCGCCGAGAAACTTCCGGCAGACGGCGCCGATTGCGACCCGCATGGTCGTCTCGCGCGCCGAAGCGCGCTCCAGGATGTCGCGCGCGTCGTCGGTGTTGTGCTTGAGGGACCCCGCCAGGTCGGCGTGGCCCGGCCGCGGCCGGGTCAGCCGCTTTTTCGCCGTGTCGTCGAGGTCGATCGGACCGACCGACATCGCCTCGCGCCAGTTCTCCCAGTCACGG
The DNA here is from genome assembly GCA_031394595.1 of Acidobacteriota bacterium. Lineage (GTDB taxonomy): Bacteria > Acidobacteriota > Polarisedimenticolia > Gp22-AA2 > Gp22-AA2 > JANNTZ01. The sequence goes on from JANNTZ010000382.1 coordinate 15,854, forward strand.
TTGACCACCCGCAGGGCGATGGGACTGCCGAGCGTGCGGCCGTGACGGACCCCGCCCAGGATTTCCACCTGGTCGCGCTCGATCTTCATCCGGCCGCCGCGCCCGTACCCCTGCTGCCGGCGCCGGAGGTCCGGGTCGATGTCGGCGGTGGTGATCGGGAGGCCCGCCGGTATCCCGTCGAGCGTGGCCAGTAGCGCCGGGCCGTGCGACTCGCCGGCGGTCAGGAAGCGCAGCATGCCGGGGATTATCCCCGACGCCTCCGCGGAGTGTCAACGAACCACCACCCTGAGTCACGCCCGCATTGCGGCGCTGGTCCCTGCGCCCGCGGTCCGGGTGTGGGTCCGGGCGGGCGGAGTGATCGGGGCCGGGATTGGGGCCTGGGGTGCGCGGGTCTACTCGGCGTTCGGGGCCGGCAGGACTTGAACCTTCGCCTCGGACTTCTCTTCGCCGACCGTCACGGTGACGGTGTACTCCCCCGCCGGGACGAACTCGGGCTGGCCGAAGTACTGCGATTCGATCGTCGGCACCAGGTGCTTCGGGTCGGCCTGCAGGTCCCACACGGCACGGTTGAGTCCGCGCCGGGCGGGGGCGCCGATCTCCCGGAGGACGCGGCCACGCGCGTCAGCGATCGAGATGGAGGCGCTCTCGCCGGTGTCCTCCCGGACCCAGAAATTCACCGTCGCACCCATCGGCGGGTTCGGGGCGCGGAACCCTGCCTGCCCGTCCCCATAGGACCGTCGGCCGTACAGACGCGGCCGACCCGGGAGGATTTCCAGCAGGGCCAACGGGCGGTTGCGCAGCTCCTGGGTCAGTTGCGCGAACACCGAGGCGTCGTCGAGGACGTAAATGCTCCGGCCATGCGTTCCCACCACCAGGTCCTTCTCGCGCGGGTGCATCACCAGGTCGTCCACCGGGACCGGCGGCAGCGATTTGCCGTTGAGCCGCACCCAGTGGGCGCCCCGGTCCAGGGTCACGTACAGTCCGGACTCGGTCCCGGCGTAGAGGACCTTCCCGCTGCCCGGATCCTCGAGAACCACTTCGACCGGTTCGTTCGGGGGCAGATCGCCGACGATCGACTTCCAGGTGCGGCCGGCGTCCTCGGTCATGAGAATGATTGTCCTGAAGACATCGCTGCGGTGCCCATCCACCGAGACGTAGGCGGTCTTCGAGGAGAACCGCGACGCGGCGATGCGCGACACGTAGAGCCCCCCGACTTCCTTCGGCGTCCCATCCGCCCAGGTCTTCCCTTCGTCGAACGTGACGTGCACCCGGCCATCGTCGGTCCCGGCCCAGAGGACACCAGCCTGGATCGGCGACTCCGCCAGCGAGACGACCGTGCCATAGGTCTCCGCGTCGGACCCGACCGTGTCGGTCTTGACCGGCTCGTTGCGCGACAGGTCCCCGCTGATCGCGAACCAGAGTTCGCCCCGTCCGGTCAGCTTGAACACCTTGTTGCCGGCCTGGTAAAGGACCGAAGGGTCGTGCTGCGAGACGAGAAACGGGGCGTTCCAGTTGAAGCGCACCCGCGTCTGCCCCTCACGCGCCTGCGGCTGGATCACCCGGACCGCGTTGTTGTCCAGGCGAATCCGCCCCAGGGCCCCACCTTGGGCGGTGGCATAGACCACGTTGGGGTCGGTCGGGTCGAAGGCGACAGTGAACCCGTCGCCGCCATACACCATCTTCCAGTCGGCGTTGGTGATCCCGGCCTTGTCGTCATCCTCGGCCTTGAACAGGGTTTCGGAGGGTCCGACCCAGGAACCGTTGTCCTGCAGGCCACCACCGATGCGGTAGGGGTCGGCGAGGTCAACGGCGACGCGGTAGAACTGGCCGGCGGCGACGTGGTTGAGGTAGTCCCAGGTCTTCGCCCGGTCGTGCGAGACATAGAGGCCGCCGTCGTTGCCGACCAGGATCTGCTCCGGGTCGAGGGGATTGACGACGATGGCGTGGAAGTCGACATGCACGTTCTCGCTCCCGGAGGCCCGGAAGGTTTTCCCGCCGTCCTCGGAGATCGCCAGGTCCCATCCCGGCAGGTAGACCCGCTGGTCGTCTTCGGGATCGACGGCCACGCGCGAGAAGTAGAACGGCCGGAAATTGAGGTTGCTGATCCGAGTCCAGCTGCCGCCGCGATCCTCCGACCTGAACAGCCCGCCGCTCGGCGACCGGTTGTCCATCGCCGACCGGCCGGCCCCGCCAAAATCGCTCTCCACCGTGGCGTAGAGGATGTCCGGGTCCTTCGGGAAGACCGTGAGACCGATCCGCCCGACCCGCGGCGGCAGTCCCCGGGTCAGCCTGCTCCATGACACACCGGCGTCATCCGACCGGAAGATCCCGCCGGTCTCGCTGGTCCCGGTAAAGCTCCACGGCGTCCGCCGTCGGGCGTAGAGGGCGGCGTAGACCGTGTCGGGCCGTCGGGGATCGATCACCACATCGCAGGCGCCGGTGTCGGCGTCCACCTTGAGCACGTGCTTCCAGGTCTTCCCCCCGTCGCTCGTCTTGAACACTCCGCGCTCCTGGTTCGCGCCCCAGAGATGCCCGAGTGCGGCGACGTAGACCACGTCCGGACTGCGAGGATCGACCGCCAGGCGCGGGATGTCGTGAGTTTCGGCCAGCCCCGCGAACTGGAAACTCCCACCCGCATCGACCGACCGGTAAACCCCACCTCCCCACGAGCTGCTGTTCCGCCCATTCCCCTCGCCGGTTCCGACCCAGACGATCCGCCCGCGGCCCCGGTCTTCCTTTTTCTTCCCGTCCGGCGTCGCACCGGCCACCGGCCCCGGCTTCGCCGTCTCCCGGGCGTCCACCTCGGCCCAGCCTGGCCAGTCGGGCGGAGCGTCGGCGACGACGACGCTGCCGATCGACAGCAACGGCTGATCGTCGAACACCGGAGAGAAGGTGACCCCCAGATTGTCGGTCCGGAACAGACCGCCGGTCCCATAGCCGACGTAGAACGAAGTCCGGCTGCCGGGCACCAGGGCGATCGCGGACACCCGCCCTCCCATGTTGGCCGGGCCGACACTGCGAAACGAGAGCGCCTTGATGTCGTCGGCGGTGAAGGTCCTCGTTGCCACCGTCCCCTGGGCGGAAGTGGCCGGCGGGCGCTTCTCGGCGGCTGCCCCGATGGACCCGGTCGGAGCCACGAGGACGATGGCGGTCGCGACGATGACGGCGAGAGCGGACAGGATGCGACGTGACACGGACATGGCTCCTCCACGGACGAGGGGGGGCAGTCCCCGGGAAGGGCCGATTCTACTCCTGCCGGCATGTTGCTGCAGCCGCTCTCTAAAGCTGCGGCCGCCCACGCTTGATTCGGCTGCCGGACCTCCGGTAGAGTGGCACCCTTCCGCGAGGGTCGCCCGACATTGGACATCCTGACCGCGCAGCAGATGCGGCGGATCGATCGGCGCAGCATCCGCGAGTTCGGCATCCCTGAGATCGTTCTCATGGAGAACGCCGGCTCCCAGGCGGCCGCCTTCCTGACCCGGACCTTCGACGACCTTGCCACGCGCCGGCTGCTGTTCCTGTGCGGCCGTGGCAACAACGGCGGCGATGCCTTCGTGGTCGCCCGCCACCTGAATGGCCGGGGGATCTCCTTCGAGATGATCCTGTTCGGCCGGCGGGCGGACGTCAGTCGGAGCGCGGCGATCAATCTGACCACCCTGCTGCGGCTCGGGATCCGGCCGATCGAGGTGACCGGTCCGGCCGGCTGGCGGAAGGCGCGGCGCCGGCTCGATCGCGCCGACCTGGTCATCGACGGGATCCTCGGAACCGGTCTCTCCCGGCCGGTCGGCGGGATCCTGGCCCGGGTCTTCGACGACGTCAACGCCGCCGATGTGGAGGTGGTCGCCCTCGACATCCCCAGCGGGCTGTCCGGAGACACGGCCGCGGTGTCCGGGCCCTGTATCGCCGCCGATTACACGGTGACCTTCGCACGTCCCAAGATGGCGCACCTCTTCCCACCGGCGGAGGCCTTGTGCGGCGACGTGCACGTCGTGGATGCCGGCATCCCGCCCGAGGCGGTGGCCGCGGAGGAGGTGAATCTCGATCTGATGGACGCCCCATCGATCCTCCCCCTGCTCCCGGTGCGCCGGGCCGACACGCACAAAGGCGACTACGGGCATGTCCTGGTGGTCGCCGGGTCGCGGGGCAAGGGGGGCGCAGCCCGGATGACCTCGATGGCGGCGCTCCGCGCCGGCTGCGGCCTGGTGACCGCGGCGGTCCCACAGAGCCTGCAGAACCAGATCGTCCCCCGCGCCATGGAAGTGATGACCGAGGGGCTCCCCGAGACCACCAGCGGCACGCTCGCCGCCCGGGGGACCGGCGATCTTCTGCGCCTTCTGAAGGGAAAATCGGTCCTGGCGCTCGGTCCAGGGTTGACTGGGAACGCCGAGGTGAGGCAACTTATCCGCGACGTCGTCGCCCAGGTTCGGGTTCCCGTGGTCCTGGACGCCGACGGAGTCAACGCGTTCGCGGGAGCGCACCGGCTCTTGAATGGCCGGCGGCGACCGCTGGTTCTCACACCCCACCCCGGTGAGATGGGGCGACTCGTGGATCGATCGACCCAGGCAGTCCAGAACGATCGCATCGCGACGGCCCGAACGTTCGCGAAGGCACACTCCTGCTGGGTGGTCCTGAAAGGGCACCGGACGCTTGCCGCGTCCCCTGCCGGACGGGTCTACGTCAACCCGACCGGCAATCCCGGGATGGCGACCGCCGGTTCGGGAGACGTCCTGACCGGCATCCTGGCGGGTCTCCTGGCCCAGGGGCTGCCGGTCGATCATGCGGTGCGTGTCGGCGTCTACGTGCATGGCCTGGCGGGCGACCTGGCGGCCGGCGAGGTCGGGGAGATGCCGCTCATCGCGCGCGACATCCTGGCGCAGGTCCCGCGCGCGATCGCCCGCCTTCGCCCGCGGGGCACCAAGACATGAAGACAACCAACGGGTCGACGCGCAACGGGCGTCTCACCGACATGGACCGGCTGGGCGGGACCGCGCCGGGCGGGCGGCCCCCGGCGGCCGGCCTGCACCATCCCGCCGAAGCGCCGCGCCCCGGTCCCGGGGCCCGCGTCGTCCCGGCCCGCGTCGTCATCCGGCCGGCCCGTCCCGACGACCTCGAGGAAGCGACCCTGCTCGAGCGCCGCGTCTGGGGACCGCTGGCGGCAACCCTGAACGAATTGCAGCGCCGGCTGTTCGCCCTTCCGGAGGCTTTCCTGCTCGCCGAAATCTACCGACCCGGTCGCCTGCCCCAGATCGTCGGCCTGGCCAACGGGCTTCTCTGGACGCGCGACTTCCCGCGGTCTTACCTCGAGTACGAGAAGACGCTGCCGTCGGGGGCCCATAACCCGCGCGGCGAAGTCCTCTACCTCACCTCCCTCGGGGTGGATGAATCGCTGCGCGGACGTGGGGTCGGTCTGCGTCTGCTGCTGGAAGCGGTCGAGGTCGGCCGGCGCCGGCATTTGAAACTGGTCCGGCTCATCGGCAACCAGCGATCGAGGCCGCTCTACCAGCGCGCCCACTTCGCCGTCGTCCAGCCACTGCCGCGGATGTTCCGGCAGCACCGCGACCTGATGCCGCAGCCGGTTCTGATGGAATTCCCGCTCGTCTGAGCGACACGATGGCGGTGCGATCGATCGTCGCCCGGTCCGCCGCGGAGACCAACGAAGCGGGGCGGGCGCTGGCTGCCGGGCTCCGGGCCGGCGACATCGTCCTGCTGACCGGCGATCTCGGCATGGGCAAGACGGTGTTCGCACGCGGTCTCGCGGCCGGCCTCGGTGTCGACCCGGACGACGTCCGATCCCCCACCTTCACCCTGGTCAACCCCTACCGGGGCCGGCTGCCGGTCTACCACGTCGATCTGTACCGCATCGAAAAGGAGACCGATCTCGACGAGCTGGGGCTGGAGGAGATCCTGGGGGGCGACGGGGTGGCGATCGTGGAGTGGGCCGAGCGCCTCGGTCCCTGGATGCCCGCCGCCTGCGTGGCGGTGCGTATCGAGGACCTGGGAGACAGCCGCCGCCGGCTGACCATCGATGACCGGCGCGGCTGACCGGTCCCGCTACTCCATCCGGTAGTTCGGGGCTTCCTTGGTGATGATGACGTCGTGCGCGTGGCTCTCCTTGAGCCCCGCCGACGACACGCGCAGGAAGCGCGCCTCGCGACGCAGCGTCTCGATGTCGCGCACCCCGCAGTAACCCATCCCGGCGCGCAGACCGCCGACCAACTGGGCGACGAGGTCCTGGACGCTCCCCTTGTACGGGACCATCCCCTCGATCCCCTCGGGCACCAGCTTGTCGTCACCGGCCGACGCCTCCTGGAAGTAGCGGTCGGCGCTGCCGCGGCGCATCGCGCCGATCGACCCCATGCCGCGGTAAGCCTTGAAGGTCCGTCCCTGGTACAGGATTGTCTCGCCCGGCGACTCCTCGGCCCCGGCGAACAACGACCCGATCATCACCGAGGAAGCCCCGGCGGCCAGCGCCTTGCTGACATCGCCCGAAAACTTCACGCCGCCATCGGCGATCAAAGGGATCCCGTGCTTCCGGGCGCCACGGGCGCACTGGGCAATGGCGGTCACCTGCGGCACGCCCACCCCCGCGACGACCCGCGTGGTGCAGATCGAACCCGGGCCCATCCCGACCTTGACCCCGTCGACGCCGATCCGGATCAGGTCCTCCGTCGCCTCCTCGGTCGCGACATTGCCCGCCACGAGATCGACGTCCGGAAACTGTTTCTTAAGCGCCTGGACGGTCTCCATGACGCCGGCCGAATGGCCGTGAGCCGTGTCCACGACCAGGACGTCCACCCGGGCGTCCACCAGCGCCTTCGCCCTGGCCGCCGTGTCAGGTCCGACGCCGACCGCCGCACCGACCCGCAGGCGCCCGAGGCTGTCCTTGCAGGCATCGGGGTACTTGATCACCTTCTGGATGTCCTTGACGGTGATCAACCCCTTGAGGTGATAGGCACGGTCCACGACCAGGAGCTTCTCGATCTTGTGCTTGTGCAGGATCGCCTTGGCCTGCTCCAGCGTGGTGCCGACCGGGACGGTGACCAGGTTGTCCTTGGTCATCACGTCCGCCACCGGAAGATCGGTGCGCGTCTCGAAGCGCAGGTCCCGGTTGGTCAGGATCCCGAGCAGCTTGCCGTCCTTCCCGGTCACCGGCACGCCGGAGATCTTGTAGTGATGCATCACCTCAAGCGCCTCGGCGATCCGCTGCTCGGGACGGATGGTGATCGGGTCGACGATCATGCCGCTCTCGGATCGCTTGACCTTGTCCACCTCCATCGCCTGCGCCTCGATGCTCAGGTTCTTGTGGATGATCCCCAGGCCGCCCTGCTGGGCGATGGCGATCGCCAGACGCGACTCGGTGACCGTGTCCATCGCCGCCGATACCAGCGGGATGTTGAGACGGATCGATCGGCTGAACGGGGTGGTGACGTCCACCCGGGCCGGCACCACATCGGATCGTCCGGGGACGAGCAGGACGTCGTCAAAGGTCAGCCCCTCGGGGATCGGTCCATCGAGCATCGGGCGTTCTCCTCGGACGCGTCGTCTTCTGACGGCGGTGCGGGGGCGTCCTAGACCCGCATCCCGTGCGGCGCGGTCGGCCGCGGGCCGGCCCCCGCCTTCTCCTCCGTGCCGTGGCACTTCTTGTATTTCTTCCCCGAACCGCACGGGCAGGGATCGTTCCGGCCAACCCGTTCCGACGGCGGGCGGGCCGCCGGGGGCGCCGCTTCCTTGGTCGGCGCGCTGTAGACCAGGTCGCGCTCCCGGCTCTTGCGCATCTCTTCCTGCTGGCCGCGGACCACGGCATCGATGCGCCACAGGTTCAGGACGATCTCGTCCTCGATCCGCTCCTTCATCAAGCCGAACATGGCGAACGATTCCTTCTTGTACTCGGTCAGCGGGTCGCGCTGGCCGTAGCCGCGCAGACCTATCCCCTCCTTCAGGTGATCCATGGCGAGGAGGTGGTCCTTCCATGCGGTATCGATGACGTAGAGCATCAGGGCCCGCTCGTGCTGCCGCATCAAGTCGGCGCCGAGCGTGCGCTCCTTCTCTTCGAAGCGCTCCCGCACCAGGCCCGACAGCTTTGCCTGCAGGTCCGGGAAGTTGATCGTCTTCCAGTCGATCCCGAGACTCTGCACGTCGATGCCGAAGAAGCGCAGCAGGCCGTTGCGCAGATCGTCCACCTGCCAGTCGTCCGGGTGGCTGTCGGGGCCGCAGGTCGAATCGATCAGGAAGGCGAGGATCTCATCCGCCTTCTGGACCAGGTATTCCTTCTGCCCGCGTCCCTCGAGCAACTCACGCCGCAGGCGGTAGATCTCGGTACGCTGCGCGTTGTTGACGTCGTCGTATTCCAGCAGGTGCTTGCGGATCTCGAAGTTGCGGGCCTCGACCTGCTTCTGCGCCCGCTCGATGGCCCGGGTCACCATCCCGTGCTCGATCGGCACCCCCTCCTCCATCCCGAGACGCTGCATCAGTCCCGAGATCCGGTCCGACCCGAAGATCCGCATCAGGTCGTCCTCGAGCGACAGGTAGAAGCGCGACGACCCTGGATCCCCCTGCCGGCCGGCACGGCCGCGCAGCTGGTTGTCGATGCGGCGCGCCTCATGACGCTCGGTACCAAGGATGTGCAGACCGCCGAGTCCCACCACCTTGTCGTGCTCGGTGACACACTCGGCGCGGTAGCGTTCGATTCCCTCCTGCAGCATCTCCGGTGTCACGTCCGTCGGGGCGACCCCCTGGTCGTGCAGGGCGCGCCGCGTCAGGTACTCGGGATTGCCGCCCAGCAGGATGTCGGTCCCACGGCCCGCCATGTTGGTGGCGATGGTGACGGCTCCCAGCCGCCCGGCCTGGGCGACGATCTCCGCCTCTTTCTCGTGGTACTTGGCGTTCAGCACCACGTGCCGCACACCACGCTTGTGCAGCAGGTCGCTCAGGTGTTCCGATTTTTCGATGGAGATGGTCCCGACCAGCACCGGCTGGCCCCGCTTGTGCAGGTCCTCGATCTCCTCGACGACGGCGCCGAACTTCTCGCGTTCGGTGCGGTACACGACGTCCGGGTTCTCGATCCGGATCAACACCCGGTTGGTCGGGATCACCATGACCTCGAGGCGGTAGATCTTGTCGAACTCCACCGCCTCGGTGTCGGCCGTCCCGGTCATCCCCGCCAGCTTGCCGTACATGCGGAAGTAGTTCTGGAAGGTGATGGTGGCGAGGGTCTGGTTCTCCTTCTGGACCTTCAGCCGCTCCTTGGCTTCCACCGCCTGGTGCAGCCCGTCGCTCCACCGGCGCCCCGGCATCAGGCGCCCGGTGAACTCGTCGACGATGATCACCTGGCCGTCCTTGGCGACGTAGTCCACGTCGCGCTTGAACAGGATGTGGGCGCGCAGCGCCTGGTGAACGGCGTGGTTGAGCTCCATCGCGGCGGGCTCGTAGAGGTTTTCGACGTGCAGCGCCTTTTCGGCCTTCTCGACCCCTTCCTCGGTGAGCGCCACGCTGCGCGCCTTCTCGTCGACGGTGTAGTCCTCCTCACGCTTCAAACGCGGGATGATGGTGTCGGCCCGGTTGTACAGATCGGTCGCTTCGTCGGAGGGACCCGAGATGATCAGCGGGGTGCGCGCTTCGTCGATCAGGATCGAGTCCACCTCGTCCACGATGCCGTAGTGGTGGCCGCGCTGCACCATCGTCCCGAGCGAGTACTTCATGTTGTCGCGCAGGTAGTCGAAGCCGAATTCGTTGTTGGTGCCGTAGGTGATGTCGGCGGCATACGACTGCTGGCGCGCCGCATCGTCCATCTCGTGCTGGATCGCCCCGACCGTCAGGCCGAGAAACTGGTAGATCGGCCCCATCCAGGTGGCGTCGCGGCGGGCGAGGTAGTCGTTGACGGTGATGACGTGCACGCCTTTCCCCGCCAGCGAGTTCAGGTAGGCAGCGAGGGTCGCAACCAGGGTCTTCCCCTCCCCGGTCTTCATCTCGGCGATCTTCCCCGCGTGCAGGACCATGCCGCCGATCAGCTGGACGTCGAAATGGCGCATGTTGACGGTGCGCCGGGCGGCCTCGCGGCAGAGGGCGAACGATTCCGGAAGGACGGCGTCGAGCGGGGTGCCGGAGGCGACCCGATCCTTCAGCGCGCGGGTGCGATCGGCGAAGGCCGCATCGGGCAGGGCCCGGATCCCGGGCTCAAGGTCGTTGATCTCGGAAACGCGCGGCCACAGCCGCTTCAGCTCGCGCTCGTTCTTTGTCCCGACGATCTTCTTGAGGATGGTGTCGATGAACATCGGCGTCTGTGCTTCCGCCCTTTCGGCCCCGCTGGAGGGCCTTGACCCCGCGTCGGACTGTGGAGGGAACGGACCCGGGACGCGCCGCTCCCGGCGGGAGCCCGCCGGCCTGCACGGCGGCGGTCCCCGCGCCGGCTGTCGCGGCTTACTCTAGCAGAACCGGGGGGCAAGTCCAAGAGACCCGGGTCCGCTTGCAGCATTCGCCGGCGTCCCGCGCCCGCCTCAGAAGCTCCGGTATTCCTCGAGGATGTACTTGACGGGGTCCACGTTGCGCTGGTGGACCAGGAGCTCGTAGTGCAGGTGCGGGCCGGTGCTGCGGCCGGAGGAGCCGACGAAGCCGACGACATCCCCCCGCTTGACGCGCTGCCCCACCCTGACGTTATAGCCGGAAAGGTGGCCGTAGCGGGTCACGATGCCGTAGCCGTGGGCCACAAAGACCGACTGGCCGAAGCCCCCCGCGGGGCCGACCCGGGTGACGATGCCGTCGGCCGGGGCGACCACCTTGGTGCCGCCCGGGGCGACCAGGTCAAGCCCCTGGTGGAAGTCACGCATGCCGGTGAACGGATCGCGGCGCCAGCCGTAACCATTGCCCAGCAGGCCGCGGACCGGATAGATGCTGGGGGTCGACGAGAGCAGCAGCGATTGCTTCTGGAACGCCATATCCAGGACGCGGAAGTTGTCTTGGAGGACCCCGGATCGTTCCTGGAGGGTCTTGATTTCGCTTTCGATGACCGCCTGGCTCGCCTTCGGCGTGAGCCCCTTGAGGTCAAAGGACGAACCCCCGGCGCCCATCTGCTGGGCAGCGGCATCCTCGACACCGACCATCATGGCGAACTTGGTCGCCTTGGTCTCGAAGTCAGCCAACCGGCCCCGCAGGTCGTTCAAGGCCTGGTCGAACTTCTCGTTGGCTCTCTTCAACTCGGCGTTCTCGAGGGAGACCTTGTCCAGCCGTGACCGGAGGATGGCCGACCGGACCAGGAAGTGGGGGAACATCAGGCCGGCCACGAACAGGGCACCGACGAAACAGCCGGCCGCAATCAGGAAGTTCTGGGAGATCTTCAGACGGCGGAACTTCGCCGCCGCGTGCGGAACGACCATGATCGTGTAGAACTTCTTATTGGCCATGATCTACCCCCGGTTCAGGACGCGAAGGGGCGCCATCCTAGCATCGCCCCGGCAGCGAGTCAAGATTCCAGTCAGTCATCCGACCCACAAGATGCTGGGCACCCGGGCCTGGTTGCTCCCACCGCTTGCGTCCAATTCTCCTCCACACCTCCGCTGACTCGTCCCCACTTCGAATACTCAATTGCCGTAAATCTATATGCATTTTATAGAAGGCATATAGACATGGACGAATCTAGGTCCTCGGAAGACCTCGGTCAAGGACGGATTGCACTTTTGTCATTCCGAAGCCCCACTGCACCCCCTGCTTGTCCCCTGCTTCGCCCGGGACTACAGTAGGCCGCCGATGAAGAAATCCGCCCTGATGTCACTGGAGGACCGCGTCGGCCAGCTCCTCTGGATCGGCTTCGAGGGGACGGCCTTCGAGGGCCCTCTGGTAGACCTGGTTCGTCAGGTCCGACCCGGGGGGGTGATTTTATTTGGCCGGAACATCCAGGATGCAGCCCAGATCAGGCGCCTGACCGACGCGCTGCATGCCGCCCTGCCGGTTCCGCCCTTCATCGCGCTCGATCAGGAGGGGGGACGGGTGAGCCGGCTGCGTCCAATCCTCGGTCCGACCCCCTCAAGCCTGGCCCTCGCGGGGCGCCGCGACGCCCGACGGGCCGTCGCCGGCTACGCTGCCGCCACCTCCCAGGTCCTCCTGACGCTTGGATTCAACGTGAACTTCGCTCCGGTCCTCGACCTGTCCGACGCCGGCCTGTCGAACGGGATCGGCGACCGGGCTTTCGGTCCCGACCCTGAGGTCGTGGTCGCCCTGGGCCGGGCCTATCTCCAGGCCTGCCGGGAAACGGGGCTCATCCCCGTTGGCAAGCATTTCCCCGGCCTCGGATCGGCGGGAGGCGACACCCACGAAACGCTGCCGATCATCGCGACCGGGCGGAAACAGCTCTGGGAAACCGACCTTCTCCCCTACCGTCGGCTCCGGACCCTGCTGCCGGCCATCATGGTGGGACATGCGCGCTACCCCGCCCTGCAGGGCGACGATTCCGGACCGGCGAGTCTGTCCGCCGCGGTCCTCGACGGCCTGCTGCGCCGCCGGATCGGCTACCGCGGCCTGATCCTGACCGACGATCTGGAGATGGGGGCCGTGGATCAACGACTGGACGGTGCCGCCCAGGCGATCGCGGCCTTCGAGGCCGGCGGTGACGGGCTGATGTTCTGCCGCTCGGCCACCCGGATCGTCGAAGCACGCGACGGGCTCGTCCGGGCCTTCGCATCCCGTCGGCTGTCTCCGGGCCGGCTGGACGCTTCGATCCGGCGGATCCTCGGGCTCAAGCGCCGCATCCTCGTCGGCCGGCGGCGATCCCGGTTCTCGGATCTGGCGCTGTCCCGATGCCGGCGGACGATGGCCCGCTTCTCCCCCACTACAACCGAAGGGACCGATCCCACGGCACGCACCTAGCCGATTTGCCGGAGCGGGCCTGGCGCCCGCCCGACACCGGCGCCGCCGTTATTGGAGTTCGCGGCCGGTCAGCCGACGGAAGATGTCCCGGTAGCGGTCCGCGGTGCCGCTGACGATCGCCTCCGGCAGTTTCGGGGCGGGCGGGTTCTTGTCCCAGTCGATCGACTCGAGGTAGTCGCGCACGAACTGCTTGTCGAGCGAGGGCTGGGATCCACCCGGCCGGTAGGTGTCGGCCAGCCAGAAGCGCGACGAGTCGGGGGTCAGGACCTCGTCCGCCAGGACAATCTCCTCCCCCAGCAGGCCGAACTCGAACTTCGTGTCGGCGATCAGGATGCCGCGCGACTCGGCATGATCGCAGGCCCGCCGGTGGATCGCCAGGCTCAGGTCGCGGACCTTGCCGGCCACTTCCCGGCCGACCAGTTCCACCACTCGCGAGAAGGGGATGTTCTCGTCGTGACCGGTCACCGCCTTGGTCGAGGGGGTGAAAAGCGGCTCCGGCAACCGGGACGATTCCACCAGGCCGGCCGGCAGCCGGATCCCGCAGACCGTTCCGTCCCGGAGGTACTCCTTGAACCCGGATCCGGCCAGGTAGCCGCGCACGACGCATTCCACCGGCAGCATCTTCAGCCGTGTGACCAGCACCGATCGGCCGCGCAGCATGTCGGCATGTCCCCGCAGCGCTGCCGGGAACCGGTCGGCCCGGTGCTCCCGGACGTGGTTCCGGACCAGGTCAGACATCTTTTCGAACCAGAACAAGGTGATCTGATTGAGGACCTTCCCCTTGTCCGGGATGCCGTTCGGCAGGACATGATCGAACGCCGAGATCCGATCGCTGCAGACCATCAGGATGTCGTCGCCGACCTCGAAATTGTCTCGGACCTTGCCGCGCCCCAGCAGGCGCAGCCCCGGCAGATCGGCTTGTAGCAGCGGCGTCATACGTTCCCCCTAGCATGCATCAGGCACTGCGGATTGCGGAATCGCGGAATCGTAGGCTGCGGTTGCGGACCTGTCAACGCCTCAGCGCAGCGGCCGGACCTCGCGGATCCCCTCGATCTTCCAGAGGTCGCTCAGGAAGCGGCGATGCTCGGGATGGACATCGCAGTACTGCACCGTCAACTGCAGGTGCTCGCCGGTGCGCTTGAGATTGAAGCCCTCCAGCGGCCGGCCGACGCCGCGCAGCGTCTCCTCGATCGCGCCCCGGGTTTTTCCGCGGTCGTCGTCGAAGGAGATCTGGCACTCGTAAAGCACGCAGCGACCGAACAGCCGCTTTTCGAACAACCCGAGCCCGAGCAAGACGACCAGGATCAGGATCGTGGTCGCGATCCCGACGGCGTTCTGCCCGGCCCCGATCGCCATGCCGACCGCCGCCACCACCCAGATCATCGCCGCCGAGGTGAGGCCGACGATGCGGCCGCGCGCCTGGATGATCGTGCCGGCGCCGAGAAACCCGATGCCGGTCACCACCTGGGCCGCGATCCGCCCGGGGTCGGAAGGCCGGTCGCCGCCCACAGCGGCCCCGAGGTGGATCGACAGCCACATGAACAGCATCGACCCGAGGCAGATCAAGATGTTGGTGCGGAACCCGGCCGGCTTGCTCTTCATCTCGCGCTCGGTCCCGATGAGCCCCCCGCACAGGATGGCGAGGAGCGCCTTCGGGACGAAATCGTGCATGATCGGCTGGATCGAGATCCACAGGTTGGACAACGAGTCACCTCACGAGACGCGGGGCGCCTTCAGGTGCGCCCCTTGACGCGTATGTATAATTAACGTGTTTCCCGGGTTGATGCAATGAGGTCGACCCCTTCCGGCCACACTCTGGACTCCGGCGACCCTGCCCGGGCTGCCATCCACCCACCGGCAGGCATCAGGTTCGGCCTGGCTGCCAGCGTGGTTTTTGTCCTCCTGGGGGTGCTAATCGGCTGGATCGTCGTGCCCCTGGTGTCCCGCGGCCGCGAGGGTGCGCCCCTCCCCTCCTCCTACGCTGAGATCCTACGACCGGCAATGCCGTCGGTGGTGAACATCTCCTCCCTCCACGTCATCCAGACTTATGAGTATTCGCCATTTCTCGCCGATCCATTCTTCCGGAACTTTTTCGGAGACGAACTGGGCGGCTACGCCGTCCCGCGACAGCGCCTCGAGTCGAGTCTCGGTTCGGGCGTCATCGTCGGCGCCGACGGCATCATCCTGACGAACTATCACGTCATCGAGGCGGCCGCCGAGGTCAAGGTCGCCCTTGGCGACGGTCATGAACTGCAGGCGCGCGTCGTGGGGTCCGACCCGCGCACCGACCTGGCGGTCCTCAAGGTCGCGGACGGTGCCCTGCCCACCGCGCTCTTCGGGCGATCCGAAAACCTGCAGGTCGGCGACGTCGTTTTTGCCATCGGCAACCCCTTCGGTCTGGGTGGCACCGTGACGATGGGGATCGTCAGCGCCCTCGGCCGCGGCAACCTGGGGATCACCGATCTCGAGGACTTCATCCAGACCGACGCTTCCATCAACCCGGGGAATTCCGGCGGCGCGCTGATCAACGCGCGGGGCGAGCTGGTCGGCATCAACACTGCGATCTACTCGCAGAGCGGCGGTTCGAACGGCATCGGGTTCGCCATCCCGGTCGACCTGGCCCGCAGCGTCCTGGACAGCATCCTGGAACACGGCCGCGTGGTGCGCGGCTACGCAGGGCTCTCCTTGCAGGCGATGACCCCGGAGATCGCCCGGGCCTTCGGGCTCGACGACGCGGCCGGTGCCCTGGTGGCCGAGACCGACCCCTCCGGACCGGCGGCGCGCGCCGGGATCCGGCGCGGCGACATCGTCGTGGCGACCGACGGACGGCCGATCGAGTCGAGCGACGACCTGCGCACCCGCCTGGCGCGCTTCAAACCTGGCGATCGGGTGATCCTGCAGATCGTGCGCGACGGCCGGCGGGCGGAGCTGACCCTGACGCTTGGCGAGCCCCCGGCGCAGCCCCGGCGTCGGCGCCCGACACGCCCCTGAAGCCGCCCGTCTCCCGACCCGCCGTCCGATCCGTCGTGTCGAGAAAGACCACGTCCTCCACCGTCACGGTCAGCGCGCTGAAGTCCTCCTCCACCTTCCCCGTCAGCAGGTAGGGCCGCGTCGTGCTCAGCATGCGGCAGAAGCGCGCGTACGGGCGCGGGAAGAACGTCGTCTCGTAGATCGCCGTGGTGTCCTCGAAGGAGACAAACTCCATCGGCTCCTCGTCCTTCGTGGCGACGATCTTCCCGGTGATCAGCCACCCGACGGTCATCACCGTCCTGCCGATGTGCGCCGCCAGGTGCTCCCCGCGCACCAGCCGCACGCCGCGCGCCATGAGGGCCCGGATCCGGCCGGCATAAAGCGTCAGCGGATGGCGGCTGACGAGAAACCCGAGAGTCGTCTCCTCGTCGCGCAGGAGGCGGACCGCGTCGTACGGGCGCGGTTCGGGCAGCGGCCCCAGTTCGGGTGCGAACAACGGGCGCACCCCCTGCCGGCGTCCCACCGTGCGTGCCTCCCACTCCCGCAGACGCCAGTGCAACCGCGGTCGCAGCGACAGGGCGTCCGCCGCTGGCGGCGTGGCGCCCGCACCCTCCGCCGCGATTCCCGGGCCGCCAGCCCCGTCATCGGGTCCGAAGCCGGCGGTGTCGAAGGCGCCGGCCCGGATGAGGCGCGCCACGTCCGACGGGTCGAGGGCCACGCGCCGCAGGAAATCATCGAACGACGCGAACGGGCCGCCGCGATCGCGCGTCTCGAGGATCGCCACGATGGCGTCGTCGCGCAACCCGTCGATCTGCGCCAGCCCGACACGCACGACGCCGCGCGGCGCCACCCCGGGCGTGCCGCCCTCCCGGGCCACGGTGGGGCCGCCGTCCGCGGCGTCTCCCTCGGGCACGCTGCGTCCGGTGTACCCCCGGGCGCTCGCGTTGATGTCGGGCGGGGCGATGGCGAGCCCCATCCGCCGGCATTCGGAGACGTAGGCGAAGGTGGAGTAATAGCCGCCGCCGTTGGCGATCACCGCCGCCATGAACTCGGCCGGGTGGTGGGCCCGGAGGTGGCACGACTTGAACGACACCAGGGCGTAGGAGGCCGAGTGCGGCTTGCAGAAGGAGTAGCCGGCGAACGACAGGATCATCCGCCAGACCTCCTGCACGACCCCGGCGCCGATGCCCCGGGCCTCGGCGCCGGCCGCGAACCGCCGCCGGTAGTCCTCCAGCGTCCGCCCGGCCCATTTCTTCGACAGCACCTTGCGCAGGCCGTCCGCCTCGGCGTCGTCGAAGCCGGCCATGCGGATGGCGACGCGCGCCACGTCCTCCTGGTAGCACATGATGCCGTATGTTTCGGCCATCACCTCGTCCAGGATCGGGTGGATCGACGCGTACGACCCGCCGCGCAGGCGCCGCACGTACTCGCGGATGTAGTCGTTGGCCGCCGGCCGGATCATCGACGAGTGGATCACCAGATGCTCGAAGTCGCCCCGGCGTGTCTTCTGCTGCAACTGCCGCATGGCGGGCGACTCGACGTAGAACACCCCCATCGTGTCGCCGTCGCGCATCAACTCCTGGGTGCGGGGATCGTCGATCGGGTCGAACGACTCGTACGGCAGATCGGGGCCGCCGCCCCCGCGCACGGCGGCGCAGGCGTCGCGGATCACCGCCAGCGACCGGTTGCCGAGCAGGTCGATCTTGATCAGCCCGGCGTCCTCCGCCTGGTCCTTCTCCCACTGGATGACCTGCACCCCTTTCGCGGCGCGCTCGATCGGTACGTAACGCGCCAGATCGTCCGGGGCGATCACGACGCCGCCGCAGTGCACCGACAGGTGGCGCGGGGCGCCGTCGAGCCGCGCCGCCCAGCCGAGGATCTCCGGCCACGGCGGCCGCGCCAGGAGCCCGCCGCGGCGCGGGTCGAGGTCATCGCCCCGGAACATCGGGTCGGATCGCACCGCCTCCATGGCGGTGCCGGCGGCCCAGGAATGCCGCATCCCGTCGGTGACCCGGCGGATCTCGTCGGGCGGCAGGCCGTACACCTTGGCAACCTCGCGCACCGCCGCGCGCCCCCGGAAGGTGACATGGTTGGCGATCATCGCGGCGTGCCGGTCGCCGAAGGTCCGGAACACCCAGTCGAGGACGTCGTCGCGCTCGTCCCAGCAGAAGTCCACGTCGATGTCGGGCGGATCGACCCGGCCGCGGTTGAGGAAGCGCTCGAAGTACAGGTCGTGACGGATCGGCTCGACGTGCGTGATCCCGAGGCAGTACGACACGATCGAGGCCGCCGCCGAGCCGCGCCCGCAGGTGCGCGGCGACCGGCGGACGATCTCCTGCACCACCAGGAAATAGTCGGCGAACCCCTTGTCGCGGATGATCGCCAGCTCGTGGTCGAGACGGGCCCGCACCTGGGGCGTGACCGCGCCGTAGCGTCGCCGCGCCCCCTCGTCGCAGCGCGTCCTCAGGATGACGAAGGTGTCGTCGGTGCCGGGCTCGGCGGCCGCCCCCGCCGACACCAGTTGCGCGAAACGTGGGAAGACGCGGGCACCCCACGGCGGCCGCTCGAGGGCGCATGCCGCCGCGAGGCGCGCCGTCGCCGCCACCGCCTCCGGGCAGTGCGGGTAGGCGCGCGCCATCTCGGCCGGCGGTTTCAGCCACGCCTGCGGCGACGCCAGTTCCTCGGGCGGCACCCGGTCGCGCGTGGTGTTGAGATCGATGGCGCGCAGCAGCCGGTGCAGCTCGAAGTCACGCGCCTCGACCCCGTGCACGTCGTTGACCGCCACC
>JANNTZ010000428.1:0-6285 GCA_031394595.1 Acidobacteriota bacterium
GGCGCGGCTCCGCACTCGCTCGCGAGGGCCACGGGGCGCCCATCTGACGCGCATGGCGCGGCTCGAGGTCGCTGCGCCGCGCTGCGGCCCGCCACTCGGATCCGGAACCTGGTTGTTCCTGGACACGCGGGCGGCGCGGCCGACGGCTGGCTGACGGGCGGATGCGGCGCGCCGGTGCGGGCTTCGCGCGCCTGCCGGGACCGCCGACACGATCCTGTAAACGTCGTGCGGGACAGGCATTTCAGCCTTGCGCCGCCTCCGGGGCGGTCCTTATATTCGCTCGCGGCTTTCCTCACCCGGTGGAAGGAGGGCGAGTGTTCGAACGCAAGCGCCGCAAGGCGAAGACCTCTCAGGCCAGGGCCAAGGACGCTGCCCCCGCCGCGGAAAGTTCCGCCGGTTCCTCATCCGATCCCGATCAGATCGGACGCTACCGGATTGTCGAGCTACTGGGCCAAGGCGCCATGGGGCGGGTCTATCTCGCCCAGGACCCGGTCATCGGGCGCAACGTCGCCATCAAGGTGATCACCCTGCGACCGGACATGTCCGAGGAGGACGTCCGCCAGTACCACGAGCGCTTTCTGCGGGAGGCGCAGGCGGCGGGCGCCCTGGTCCACCCGCACATCGTCGGGGTCCACGACATCGGCCGCGACCCGCAGAGCGGCCGGCCATTCATCGTCATGGAGCATGTCGCCGGCCGCGATCTCAAGAAAGTGATCCGCGAGCGCGCGCCGCTCGCCCCCCATGCGGCGGTGCGGGTGGCGGCGCAGATCGCCTCGGCGCTCGACTTCGCCCACCGGCGCGGCATCGTGCACCGCGACATCAAGCCGGCGAACGTCCTGCTGGGCGACAGCGGCCAGGTCAAGATCACCGACTTCGGTGTGGCCCGCCTGCCGGACTCCGACCTGACGCAGTCGGACCAGTTCGTCGGGTCGCCCGGCTTCATGTCCCCCGAGCAGCTCAAGGGTGGCGTCGCCGACGGCCGGTCGGACCTGTTCGCGCTCGGCGTCATCCTCTACCAGCTCCTGACCGGCCGGTCGCCCTTCGAAGGGGAGAGCGTCTCGGAGGTCCTCTACAAGATTTCGACCCAGCCCGCCGATCCGCCGAGCGAGGTCCACGCCGACGTGTCGGCCGATTTCGATCCGATCCTGGAGCGCGCCCTGGCGAAGGACCCCGACTCCCGCTACCAGACCGGCCAGGAGATGCTCGCGGCCCTGATGGAGGTTGCCGAGCGCCTGCCGGACATCGTGACCGCCGTGGCGGGTGCCGCGACGGCCGGCGTCGACGCTGCCGGAGAATCCGGCGGGGACGCCGCCACGGACGCCGCGGCGTCCGGCGTCACGGGCGACCGGCGGGAGAACACGACGGGGAGCGGGCCGTTGCCGCCGCTCCCGCACTCGCGATGGTGGAACCTCGAAAGCCAGTGGCGTCTCGGGGGGTTGCTGACGCTCCTGCTGGTGACGCTCATCGGCATGAACTGGGCGATCCTGGCGCTGTTCCGCGGCCCGTTCGCCAAACTGGCGGCGGAGTCGGGGGACGCGGTCGGGGGGCTCCCCAAGGACTTCGGGCCGCTGGCGCTGGTCGGCGCGGCGATCGGCGGGGCCCCACCCACTGCGATCCCGCCCCCGGCTCGTGGCGCCGGCCCTTCGGTCTGCGCCATGACCTACGCCGAGCCCTCCCAGCTCGCCCGCGTGCTGGGGGCGCGGGCCAACCTGAGGAAAGCGGACGACCAGATGGGACAGACACCGACGGCGCGGCTCCGGATCGAACTGAAGCACCGCCTCTCCTCCGGCCGGGTCGTCGTCCTGCTGGACGGGAAGACCGTCCTCTCCAAGCCGTTCGACGCCGGTCGCAACAAGGGAGGATCGTTGTCGCATCTCCTGACGGTGCCGGCGGGGAAGCACGGCGTCGAGGTGCGGTTGACTTCGGCCAAGGGGGCCATGGAGGGGAAATCGAAGATCACCGGGACGCTCGGCGAGGACACGCTGAGCGTCCTCAAAGGCGAGCTGCCCAAGGGCAAGGGCGGGAAACTCACGCTGGCCTGGACTGGAAGCAAGGACCAGGCGGCGATCAGGTCGGAGAAGTGATCCTCACAGGGAGAGCACGATGAGAGCGACGACCGCCATTCCGGACACGCCCCAGGTCAGCACGACGAGCCGGCTGCTCATCCGCAAGGAACGGCCGATGCACGGCCCGAAGCCGCCGGTCCGTCCGCCGGCTCCCTCCGTCGTCCGCGTTCCGGGCGGCGGCACGTCCTCTCCCTCGATGATCTGTCCCGGGCAGGACCGCAAGCCGGCCTCGACCGGCGCGGCCGCGGTGCCGGCCCCGACTCGCGCCGAGGCGGTGCCGGCCCCGGCGTGGAATCGGGCGCCCGTCCGCTTCGCCGGTCAGGCGGCGGTGGACGAGACGCTCCTCGAGAGTCCGGCGCAGAAGATGCTGCGCAAGCCCTCCGCGCTCGGGGGCAAATCGATTCACATCCAGATCATGGACGGCGACGACAAGGGAAAGTCGTTCGACATCACCGGTCTCGGCACCTACGTCGTCGGCAGGAAGGACTGCGACATCGCCCTCGAGGACGAAAAGGTGTCCCGCAAGCACGCTTCGATCATCATCGCCAGCGTCGGCCACTACGCCGTCCAGGACCTCGCCAGCCGCAACGGCACATTCGTCAACGGGGTCCGCCTGTCGCGGCGCAACATCGACCACAACGATCTGATCCGGGTGGGGAACACCACCCTCCGTTTCACCGTCTTCGACGGCCCGGTGGCGCTGGAAAAATAGGCCGCCGCGGCTGGCCCGGACAGGTTCCTAGTCCCGCGCGTCCCCGGTGTATTGCTGCAGCTCCGTCTCCAGCATGGCGACGTGATCTTCCTCCTCGGCGGCGAGCTCGCGGCAGATCTCGCGCTCGGGTCCGTCGGGAAGCTCCTGCGCGCGCCGCTGGAAATGGTCGCGGGTGCGGCGCTCCATGGTGAGGGCGCGCTCGTACAGCGCCGGGACGTGGGCGACCAGGTCCTCGAACGGGATCCCTTCGAAGATGGTGTTGGCGATCAGATCCTCCGCGGCCGGCATCGGTTCGAGCACCAGCCGGTAGAAATGGTACATGTCGACCTCGAACTGCACCGCTTCCTCGATCACCCTGGTCATCTTCGGATCGGGCGATTCGAACGGTGCGACCACCTCGTTCTCGCCGCCGCAGTCTGAAGATGGCGAGGATGTTGGGGTGATTGAGGAGCCCGGTGGCGCGGGCCTCCTGCTCGAAGCGGCGCAGGCGCGCCGGGTCTTGGGAGAAGTCGGCGGGGAGGACCTTGATGGCGACCTCGCGCCCCAGCCGCGCATCCTTCGCGCGGTAGACCTCGCCCATCCCACCGGCGCCGAGCGGCGCGACGATCTCGTAGGGGCCAAGCCGGGTGCCGACGCTCAAAGTCATCGTGGTGTCGTGATCCGGAATCCCGCGGTGCCGACCGGATCCCTCCAATCCCTCCAGGACCCGGTCCTGAAGCTGGCGGCATGATAGCGCAATGGGGCGCGAGCGCGACCAACATGGAGCCCCGACGGTATAGTGCAGGCAATGAGCCGAACGCACGCCGTGCTCGCGGCCGATACAACGGCAGAGGCCGAGCGCATCCAAGTTGAGCGCTGGCGGTGCATGACGCCGCTGGAAAAAGCGCGCGCGGTGAGCGAGATCAGCCGGGCTGTGCAGGAGTTGTCGCTGGCGGGTCTCCGGATCCGCCACCCGGGCGCGTCGGAGCGGGAATGTCTGTTGCGTCTGGCTGCCCTGAAGCTCGGCCGCGATCTCGCCTGTGAGATCTATCCTGAAGCTGCTGCGCTGTTCGGCCGTTGATGGTGGTCGCCGATCCCGTCCACATCGCCTTGATCGTCGCCGAAGCTCTCGAGTCCTGCGGCATTCGCTATCTCGTAGGCGGCTCGCTTGCCGGCTCGGTCTGCGGCGAGCCCCGGTCGACCCTCGACGTGGACATGGTCGTGGAGCTGACCGAATCAGGCGTGGAGCCTCTGATTGCCGCGCTGGTACCGGCTGGGCAACGAGATCTCCGACCGCCAGTGGCGCGACATCCTGGGGATCGTGCTGACCCAGGAAGGTCGGATGGATGTCCCATACCTTGAGCGTGGCGCGCAGGTCCTCGGCGTCCCGGATCTGCTTGCGCGTGCGTTGTCCGAGGCGGGCAGCAAGTAGACCTGCAGTGGGAAATTACGGCCGCCCGTGCGCCCCGGTCCCGTGGCCGTGCCGGCTGATCGCCAGGCGGAAGATGCCGAGCGACAGCGCGAGGACCCCAATCATGGTGGCGATCGGCCCACCGAGAGGCGACTGGAGGAACGCGGTGAGCGTCCGCCCGGTGGCGGCCGTCGCCTCGAGACCGCGCGTCATCGTGTCGAGAACCCCGGGTTGGGCGGCCGGAACCACGGGGGCGGCAGCGGCGCTGGTGGTCAGCAGCGCCGGGACGAGGGCGACGACCACCCACCCGATCATTCCGACGCCGAACAGCAGGAAGCCGCCGAGGATCCACCACTCCCAGGGGCCCATCGGGTCGCCCTTGGATCCGTCGCCGCGAACGGGCCCGGCGGCCGCGCGACCCCGCGCGCGGCGGCGCGACTCCGCGAACCCCATGCCGGCGACGATCCCGAGGATGACGCGATCGTCCATCTCGTCCGGCGCCTGGATCAGCGGCTCGGAGCGCAGCAGACCGTCCATCCGGCGCGCCTGCGCGTGCACGGCGCGGCAGGCGGCGCAACCTTCGAGGTGGGATCGCAGTCGGGCCGCCTGCGAAGCGGACAGGGTTCCGTCCACATCGCTCCAGACGGCGCGCCGCCAGCGGCGGCAGGTCCAGCGTCCGATCATGGCCGCACCTCCCGCCGGGTGGATTCGCCGGGCAGCCCCGCGGTGGCGGCGGTCGCCGCGTCACCCGCCGATTCCTGCCACAGCCGGAGCAGCATCTCGCGTCCGCGGAACAGCCGGCTCTTGAGGGTGCCGGTCGAAACGTCCAGGGCCTTCGCGGCCTCCTCGACCGATCGTTCTTGAAGATAGAACATGGTCAGCGTCTCACGGAATGGTGACGGCAGCTGCGCCACCAGGTTCCGGACGCGGCGCGCCTGCTGGGCCGCCGCCGCCCCCGCCTCGGGGCCTTCGGCAGTGTCGGGCAGGTCGACCGGCCGCCGGTCCTCGTCCGCGGCGGCATCGATCGACTCGGCAGGCCGCGGCATCCGGGAGAGGTGGCGATGGAAGGTGTTCAGCGCGACCCGGGTCATCCAGGTCGTGAATGCCGAGTCGCCGCGGAACGACGGCAGCCCCCGGTAAATCCTGATGAACGCTTCCTGCGTCATGTCCTCGGCCTCGGTCCGGTTCCGCACCAGCCGCAGCGCCAGCGAGAAGATGCGCGACTGGTGGGTCTGAACCAGGAGACGGAATGCATCGAGATCTCCCGATCGGGCGGCCCGGACAAGTTCGTCGTCAGCGGGTTCTCGTGACATCGGTGGCACTCCGGGCGCCATCGCCCCGCCCGAAACAGTTGGATACCGGTCCCCGCGGTCCGGTTCCCGGCATGCCGACAGGGTAGCACTCCGGGCGGAGCCGGGCGCCACCGCCTGCCGGCGCCGGGATCGGCCGGTGGCGGGGGCCTTGCCGCGGCGCGCCGGGAACCAGACTGCCCGCCTCTGTGTCTAAGGAGCCGGAAGGACGAAATCAACCGGAGGTGGATCATGGAAGATCTGGCAGGGGTTTTTGCGGTGATGATCCCGATTGTGGGGTCCGTGGCGCTGTTCACGTTCCTTGCCATCGGCAGGGTCGCCGACAACCGGCGGATGCAGGAAGAAGCCCGCGCCAAGTACGAGTTCCTCAAGAAGATGGCCGAGGGGGGATCGTTCGACGTCCAGAAGTACATGGAATTCGAGCAGATCGAAACGGCCGCGCGGCGTGGACGCAAGATCGAAAACCTCAAGACCGGTGGACTCATCCTGATCGCCATCGGCATCGGCGTGAGCCTGTTCCTCTACACGATCGGCTCGGAAGACAACAGTAACGTGGCTGCCGTTGGCGTGATACCCGGCATGATCGGTCTGGCGATGTTCGCCGGCGCCTGGTTGATGTCCGGAGGCCGGAAGGAGACCTCCGGGTCGCCGGCCCCGCGCGCCTGAAACGACCGCGCCCCGGACAGGCCCCCTGAACACGCACGCGGCCGCCCGGTAACGGGCGGCCGTTGCTGTTTCCGACGCCGCTCCTGTAGTCTTACGCTTCCATGTCGGATCAGAACCGGACCAACCGCCTCGCGGGCGAGA